>JBBRBX010000026.1:0-51683 GCA_038205395.1 Caldilineales bacterium
CCACCTATAAACCGCTACATGTCACCCCTTTGCCGGCTGTCCAGACACGACCTCACCGATCATTCCGCAGTTCTTTCACCCAGCCCATAACTCCCCATTGCCATCTCCTCTGTCCTGTTCACTCAATTTGAGAATTGCTGGCGCTGCTGTTCTGGTCAAGGGCGATGACGGCGCGGGCGGTGGCGTCATCGGTGGCCAGTACGGTTAAAAATTTACCGCGCAGGGCGCCGAGGATGGAGGTGGCTTTGGCTGTGCCGCGGGCAACGGCTAGAACTTGGGGGATGCGGCGCAAGTCATCCAATTCGATGCCGATGATGCGCTGGTTGATCTCGATGCCGTCGCTGCTGCCGTTGATGTCGAAGAAGCGCCCGATGGTTTCACCGCTGGCGCCGGCGCGCCGCAGCTGCGCCAGATCGGTCAGGGTGAGCAGCCCGGCGCGCAGAAAGCTGGATGCTTTGTCATCCAGTGTGCCGACGCCGGTGATGGCAAGCTGCACCGACTGAGCGCGGTGGATGCCCTCGCGCACGGACGGCTCACTGAGAAAGATAGTGCGCACCTCGGCTTTTTCCACCAGCACGGGCGCGTGCAGGTCGTGATGGCGCCCGCCGAGCTTGGCGGCCACCACGCGCGCCAGGTCGGGGCCATCCACCACCAGTGCACCCACACCCCCCATCAACTGCACGACATCGATTTTTTGGCTGAGGTTGTTGGGCAGCGCATGCACGGTGGACTGCACGCCCGTGCCCCAAGCCACGCCGATGGTGGAACCGGGGGCAAAGGTGGGGATGACGCGCGCCAGATAGCTGGCGGCTAACTGGCCGGTCGCCGTGAGCAGGCTCAGTTCATCGGCGTCGCCCTTTGTCTCCAGCACATAGGCGTCGCGCAGGCCAAAGCGCGCAATCAACTCCTGTTCCAGGGCAAAGTCGCGTGGGATAGGGGTATGAATCGTAACTTCAATAATGCCGCGCTCCCAGGCGTCTTTGAGCAGGCGCGACACTTTGGAGGTGGAAACACCCAGCCGTTCTGCGATCTCCGCCTGGCTTTGGTGAAGCTTGTAATAGAGGCTGGCAACCATCGCCAGCAAATCTTCCCGCTCATTCATAAGAGGCGCCCGAATCGGAGTGGTGAAATTTCAACTTTTCTCTGCAAGAATTTGCAGAAAGCTGTTGCTGCTTACCGATACTACCATGCCTGTAAGGGTGTGTCAAGCAGTTTGCTTATCTCTATTCTTGCCGGAAAGCGCCAGATTTTCGGGGTTGACAACGTGTGTAGGCTGTGATACCATTTGCAAAGATATTCATATATCGAATGAATTTGCAGTTCCCCACTTCCCGTAGCAATTATACAGCAGTTTCCGAAGCGTGAAAGGCCACTTGATCTTATGGCTGTACCTGTTGACGGATTCGTTTTTGACCTGGACGGCACCGTCTATCTGGGCGATGCCGCACTGCCGGGCAGCGTCGAAGGGATTGCCGAGCTGCGCCGCCGCGGCAAACAGGTGCTCTTTGTGAGCAACAAGCCGCTGGAGCCGCGCCAGGCATATGCCGCCAAGCTGACGCGGCTCGGCATCCCCACCGCGCCGGAAGCGGTGATCACGTCGGCCTATGTGCTGGGCCACCATCTGGCGCAGCATGAGCCGCAGCTGCGCTATTACGTGGTGGGCGAGGAAGCACTGCGCGCCGAACTGCGCGGCCACGGTTTGCAGGTTGTGGCGGAACTCACCGGCCAGAGCGATAAAGAAGTCATTGACGTGGAGGGGATTGACGCCGTCATTGTGGCCTTTGACCGCACACTGGACTACCGCAAGCTCAATACGGCCTATCAGGCGCTGATGCGTGGCGCACGCTTTTACGCCACCAACGGCGACAAGATGTGCCCCATGCCCGGCGGCGGCATACCGGATGCCGGCGGCACGATCGCCGCGCTGGAGCACATGACGGGGCGCAAGCTGGAACTGCTGGCCGGCAAGCCTTCGACGCTGATCATGCAGGTGGCGCTGGAGCGGCTGGGGCTGCCGGCTGCACGCTGCATGATGGTCGGCGACCGTCTGGAGACCGATATTTTGATGGGGCAGCAGGCGGGGATGTACACCGCCGCCGTCCTGACCGGCGTCGCCACACGCGCCGACGCCGCCCGTATGCCAACACCACCCAGTTTCGTCATTGAGAATCTGGCTGAAATACCATCTCTGCTTGCGTAGGAGTGCCTTGCGGCGAAAGGAAGGGCGTATTCGCTTGAACATGCGCGGAAGTCAGGCAAGTTTGTGGGTCCATCTTTTCATGACCAGGAGGAAAGCTAAGCTTATGCGATCCAGATCAACGCTTATGATTGTCTCTTTGCTGACGGTGTTCGCCCTGCTGTTGGGGGCCTGTGCGCCCGCCGCCGCACCGGCGGCCGCACCGCAGACGGAAGGCAGCACGACGGAAGCCACTACCGCAGCCGGCGCTGAAGCTGCAGCGGCGCCGGCAGGTGAATTCAACTGGCGCGCCCACGAAGGCGAGAGCCTCAAGCTGCTGCTCAACCAGCATCCTTATCAGCAGGCGCTGGTGGCCGAACTGCCCAAGTTTACTGAATTGACGGGCATTGACGTCACCTACGACGTTTTTCCGGAGCAAAACTATTTCGACAAGGTGACGATTGACCTACAGGCCGGCAATTCGGGCACGTATGATGTGTTTATGACCGGCGCCTATATGATCTGGCAGTATGCCCCCGCCGGTTGGATGGAGCCGCTGGAAGGCTATATCAACGACCCCAGCAAAACCAATCCGGACTACAACTTTGAGGACATTCTGCCCGACCTGCGCAATTCCGAGATGTGGAACTTGCAGCCTGGCTCCGCCAATTTGGGTCAAGGCTCGCAGTACGCCATTCCGTGGGGTTGGGAAGCTAATGCCTATATGTACCGCAAGGATCTGTTCGACAAGCATGGTTTGACCCCACCGACCTCGTTGGATGAACTGGTCGCCGTGAGCAAGAAGCTCAAGGAACTGGAACCGGGCATGGCGGGCATTGTGGTGCGCGGCAGCCTCAACTGGGCGACCATTCACCCCGGCTTTATGACCATGTACTCCAGCTATGGCTGCCAGGATTACGACGAGAACATGCGCCCGCAGATGAATTCGGACTGCGCCGTCGAAGTCACCACCAAGTGGATCGACATGGTGAAGAGTGCCGGCCCCCAAGCCTGGACGACCTACACCTGGTATCAGGCCGGTTCGGACTTTGGTGCGGGCAAGTCCGCCACGATGTTTGACGCCGACATTCTGGGCTACTTCCAGAACCAGCCGGATACGGCAGCTGCGGAAGTACTGGGCAACATTGCGTGGGCGCCAGGCCCGCTTGGCCCCGACGGCCAGCTCAAGACGAATATCTGGATCTGGTCGCTGGCCATGAATGCCGGTTCGCAGAAGAAGGATGCCGCCTGGCTATTCATGCAGTGGGCGACCGGCCAGGATTTCCTGACCACCGGCGCTGTAGACTACAGCATGGTCAATCCAGTGCGCCAGGCCATCTGGGACAACCCGGACTTCCAAGCCAAGATGGGCGAGCAGACCGACTATCTGCAGACTTTCCAGACGATCTCCAGCAACGACATGAAGATTCAGTTCACACCGCAGCCGCTCTTCTTTGAGACGACGACGGAGTGGGCACAGGCGCTGCAGGACATCTATGCCGGGCAGGATGCCAAGACCCGGCTGGATGCGCTGGTCAACAGCCTTACCCAGGAGCTGCAGGACGCCGGTATTCTGCAATAGTAAACGCAACTTGAACTGCTGCACCCGGGAGAAGGCGGGCATCGCCCGCCTTCTCCCCTTCCCTGCTTCGTGAACACTGTCCTGATGGGAGAGCCAAAGCGATGACCGAAGAGACATTACGCCCCACCCTGCCTGCTGCGCCGGGAGAAATCGTGCCGCCGCCGCTGTCGGTGCGCATCCGCCCCTACTTAATCGCGCTGCCGGCGCTGCTGGTGCTGGTCGGGATTCTTTACCCCTTTTTGACGGCGATCTATTACTCGCTGACCGCCTACACGCTAAATCGGCCCGGCAGCCAGGATGTCTTTGTCGGTTTGCGCAACTACTGGCGCATGGTGACGGACGCCGACTTTCTCTACGGCACCTATATTACCTTGGCCTATGCGCTCTTTTCTACGGGGATTGAACTGGGGCTGGGGTTGGTGATTGCCATGCTGCTCAACCGTGAGTCGCGGCTGGCTAAAATTCTGACGCCTGCCTTGATCTTCCCGATGATGATCGCGCCCGTGATCGGTACGTTGATCTGGAAGATGATGATGCAGCCCAGCGTCGGCATCCTCAATCCGATGCTGAATGCCGTGGGGCTGCCCTCCCTGCAGTGGGCGGCGGTGCCGGAGACGGCGCTGATGTCGGTGGTGCTGGTCGATGTATGGATGTTTACGCCGTTCGCTGCGCTGATCCTGACGGCCGGGCTGCGCTCGTTTCCCAACGCTCCTTTTGAAGCGGCGCGCGTGGATGGCGCTTCCTTCTGGTTCACCTTCCGCAACCTGACGCTGCCCATGCTGACGCCCTTCATCACCATTGTGCTGGTCTTCCGGCTGATGGACTCCTTGAAGATGTTCGACATCATCTTTGCCATGACCGAAGGCGGCCCCGGCAATACGTTGATGACCTACCAGTTGACGGCCTATCGTACGAGCATCCAATTTCAACGGCTGGCGCAGGGTCTGCCTTATGCGATTCTGCTCTATATCATTATCTATATCACCAGCCAGTATCTGATCAAGTTCTGGGGCCGCGCCCAGCGCCGAGCGGCGGGATATTAATTCCAGAGGTGGATGCCGACTATGCAAAAACGAACTGCCAACCAATTGCTCGCCGCCTTGGTTTCGGATGGCTTTCTGGCTCTCTATTTTCTCTTTGCCCTCTTTCCCATTTTCTGGATGTTCTTGGTCTCGCTCAAGAGCGGCACGGAGTTGTTTACGACGCAGTTTATCTTTCATCCGACGATTGAAAACTACTATGCCATCTTTTTTGGCGACCCGCGTGCGGCTGCCGGTGTGGTGGCTCGCCAGGAGTTTCCGCGTTTTTTCCTCAACAGCCTGATCGTCAGCAGCGGCGCAGTGGTCGTCTCGCTGCTGGTGGGGGTGCCGGCTGCCTATGCGCTGGCGCGCTATCACTTCAAGGGCAAGGAAGACCTGGCCTTTACTTTTCTCTCTTTTCGCTTTGCACCAGAACTAGTCGTCATCATCCCACTGTCGGTGCTCTATCGCCAGTTAGGGCTGTACGACACCTACGCCGGCATCATCTGGGTCTACCAGTTGGTTACACTGCCGCTGCTGATTTGGGTGCTGCGCAGCTACTTTGAAGACATCTCTCCGGATATTGAGCAGGCGGCGATGGTGGACGGCTATCCCTGGTGGCGCATCTTCTGGACGATCCTGCTGCCGCTGGTGCGGCCAGGGCTGGCGGCGGCGGCCCTGCTGGCCTTTGTGTTTGCCTGGAACAATTTCATTTTCCCGCTGGTGCTGGGCGGCTCCAATGTGCAGACCGTCACGGTGTCGGCGCTGGGCTATATCTCGTCGGCGCAGGGCTTCTTTAACCGCATGGCCGCCGCCTCGGTGGTTTCGTCGATTCCGCAGATTGTGCTCGCCCTCAGCATCCAGCGCTACCTGATCCGCGGCCTGAGCTTTGGTGCAGTGAAAGGCTAACCGACAATGGCAAAGCTCAGACTTGAGAATCTCACCAAAAACTTCGGCAAGAACTGTGCGGTCAACAACATGTCGCTGGATGTCGCCGACGGCGAGTTTATCGTCATGCTTGGCCCTTCCGGCGCGGGCAAGACGACGACGCTGAAGCTGATCGCCGGGGTGGAGAACCCTAGCAGCGGCAAGGTCTATATCGGCGATAAGCTGATGAATGCGGTGGAGCCAAACCACCGCAATGTGGCGATGGCGTTTGAGAGCTACGCCCTCTATCCGCATATGACAGTCAAGGAGAATCTAGCCTATCCGCTGCGGGCGCCGGGGCGCAAATTTAGCAACGACGAAATCAACCAGCGCGTGCTGAGCGTGACGGAGATGCTCAACATTCATATGCTGCTGGATCGCCTGCCGCAGCATCTATCGAACGGGCAGAAGCAGCGTGTGGCGCTGGGCCGGGCGATGGTGCGCGAGCCGGAGGTGCTGCTGCTGGACGAGCCGATCTCCCATCTGGACGCCAAGCTGCGCCACCGGATGCGCACCGAATTCAAGGCGCTGGAAGCGGATATCCGCTATACGACCATCTATGTCACACACGACTATTTGGAGGCGCTGTCGCTGGGCGACCGCCTGGTCGTGCTCAACCAGGGGGTGATCGAACAGATCGGCCAGCCGCGCGAGGTGTTTGAAGAGCCGGCCAATCTGTTTGTCTCCAAAATCCTGGGCCATCCGCAGATCAATTTGGTTGAATGCGATCTCAAGCAGACCAGCAACCAGACTGGGGACGTTTTGCAGTTGGTGAGTCGTGACGGGACGATTGTTGTCGATGTGCCGGAGCGGCTGCGCCGGGCGCTCCTGCTGCAGAATACGCAGCAGTTCACGCTCGGCATCCGGCCCATGCACATGCACCCGGTGACAAACGGGGCAATGGAAGACACAGCAGGCGCTGCCGGGGGCGACGCCAACCAGTGCAGCGGCAGCGTCTACGTGTTTGAGCGACTGGGCACCAAAGGGGTGCTGAGCGCGACTGTCGGGCGGCAGAAGCTGAATGTCATCACGCCCATTGAGATGAATTTCGCCATCGACGAGCCTGTGCGCCTGGCCATCGAAACCAACCATATCCTGGTTTTCAACAGCCGGACCCAGCAGAATATTCTATTTGCGGAACGAGGGCAGCAATAATGGCCGAACTGCGTCTGAAACGTATCTGCAAGACCTACAAAGGGGGCGTCGAGGCCGTCAAAGATCTCGACCTGACCGTCGCCGATGGTGAATTTCTGGCCCTGTTGGGGCCATCGGGCTGCGGCAAGACCTCCACGCTGCGCATGATCGTGGGACTGGAGGATATCACGCGCGGTGAAATGTACATCGGCGACCGGCTGGTCAACCGCTTGGAGCCGAATCAGCGCAATGTTGCTTTGGCGTTTGAGACCTACGCTCTTTATCCGCCTCTCTCGGTCTGGGAAAACATCGCCTTCTGTCTGCGCGCCAAATCGGTGCCGGCGGCGGAGATTCGCGAGCGCGTCAAGCAGGTGGCGGACATGCTCGACATCACCGATATTCTGGATCGCAAACCGGCGGAGTTGGGAGGCGGCCAGAAACAGCGCATCTCGCTGGCGCGTGCCCTGGTGCGCGACCCGGATGTGTTTTTGATGGATGAACCGCTGTCGCACCTGGATGCGGCGCAGCGGGCGCATATGCGGGTGGAACTGAAACGGCTGCACGCGCAGACGGGGCGCACGACAGTGCTGGTCACGCACGACCAGCTTGAGGCTGTGGCGATGGCCGAACGCATTGCCGTAATGAACTTCGGCGTGCTGCAGCAGGTAGGCACGTTTGAGGAAATTTACAATCACCCCGCCAATGAATTTGTGGCCGGCTTTATCGGCGAGCCGCCGATGAACTTCCTCGCCACCCAGCCCGCCGGCAGCGGCAGTGATCTGCATCTGCGCGCCCCCGACGGCAGCTTTGTGCTGCAACTGCCGGATGGTCTGCGCAGCCGGGTGCTGGCTGCCAAACCCAAGCAGGTGGACATCGGCATTCGGCCCGTGCATGTGGAGCTGGCGATGGGGGCGGCGGACGACGACCAAGTGGCGCTGGTGGGCGATGTGATTACCTATGAAGACCTGGGCGAAGAAGGGCAGCTTGCCGTGCGTGTCGGCGGCAGCAAGGTGCTGGCGGTTACGCCGCCCGCCTTAAATCTGGCGCGCGGGAGCAAAGCCACCTTGCTCATGCGTCCCGAACGCCTTCATCTGTTTGACAGCGAAAGTCAAAAGGCGCTTTAGCGCCGGCCCTATGTGCGCCTCCTATCTGCTGGGGATCGACGCCGGCACAACCGTCATCAAGAGCACGCTGTTTACAGTGGACGGGCGTGAAGTAGCGGGTGCGGCGGCGCCTTCCAGCCTGCTGACGCCCCAGCCCGGCTGGGCGGAAGCGGACATGCAGGCTGTCTGGCGTGCAGTCGTGTTGACCGTGCGGCAAACGCTGCACAATGCCGGCGTGGCAGACAGTGTGGCAGCCGGCGAACTGCTGGCGATCGGCGTGACCGGACAGGGGGATGGCACCTGGCTGGTGGATGCGCAGGGCGACCCCGTGCGCCCGGCCATTTTATGGTCGGACGGGCGCACGGGGCCTTTTGTGCAGGAGCACCACCGCTCCGGCCTCAGCGCCGCCATCTTCCAGATTACGGGCACGGCGCTCAACACTTGCAACCAGGCGCTCCATCTGCGCTGGCTGCAGGAGTTTGAGCCGGAAACGGTGGCGCGCACGTCTGCCGTGCTGCGCGCCAAAGATTGGATTTTTTTCAAGCTGACCGGCGTGGTGAGCACGGATGAGACCGATGCTTCACATACGTTTTTTGCCGCGCGGCGGCGCGGCTATGATGGACGCATCTTTGACTTGTTGGGGATCGACGCCTGGCGCGGCAAACTGCCGCCCGCGCCGCCTTGCGCTCAGAACAGCGCCGGGCTGCTGCCCGCCGTCGCCGCCGAGTTGGGCCTGCCCGCCGGGATGCCCGTGGCCGCCGGTCCATTTGATGTCGTAGCGTCCGCGCTGGGGGTTGGGGCCGTAGCGCCGGGTGACGCCTGTTCGGTGCTGGGCACGGCGGGGGTGCATCAGGTTGTGGTGGAGCGGCCCGTGCTGGAGCCAGCCAACAGCGGCTACAATATGTGCCATGCCCCGCCGGATCGGCTGCTGCGGCTGCTGCCGACGATGGCCGCCACGCCCAATCTGCAGTGGTTTATGCAGGAGTTTTGCCGCGCTGAAGAACAGGCCGCGGCTGCCGCCGGCAGCAACGTGTGGGATGCTCTGGAGCGGCTGGCCGAACGCGTGCCGGTGGGCGCATATGGCGTCATGTATCACCCCTATCTGGACCCTGCAGGCGAGCGGGCGCCATTTGTCTGTCCGGGCGCACGCGCGCAGTTCAGCGGGCTGAGCAGCGGGCATGGCCGCGATGTGCTGCTGCGCGCCGTTTATGAGGGTGTCGCCCTGTCAGTGCTCGACTGCTATCGCTTTATGGGGGTTCCAGTCGTCGAATTGCGGCTGGCCGGCGGCGGCGCGCGCAGCCGGCTGTGGGCGCAGATTCTGGCCGACGCCCTGGGCTGTCCCGTGACTGTGGCCGAAGGCCAGGAGTATGGCGCCAAGGGCGCGATCATCAATGCCGGCGTGGCTGTCGGTCTCTATGCGTCACACCAGGAGGGTGTGGCGCGCACGGTGCGCACCGCCCGCCGCTTTGAAGCTGCATCGGCGCGCGCCGCGGACTATGCCCTCCTGCTCCAAATCTATCGCAGCGTGCGCGAGGCGATGCTGCCGGTCTGGGAAGAGCGGCAGCAACTGCTGCAGCGGCTTAGTGCAACAACTTGAGAAGGTAATTCAGCAAGATGATTGAACAACTGCGCGTCGCCGTCATCGGCGATCACTTTGTGGGCACGGAACTGTTTGTTGAGGCGCTGGAGCGGCAGGTGCGCCCGCTGGTGCGCGAACTGCACGTGGCGACGCTGGATGTGTCGTGGCCGGATGTGCCGCTGGTGCAGAATGCGGAGGTCAAGGAATTCTGCGGCGATCCGCAGGCCGTGGCCGCGCTGGTGGCAGGCGCGCAGGCGCTGCTGACGCATGTGGCCCCCGTCACGCAGGCGGTGGTGGATGCCGGCGACCAGTTGGGGATCATCGGCTGCTGTCGCGGGGGGCCGGTCAATGTCAATGTGGCCGCCGCCAGCGCGCGCGGCATCCCGGTGGTCAATGCACCGGGGCGCAATTCGCAGGCGGTGGTAGAGTTTACCGTGGGGCTGATCCTGGCCGAGTGCCGCGGGATTGCCCGTGCCCACGCCGCCTTGAGCCAAGGGGTCTGGCGAGGCGATCTCTATCGCTATGACCGCACCGGGCGCGAATTGCGCGGCCAGACCATTGGGCTGGTCGGTCTGGGGGCGGTGGCGCAGTTGCTGGTTCCTTGTCTCCTGCCCTTTGGTCTGCGTGTGATCGCCTACGACCCTTTTGTGACGGCGGCGCGCTTTGCCGAGTTGGGGGTGGAGGCGGTTGATTTTGCTTCGCTGCTGGCGCAGTCGGACATCGTCAGCCTGCACGCACGCGTCACGCCGCAGACGGTGGGGATGATAGGTCGCGCCGAGTTTGCGGCCATGAAGCCGGGCGCTTACTTTATCAACACGGCGCGCGGGCCGTTGGTGGATTACGATGCCCTGTACGCTGCGCTGGCCGGTGGTCACCTGGCCGGCGCCGGGTTGGATTGTTTTCCGGAGGAGCCGCCCAGCCCCGATTGGCCGCTGCTGGCGCTGCCCAATGTCACGCTGACGCCGCATATCGCCGGCTCCTCGCAGGGTTCAGCCCAGCGCGGCGCGCAGGATGTGGTGGCGGATGTCGCCAACTGGGTGGCGGGCAGGCCGCTGCTGCGCTGTGTGAACCATGTCTGACATTTATCTGGCCGGCATTGATATCGGCACAACCGGCGCCAAGGCTATCTTGAGCGATGGCGAGGGGCGCGTTGTGGCGCAAGCCGGGCAGGAGTACGCCACGGCCTATCCGCATCCCAACTGGGCGGAACAGGCGCCGGAGGATTGGTGGCAGGCGACCTGCGCCATTATGCGCCGCATCTTTGGCGAGAGCGGGGTTGCCCCGCGCCAGGTGGCGGCGATTGCCGTTAGCTGCCAGGCGCCTTCGCTGGTAGCTGTGGATCGGGAGGGCGCGGTGCTCTGCCCGGCGGCTACTTGGATGGACCGCCGTTCTGAGGAGCAGTGCTCATGGCTGCGGGTGCATATCGGGGGCGAGCGCATCGCGGCCATCAACGGCGGGCGCATCGACCCCTACTTTCTGGCGCCCAAACTGCTGTGGCTGCGGCAGTATGCGCCCGACTGCTACGCCGCCTGCCACCAGGTGCTGCAGGCCAATGGCTTTATCGTGCAGCGGTTGTGCGGGGCCTTCTGTATGGACAGCGCCGTCGGGCCGCTGACGATGCTCTTTGACGGCGGGCGTCAGGATTGGTCGGATGAACTGGTGGACGCTATGGGGCTGGCGCGCAGCAAGCTGCCGCCGGTGCTGCCTTGCGCCGCAATCGCCGGGCGTGTCAGCAGCCGGGCGGCTGCCGCCAGCGGCTTTGCCGCCGGCACGCCTGTGCTGGCCGGTATGGTCGACGGCGCGGCCGCCGCCATTGAGGCCGGTCTTGTGGCGCGCGGGCAGGCTGTCGAGATGACCGGCCAGTCTACTGTGCTGATGATCGGCAGCGACCAGCCTTATCACGGCCAGGAACTGTTTCCGCTGGGCCATGCCATCCCCGGCCTGCATCTGGTCGTGGGCGCGCAGGTGGCGTCGGGCGGGTCGCTGCGCTGGTTCCGCGACCAACTGGGCGAAGAGGAGCGGCGCGAAGCCGTGCGCCAGGGGATCGACCCCTTTGAACTGCTCAGCCGGGCGGCGGAAAGCAGCCCGCCGGGTGCCAATCGCCTGCTCTTTCTGCCCTACATGTATGGCGAGCGCTCGCCGATCTGGGACACCGACGCGCGCGGGGTGCTGTTTGGCCTGTCGCTGGCCACGCGCAAGGCGGACATTGTGCGCGCCATTATGGAGGGGGCAGCGTTTGGGCTGCGCCACAACATCGAGGCGGCGCAGGCGGGTGGCTTTGACCCGCGCAGCCTGGCCTGTGTCGGCGGCGGCGCGCGCAGCGCCGTCTGGAATCAGATCAAGGCGGATGTGCTGCAGCGCCCGATCACCCTGCCCGGAGCGGCGGCCGGCGCGGCCATGGGCGATGCGATCCTGGCGGCGGTGGGGGCGGGTCTCTATACCGATGTCGTCGAGGCCGTGGCGCATATGGTGACGGCAGGTCCCAGCTACAGCCCGCGCCCAGCATATGCCGCGCAGTATGACCAGTTGTATCGGATTTACCGCGACCTCTATCCGGCGCTGCGGACGCACTTCCAGCAGTTGGCCGCCGTGCCGGTCAACTTACCATAAAGTGAGAATAATGGCCGATCAGCGTTTGCAGCCACCCTATGTCCTGAGTATCGACGCCGGTACGGAAGCCATCAAGGCCGCCATTTTTGACTTGACGGGCCGGCGCGTGGCGATAGGCGTGCGCAACTACAAAACCTATTTCCCGGCTCCCGCCTGGGCGGAACAAGATGCGGAGGATTGGTGGGATGGGCTAGTAGGGGCCGTGCGCGACTGCGTGGCCGCTGCGGGTGTCCCTGCTGACGAGATCATCAGCCTGGCCGCCGACGCCACCACCTGCACGCTTGTACCGATGCGCGCCGACGGCACGCTGGTGCGCCGGCCGCTGTTGTGGATGGATGTGCGCGCAGGGGAGCAGGCGCAGCGTCTCTTCGCCAGCGGTGATCCCGCGCTGCGCTACTGCCTCGCCGGGGCCAACGCCGAGTGGATGCCGCCCAAAATGCTGTGGCTGAAGGAGCATGAGCCGAGTCTCTACGCTGCCACTGATTATCTGCTTGAATTCACCGATTGGATTGCCTATCGGCTGACGGGCCGCTTCACCCTCAACATCAACACGATCAGCCAGCGCTGGTTCTATCATACGCCGACGGACGGCTGGCCCTACAGCCTGCTGGCTGCGGTCGGTCTGGATGATCTGCCGGCCAAGTTTCCCGCCACCATCTGCCGGGTGGGGGAGATCGTGGGCGGGCTTGCCCCGGCTGTGGCCGCCGAACTGGGGCTGCCCGCTGGGATTCCGGTGGCGGCCTGCGGCGGTGACGCCTTTATCGGGCTGCTGGGGCAGGGCGTCAGCGCCCCTGGGGATGTGGGCATCATCATGGGTTCCTCCAATGTAGTATCGGCGCTCTCGGCGCAGGAACTGCATTTTGCCGGGATTCTGGGCAGTTTTCCCGATGCTGTTGTGCCCGGGCTGAATCTAGTGGAAGCCGGACAGGTTTCGACCGGTTCGATCCTTTCCTGGTTCAAGCGCAACTTCGGCCAGGGGGCGGCGGCGGAGGCAGCGGCGCAGGGGATCAGCGTCTATCAACTGCTGGATCGGGAGGCGGCGCAGGCGGCCGTGGGCAGCGGCGGGCTGATCGTGCTCGACTATTTTCAGGGCAACCGCACGCCGCACACCGATTCCGCCGCACGCGGCATGGTCTGGGGCCTCTCGCTGCAGAGCGACCGCGGCCATCTCTTTCGCGCTTTGATGGAAGGCATTGCCTACGGCATGCAGGACATTTTCGAGACCTTTGACCGCCACCACTTTGCTTTACAGCGCATCATCGCCAGCGGCGGCGCCACGCAAAGCCCGCTCTTTATGCAGATCTATGCCGATGTGCTGGGCAGACCGCTTGCGGTCACGCAGGAGAGCGAGGCTTCGCTGCTCGGCTCGGCGGTGGTGGCGGCGGTGGGCTGCGGCGCCTACCCCGATCTGCCCACGGCTTCGCAGCGGATGGTGCGGGTGAGCCATCACTATCAACCCCACCTGGCGCGCAACGCCGAGTACAAATTCTTTGTGCGGATGTACCAGGAGACTTACCGCCAAATGAAGGATCTGATGCACAGTATGACGCATAAGCCGGCCTAATGCAGGCCGGCGCAAAAAATAAACAAGAAAGTGAAGGTGTTGTATGGCAAGCAAAGAAGGCGTAATCAAGTTTGAGATGGACTACATGCCTGGGCCGGCCCTGCCGGAGCAGGAACTGCGCGAGTTGAACGCATGGCGCAAAATGATGCATCTGACGGCGCTGATCGGCCAGGATCCCAACCGCTATGCCGGCTATGGGTTCGGCAACATTAGCTGCCGGATCGAGCGTAAGTGCGCCTCCGGCCAGCCGGCTTTTGTCATCACCGGCACGCAAACGGGCGGCGCCGCCGATCTGACGCCGGCGGATTATGTGGTGGTGACAGGCTGCTATCCCGTCCGCAACCGGCTGGAGGCTGAAGGTCCCGTGCAGCCTTCCTCGGAATCGCTGACGCATGGCACGCTGTATGCGCTGGACGACAATATCCGCTGGGTGCTGCACGCCCATTCACCGCACATCTGGCGCAATGCCACGGCGTTGGAAGTGCCGATGACGGGGGATGTGGCCTACGGCACGCCAGAGATGGCCGAGGAAGTGGCGCGGCTCTACCGCGAGAGTGACGTGCAGCAAAAGCGTATTTTCGGCATGGCGGGCCATGAGGACGGGATTGTCAGCTTTGGCGCCAGCGCCGAAGAAGCGGGCTTTGTGCTGCTGGGCTATCTGGCTCGCGCGTTCCAACTGTGACAGGCGCGCCGCGCGCCAAGGAGTGAGCCATGCAAGCCCTACGTCCCAGGATGGTCACGATTGATGACAATGTCGCTCAGCATCTGGTCGAGTTTTGCCGGCGGCAGCAGTACACCAAATTGCTGCTGGTCGCCGACAGCAACACCTATGCCGCCCAAGGGCGGATGGTGGCGGAGGCGCTGACCGCGGCCGACTTTGACCTCAAGCAGGTAGTCTTTGCCGATGGTGAAGTGGTGGCGGACGCCGCCCATGTGCTGGATGTGCTGGTGGAGGCCGACCGCCAGGAACGAATCTTTATCGCCGTCGGGTCGGGCACGCTGACCGACATCACGCGCTTCAGCAGTCACCGCACCAAAACCAGCTTTATCGGAGTGCCCACCGCGCCGTCGGTGGATGGCTTTGCCTCCATCGGCGCGCCGCTGATCATCCACGGCGTCAAGATCACCGTGATCTGCCATGCGCCCATCGCCATCTTTGCCGACATCAACACGTTGGCGCAGGCGCCGCGAGCGATGATTGCCGCCGGCTTTGCCGACATGCTGGGCAAGCTGACCTCGATCGCAGATTGGCGGATTGGGCGGCTGCTGTGGAATGAGCCGTATGATGAGGAGATCGCTCAGCGCACATTGGCTGCGGTCAAGCTGTGTACGGACAACGCCGCCGCCATTGGGCATGCCTCGCCGCAGGCCGTGCGCACGCTGATGGATGCGCTGCTGGAGAGCGGCTACTGCATGTTGGATTTCGGCAGTTCGCGCCCCGCGTCGGGCGCCGAGCACCACTACTCGCACTATTGGGAGATGAGCCTGCTGCGCACCGGGCGTCCGGCCATTCTGCATGGGGCCAAAGTGGGGGTGGCCACGGCGCTGGTGGCTGGGTTGTATGCACGGCTGCGCAACCTGACGCGTGCCGAGGCGGCGGATCTGCTGGAAGGCTCCACGCTGCCGGGACGCGCGCAGGAGGAGGCGGCCATCCGCGCCGCCTACGGCGACCTGGCGGGCGACATCATCGCCGAACATGCCAACTTTCTCAAGCTGGATGAGGCAGGCTATGACGCGCTCAAGCAGAAGGTGCTGGCGCATTGGGAAGAGATTGAAGTCATTGCCGCCCAGGTGCCGCCGCCGGAGCAGATTACCGGCTGGCTGGAGGAAGTGGGCGGTCCGACGAATGTGGCCGGGCTGGGGTTGAGTGAAGAAGAGAAGGCGCTGGCCATCGCTAACGGCCACTATCTGCGCGACCGTTTTACGGTTCGTAAACTAGCGCGGGTATTGGGTATAGCGTGACGGTCGCTGCGGCTGGAAGACAATGCGTTTCTGCGCAGAACCCACTGTCTTCCAGCCTTTTTTTGTGGGCCGATTGACAGCGCACAGTGGTTATGGTACCGTTCGTGCAAGTTTGTGCACTATAGTAACGTTTGTGCGCGCCCCTGCGCCTGAATGGTGGTGACACGGTTTCTATGGCAGCGCGCTTTGTCGTCAGCATCGACAGCAGCACCACCGCCTGCAAGGCGATGGCGTGGGATGAGCGCGGGCAGCCGCTGGCGGAAGGCCGCGCCGGCTATCCGCTGCTCCAGCCGCAGCGGGGCTGGCATGAGCAGAATGCTGAGGATTGGTGGAGCGGGGCCTGCCATGCGCTGCGCCAATGCATGGCGCAGGTGAGCGATTCGCTGCCGGGGATGATGCCGGATGCGCTGGCGATCACCCACCAGCGGGAGACGTTTGTGCCGGTGGATGCGGGCGGCGCGCCGCTGCGCAACGCCATTCTATGGAATGACGAGCGCAGCCGGCCGCAGGTGGCGGCACTGGAAACGCGCTTCGGGCGCGACGCGCTGCACCAACTGACGGGCAAGCCGCCCTCGCTGACGGCGTCGATTGCCAAACTGCTGTGGCTGGCCGAGCATGAAGCGGCACTGGTGGCCAAGACGGCCAGGTTTCTTGACGTGCACGCCTTTCTCGTGCAGCGGCTGACCGGCGCTTACCGCACCGGGCTGGCCAATGCCGACCCGCTGGGCGTGCTTGATATGCAAAGGCGCTGTTGGGCGGACGATCTGATTGTGGCGCTGGGTCTGCGCCCGGATCAGTTTGTGGAGTTGGTCGAACCGGGCGCTGTGGTGGGCTATGTGAGCCGGGCCGCGGCGGCGGCTTGCGGTCTGCCGGCGGGGCTGCCGGTCATCGCGGCGGCGGGCGACGGCCACTGCGCCGGATTGGGGGCTAATGTCACTCGCCCCGGCCACGCCTATCTGAACTTGGGGACGGGGATCGCCGGCGGTGCGCTGAGCGAGCGCTATCTGTGCGACCGTGCCTTCCGCACGTTGATCGCGCCGATTCCGGGCTGCTACTATGCCGAGCATATTTTGCGCGGCGGCGTCTATACAATCGGCTGGTTTGTGGAAAAGTTTGCCGCCGATCTGCGCGACGCCGACCCTCAGCGTTCGGCCGAGCAACTGCTGGAGACCGCCGCCGCCCAGGTAGCGCCCGGCGCAGAAGGGCTGATGCTGACCCCCTACTGGAACAGCGTGATGAACCCCTATTGGGACCCGCTGGCCTCCGGCATTATGATAGGCTGGAGCGGCGCGCACGGGCGGGCGCATTTTTATCGCGCGATTCTGGAAGGGATTGCCTATGAGCAGCGGCTGGTGGGAGATGCCATAATGGCAGCGACGGGGCAACGGTTTGCTGAGTATACGGCGATGGGGGGCGGCAGCCGCAGCAGCCTGTGGCTGCAGATTATGGCCGATGTGACGGGCGTGCCCGTCGTGCGTTCCAGCACCAGCGAAGCGACCTGCCTGGGGGCGGCCATCCTGGCGGCAGTGGGGGCGGGCTGGTATGCGGATGCGGCGAGCGCCGCCCCCGCCATGACCGCCACGGCGGAACGCTTTGCGCCGGCGGCGGCTGCACCCGTCTACGACCGGCTCTACCGCGAGGTCTATCAGGGGCTTTTTCCTGCCGTGCAGCCGCTGGTGGATCGGCTGGCCCAGTTGACCCATGCTGCGGAAGCGCAACCGGGCGCGGCGGGCGGCGCAAGCCAATGAACAGCATGGACCCAGCAAACAAGATGGACGAGATACGCGGCGACCGCACCGACCTTCTCGTCGCCGTCGCCAGCCTCTACTACGAGCTGAATCAGAACCAGCAGCAGATTGCCGACCGGCTGGAAATTTCGCGCTCAAGCGTCTCGCGCATGATCAAGGAGGCGCGCGACCTGGGCATCGTCGAAATTCGCATCCACAAGCCGGTCAACCGCGATTTTCGCTTGGAGCAGGCGTTGCTCGAACGCTTTGGTTTGCAGGACGCCTATGTGCTGGCCACTACGGTAGACACGCGGGAAGATGCGGCCCTGTATGGGGTCGGTCGCCTGGCGGCGACCTATCTGCAGCGTGTAATCGATGTGCTGTCGCCGCACAACTGCATCGGCATCGCATGGGGCACCGGTGTGCATGCCGCGGTCAGCGCCTTGTCGGAGGAGCGCAGCCGCCAGATCGATGTCGTGCAGATATTGGGCAGTGTGTGCCTGTCCGACCCGCTGATCGACGGGCCGGACCTGGCGCGGCTGCTGGCCGCCAAGTTGGGCGGGCGGCACTATGATCTGCACGCGCCGGTGCTGGTGGAGCAGCCGGCGCTGCGGGCCATGTTGATGGAGGAGCCGTCGCTGCGCGAAGGGCTGCAGCGCGGGCGTTCCGTCAACCTGGCGATCACGGGCATCGGCACCGTGGTGGAGGAAGCTTCCAGCTTTTTGCGCGCCGGCCATCTGACTGCCGATGAACTGCTTGCGCTGCGCGAGCAGGGGATTGTGGGCGAAACCTGCGGGCGCTTTTTTGATGCGCAGGGACGCTACGCAGGCTACGCCATCAATGAGCGGGTCGTCGGGATTGGGCTGGATGAACTAAGCGCTCTGCCGCGGGTCATCGCGGTGGCGCACGGCTTGCCCAAGGTGCTGTCAATCCTGGGCGCGCTGCGCGGCCGCTATATGACCGTGCTGGCGACGGACGATGTGACGGCGCGTGCCGTGTTGGCGGCAGATGAAGCCTCAGATACAGGCACAGGCAAAGCAAGAAATATAAACATCATTTCAGCCAACGACACGGCTGAGGAGCAGTAGGAATTTATTTATGGCAAAGGTAGTGATTCTGGGTGCAGGCGTGATGGGCAGCGCCTTCAGCACGCCGCTGGCCGACAACGGCCATACGGTAAGTCTTGTCGGCACCCATCTGGATGGCGACATCATTGAAGAGCTTCACGAGACGCGCGTGCATCCGCGTCTGAAATCGCGGCTGCGCGATTCCGTCACGCCCTATCCGGTTGACCGGCTGGCGGAGACGCTGCAAGAAGCAGAGCTGGTCGTGGTTGGGGTCAACTCGCTGGGCATCGATTGGGCCGGTGAGCGGTTGGCGGCCTCTTTGCCTGCCGGTGTGCCGCTGCTGTTTCTGACCAAAGGGTTGGCCGGGCAGGACGGAAAGTTGAAACTGCTGCCGCATGTGCTGCGCGACCATCTGCCGCCGGCGCTGCGGCAGACCGTGCAGCTGGCGGCGGTCGGCGGGCCTTCCATTGCCGGCGAACTGGCCGCCAACCGCCACACCTGTGTCGTCGTCACCGGCAGCGACGCCGCTCTGCTCGACAAACTGGCGGCAATGCTGCGCACCGACTACTATCACGTCTGGCCCAACAATGATATGGTGGGCGTCGAGATGTGTGTGGCGCTGAAAAACTTGTATGCGTTGGCGGTAGGCTGTGTGAACGGTCTGCTGACGCGCGATGGCGTGGCGGAGAATGAAGCGGTGATGTTTAACCTGGCGGCTGGTCTGTTTGCCCAGGGGCTGTGGGAGACCGCCTACATGGTGGAAAAGATGGGCGGGCGGCGCGCAAGCGTCTTCACCCTGCCGGGGGCGGGCGACCTCTACGTCACCAGCATGGGGGGGCGCAACCAGCGTATGGGGGGCTATTTGGGGATGGGAGTCCCCTTCTCGCAAGCCAAAGAACAGTACATGGCGGATATCACTGTGGAGGGGGCGCAGCTTGCGCAGGCAATCGGCCCCACCATCGAGCAGATGGTCGCTGAGGAACAGTTGGAGGCTGCGTCTATCCCGTTAATGCTCAGGATGATCGACATTGTCTGCCACGATGCCCCAGTTGCGTTTCCGTGGGATAGTTTTTTTGCCGGCGCCCACAGCCGGTAGGCGCTGATGCGCACAGAAGACATACACCGGTGATGATCGCCGGTGCTGATAATCATAAGGAGTAGAGAATCATGGACAAGAGCCAAGCAATTGTGATGGGGGCCGACCATATGGGTTTGCCACTCAAGAATGCCATCCGAGATTATCTGGTCAAGCAGGGCTATCAGGTTGACGATATGGGCGTCACCAGCAGCGACCCGGTGGACTATCCGGATGTCGGCGCGCAGGTGGCCGAAGCGGTGGGCGAGGGGCGTTATGCGCGCGGGATTCTGGTTTGCGGCACGGGAGCGGGCATGGCGATTGTGGCCAACAAGGTGCCGGGCGTGCGCGCGGTCTGCGTGCAGGATCCCTACACGGCGGAGCGCGCAGTCGCCAGCAACAATGCGCAGATCGTGACCTTTGGCAGCCAGATAACGGGAACGGCCGTCGCCGAAAAGCTGATTGACATCTGGCTGGCGAGTGAGTTTCAAGGCGGACGTTCGGCCCCCAAGGTTGCCAAGATTGATCATCTGGATGAGAAGTACCGGGGCGAGCACCAGGCCGCAGCCAATTGAGTCATTCGGATGAGTTACCCGGACAGCCATCCGGATGGCAGACCTGAGTTTAGAAGGGAGGGCGACAGGTGCACTTTGAATTTGCCACGGCGGGGCGGATCGTGTTTGGTGCGGGGCGGCTGGCGGAAGCGGGCGCGCTGGCGCGCACACTCGGCAGCCGCGCGCTGGTCGTCACCGGCGCCCATCCGGAACGCTCCCAGCCGCTGACGGATCTGCTGGCGGCGGCGGAGGTGGCGACGGCACGCTTTTCCGTGCCGGGGGAACCGGCGGTGGAAGATGCGCTGGCGGGCGTGGCTGCGGCGCGCGAGCATGGCTGCGACCTGGTGATCGGCTTTGGCGGCGGCAGCGCGCTGGATGCGGCGAAGGCGATTGCGGCGCTGGCGGCCAATGAAGGGGATGTCTTTGATTATCTGGAGGTGATCGGGCGCGGGCAGCCGCTGGTGCGTCCGGCACTGCCGGTTATCGCCATTCCGACCACAGCGGGCACCGGTAGCGAGGTCACGCGCAACGCCGTGCTGGCCTCGGCGCAGCACCAGGTCAAGGTAAGCCTGCGCAGCCCGTATATGCTGCCGCGTGTAGCCCTGGTCGATCCGCTGCTCACCCACGGCCTGCCGCCCGCCGTCACGGCGGCCACCGGCATGGATGCGTTGACGCAGTTGATCGAGCCGTATGTCTGTGGCCGCGCTAATCCGCTGACCGACGCCATTGCGCTAAGTGGGCTGCGGCGGGCGGCGCCGGCGCTGCGCCGTGTCTGGGCGGATGGCAGCGATGCCGCCGCCCGCAGCGATATGGCTTACGCCAGCCTGTGCGGAGGATTGGCGCTGGCCAATGCCGGGCTGGGCGCCGTGCATGGGTTTGCCGGCCCTTTCGGCGGCATGTATGATGCGGCGCATGGGGCCATCTGCGCGGCGCTGCTGGCGCCGGTATGTGCGGCCAATCTGGCGGCGCTGCGGGCGCGCGAGCCGGGCAGCGCGGTGATTGCGCGCTACGCCGAGGTGGCCGCCATCCTGACTGGCGATGCGGCGGCCACGGCGGAAGAGGGCATCGCTTGGCTGGTCGCGCTCAGCCGCGATCTGGCGATTGCGCCGCTCTCGCATTATGGTTTCCAGTTGGAGGAGGCGCCGGCGTTGATTGCCAAATCGCAGGCGGCCAGCAGTATGAAGGCCAACCCTATTGCGTTGACGGACGAGGAACTATACGCCGTTTTGCAGGAAGCAGTTTAGCCTGAGTCTTTTTGCATCAACAGTCCAAGCGACGCAACAACAGCGCAAGAGAAAGGCAGCGATATGCAGGATCCTCTCCAGCGGTTCCGGGTGGACGGCAAGTGCGCCCTGGTGACGGGCGGCTCCAAAGGCATCGGCGCCGAGACGGCGGTTGTCCTGGCGCAGGCGGGGGCGGATGTGGCCATCGCCGGGCGTGACCGGCAGGGGCTGCAGGCGACGGAGCAGTTGATTACGGCGGCGGGGCGGCGCTGTCTGCTGATCGAAGCGGATATGGGCACGCTGGACGGACCGGGCTATGTGGCGCAGCAGGCGCTGGCCGCCTTTGGCACAGTCGATATTCTGGTCAATAATGCAGGTATCGCCCGCCTCGATCCACTGCAGACGCTGGCTGCGGCGGCCTGGGACGAGACGATGGCGGTCAATTTGCGGGCGCCGTACTTGCTGGCGCAGGCATTGGTCGGCAAAATGATGGAGCGCGGCGCGGGCAAGATCATCAATGTATCGTCGCAAGCCGGCGTTGCGGCGCTGGAACTGCATGGCGCCTACTGCGCCTCCAAGGGCGGATTGAATATGCTGACCAAGGTCATGGCGCTGGAATGGGGGCCGCACAACATTCAAGTCAACGCCGTCTGCCCGACTGTCATCCTCACGCCGATGGGAACAGAGGTCTGGGGCAATCCGCAGAAGGCTGCGCCCATGTTGGCCAAAATTCCCCTGGGCCGCTTTGGGCAGCCGGTGGAGGTGGCAGATTTGATTTTGTTTCTGGCTTCACCGGCCTCCAGCTTGATTACGGGGGAAGCCATTCTGATTGACGGCGGCTACACTGCCATTTGAGCAGGCTCCCTGTTGCCGCTGCGGCTGACAAAAGCTGACAAAAAAGGCGCGGCTGAACGCTATCCGGCTATGAAAAAGTTGATCAATGGTGTTGAGCGTATTGTGTATGAGCAGTTGGAAGGGCTGGCGCTGGCACACCCGCAGCTTTTGCGCGTGGCCTTTGATCCCCACTACATTGTGCGCAGCCGGCCACCGGCAGCAAACAAAGTGGCTGTAATTTCCGGCGGCGGCAGCGGCCACGAACCGCTGCACAGCGGCTTTGTCGGCTATGGGATGCTGGATGGCGCCTGTCCGGGGGCGGTCTTCACGTCGCCGACGCCTGACCAGATTGTGGCCTGCGTCCAAGCCGTGCCGCGCGCAGCGGGTGTGCTGCTGATTGTCAAGAATTACACCGGGGATGTGCTGAGCTTTGAGATGGCGGCGGAACTGCTGCACATGGAAGGGGTGACGCTGCGTACGGTCGTAGTCGACGACGATGTGGCCGTGAAAGACAGTTTGTATACGGCAGGGCGGCGCGGCGTGGGCGCCACCCTTATGGTGGAGAAGATTGCGGGAGGGGCCGCCGAAGCGGGCTGCGGGCTGGATCAGGTGGCGGAACTGGCGCGCCGCACCAATCTCGGCAGCCGCTCGATGGGGCTGGCGCTTTCGTCCTGCACCGTGCCCGCAGTCGGCGCACCGACCTTTGCTTTGGCTGCGGATGAGATCGAGATCGGCATCGGCATCCACGGTGAGCCGGGGCAAAAACGGCTGCCCTGTGTGACGCTGGACGAGATGACTGCGCTGCTGGCCGGCGCCATCCTGGATGATGGCCCCTACGCACGGGTGGAGCGCGAATGGTCCCCGCAGCAGGGCGAGTGGGTGGAGTGCACGCTGGTCAATCCACCGTTTGCGGCGGGGGACCGCGTGATTGCGCTGGTCAACGGCATGGGGGGCACGCCGCTCTCCGAGCTGTATGCCGCCTATCGTTCGCTGGTCTACTTCTGCCGCGGGCGCGACATTCAGATTGTGCGCAACCTGGTTGGCCCCTATGTCACCGCGCTGGAGATGGCCGGTTTTTCCATCACCTTGACGCGGGTGGACGATGAGATGCTGCATTTTTGGGACGCGCCGGTGCACACGCCTGCCCTACGCTGGAGGATGTAGCCTATGCTCATCGATGGCTCGTTTGTGCGCAACTGGCTGGCGACAGCCGCCCATGATCTGCAGGAAGCCAAAGCCTATCTCACCCAGTTGGACGCGGCGATTGGTGACGCCGACCACGGGTTGAACATTGCACGTGGCTTTGCCGCCGTGGTGGAAAAGTTGGATGCCGCCGGCGGTGAACTGGACGGCGTTTTGAAACTTACGGGCACGACTTTGATGTCGACTGTGGGCGGGGCGAGCGGTGTGCTGTACGGTAATTTTTTTGTGCGTGCCGCCGCGGCGGTCGCCGGCAAGCAGACATTGGATGCCGCGCAGTTGGCGGCTGCGCTGCACATCGGGCTGGAGGGAATTATCCAGCGTGGGCGGGCGGCGGTAGGTGATAAAACCATGGTGGATAGCTGGGCGCCGGCGCTGGAAGCGCTGGATGGGGCTGTGGCAAGCGGCGCCGGCCTGGCCGCTGCGCTGCAAAGCGCCGCCGCCGCCGCCGAGGCGGGCATGAACAGCACCCTGCCGCTGGTGGCGAAAAAGGGACGGGCCAGCTATCTGGGTGAGCGCAGCGCCGGCCATCTCGACCCAGGTGCGGTATCGACATACATCCTGCTGCGCGCGCTGGCGACGGTTGCGGCGCAGGCAGGCCCGGAGGGCGGCGAGAGAGCCGCGTCAGGATAACAGACAGATTTTCTTATGATTGGACTTGTTCTTGTTTCGCACAGCGCCATTCTGGCGCAGGGTGTCGTCGAAATTGTCGAGCAGATGGTGCAGGGACGGGTGCCCTTGGCGACCGCGGGCGGCACGGATAATGTCGATGCACCGATCGGCACGGACCCGTTCAAGGTGAAGGCAGCCATCGACGCCGTCTACAGCGAAGATGGCGTTGTGGTGCTGATCGATCTGGGCAGCGCCCTGATGAGCGCGGAGACGGCGCTCGAGCTGCTGCCCGACGAACGCCAGGCGCATGTGGTGCTGTGCGGCGCGCCGCTGGTCGAAGGCGCTGTGGCCGCAGCCGTGCGTATTATGACCGGTGGTTCGCTGCAGGAGGTGCTGGACGACGCCCGCGCGGCCTATGCCGCCAAAAATGTGCAGTTGACCTCGCTGCTGCATCTGCCGGCGGAAGGAACGGCGGCAAATGCAGCCGGCGCCGCGGCTGGTGCAGCAGCCAGCGCCGCCGGGCCGGCGCTGCTGCTGACCATCGTGGTGCCCAACCGGCTGGGGCTTCATGCGCGCCCGGCGGCGCGGCTGGTGAGCCTGGCGGCGCAGTACGACGCGCTGGTGACACTGGCGCACGGCACGCGCACGGCGGCGGCCACCAGCATGAATCAAGTAGCCACGTTGGGCGTGCGCCAGGGCGATCTGCTAGTCGTCAGCGCTGCCGGTCCGCAGGCGGAAGATGCGCTGGATGCGATTGAGGCGTTGGCGCTGGACAACTTCGGCGACCCGATTGTCGTGACTGAGCCGGCTGCGATCATCGCCGCCACCAGCGAGCCGGATGATCCGGATGAACTGTCCGGCGTGGCGGCTGCCGAGGGAATCGCCTTTGGCGCGGCTTTTGTCTACCGCGCGCAACTGCCGCAAGTTGAGGAGATCGTGGGGGCGGATGCGGTTCACGAGCGCCGGCGGCTGGAGCAGGCCATCGCCGCCGTGACCGAGCATCTGCAAAGTGTGCGCATCAACATGCTGCAGCGGGTGGGCGCCAGTGAGGCCAGTATTTTTGACGCCCACCTGCTGATGGTGCGGGACACGGATTTGCTGCAAAGTGCGCTGCAGGAGATCGAACTGCGCCGCGTCAATGCCGAAGCGGCCTGGCAGCGGGCCATTCAGGCCATGGCCAACCGCTACCGCGCCCTGCCTGACCCGTATATGGCTCGGCGCGCCGACGACATTTTGGATGTAGGCCAGCGGGTGCTGCGGGTGCTCTCCGGCGCATCCCAGGACGAGACCGGCCCGCTGTTGACGGAGGCGGCTATTCTGGTGGCGCACGAGTTGAAGCCGTCGGACCTGGCGCGCGTGGAGCCGGAACTTGTGCTGGGCATCATTACAGAACTAGGCAGCGCCAGCGACCACAGCGCCATCCTGGCACGGGCGCTGGGCTTGCCGGCAGTCACCGGCGTCGGCCCCTTTTTGGGGCGGGTGGAGAACGGCCAGATTCTGGCGCTGGACGGCAGCGCCGGCTGCGTGTGGCTGACGCCCGATGCGGAGCAGTTGGCGGAGCTGGAGCGCAAGGGAGAACGTTGGGCCAAGGAGCGTGCGTCGGCCAAGCAGTCGGCGCAGCGCCCGGCGGTGATGCGCGATGGGTGGCGTATTTTGGTGGAGGCCAACATCAACGGCCCCAGCGATGTGGCGCAGGCGCTCGACCAGGGCGCCGAGGGCGTCGGCCTTTTCCGCACCGAGTATCTGTTTATGGATCGGGTGACGCCGCCGAGTGAACAGGAGCAGGTGGAAACCTACCGCGCCGTGGCGCTGCGGCTCAAGGGCAGGCCGCTGGTCGTGCGCACGCTGGATGTGGGAGGCGACAAGCCGCTGCCCTATATCCGCAGCGCCTACGAAGCCAATCCGTTTCTGGGCCAGCGCGGTCTGCGCTATTCGCTGGACCGCCCGGCCGTTTTTAAGCCGCAACTGCGGGCGATCCTGCGCGTAGCTGCCGAGCATCCAGTCAAGCTGATGTTTCCCATGGTCAGCACCTTTGATGAGTTGGTGCTGGTGGACGCCCTGATTGAAGAAGCCTGCGCCGAACTGCAGGCCGAGGGGTTGCCTTTTGACGATGACATTGCGCGCGGTATCATGATCGAGACGCCCGCCGCCGTGATGGCGGCTGACTATCTGGCGCGGCTGGTCGATTTTTTCAGCATCGGCACCAATGATTTAGCGCAATATATGATGGCGGCGGATCGCAGCAATGCGGCGGTGGCTAACTTGGTGACGGCCTTCCAGCCGGCAGTGATCCGATCCATCCACCAGGTCGTCAGCGCGGCACAGAAGGCGGGTATTGTGGTCTCGCTGTGCGGCGAACTGGCGGGCGACCCGCGCGCGACGGCGCTGCTGGTGGGGTTGGGGATCAACGAACTGAGTATGAGCGCCCCTTCCATTCCAGCCGTCAAAGCGCGCGTGCGCCAGTTGAATCTGGAGCAGTCGCAGCGGCTGGCCAGTGAACTGCTGACCTATGAATCGGCGACGGATGTGGAGCAGCGCCTTTCCGAATAGATCGCCCCTCTGCCGGGGAGCCGCGGGCAGGCTAAACGAAAGCCAGGTAAGCGAAAGGCAAATTTATGACCAAGCTGTATAACGACCCGGCTGACTTTCGCCAGGAACTGCTCGATGGGTTCGTCGCCGCCTACAGCCGTCTGGTGCGCCGCGTCCCCAATGCGTCCGGCGTGATGGCGCTGGGCGCGCCGCAGCCAGGCAAGGTGGCTGTGGTGATCGGCGGTGGCTCCGGCCACTATCCGGCCTTCTGCGGCTATGTGGGGCCTGGTCTGGCGGATGCCGCCGTGATGGGCAATGTATTTGCGGCGCCGTCGGCGGAGCAGGTCTATCGCGTGACGAAGGCCGTCGCCGCTGACCGCGGTGTGCTCTACTGCTACGGCAACTACAGCGGCGATGTCCTGAACTTTGACTTAGCGGAGGAGCGCTGCCGAGAGGAAGGGCTGGACGTGCGCAGCGTGCGTGTGACTGATGACGTGGCTTCGGCGGGCAAAGGGCAGGAAGCGGATCGGCGCGGCGTCGCCGGCGATTTCTTTGTCTTCAAGGCGGCGGGAGCGAGCGCGGTACGCGGCGATGCGTTGGCCGAAGTCGAGCGGCTGGCCGCCAAGGCCAACCAGCGCACGCGCTCCTTTGGCGTGGCTTTCGGCGGCTGCACACTGCCCGGCCAGCGCGAAGCGCTGTTTCACGTGGCGCCGGGGCGGATGGAACTGGGGCTGGGGGTGCACGGCGAGCCGGGCGTAGAGTCGAGCCATATGCGCCCGGCGGCGGAGGTGGCCAATCTGCTGGTGACGGCGCTGCTGGCGGATACCCCCTCCGGAGCCGGCGGGCGAGTGGCGGTGCTGGTCAACGGGTTGGGCAGCACGCAGTACGAAGAGCTGTTTGTGCTCTACAAGGATGTGCACCAGCGGCTGTTGGCGGCGGGATTGGAGCCGTTCCAGCCGATTGTGGCCGAGGCCGTCACCTCTCTGGACATGGCCGGCTGCTCACTCAGCCTGCTGTGGCTGGACGAAGAACTGCAGCCGCTGCTGGAGGCGCCCTGCCGTTCGGCGGCCTATACGAATTAAGCGAATCAGACATGATTTTTGCGGGAAGTTCTGCCGATGAGCGCTGTTGTAGTGGTGACACAAAGTTTACATAAAGCTGTAGATGTCTTTCAGGCCAGGGAGCAGGAGTTAGGGCGGCTGGATGCTGCCGCCGGCGATGGCGACCACGGCGCCACTATGCTGCGCGGGCTGCGGGCGGCGGACGCAGCGGTGGGCGGCGCCGATCCGCAATCAGCGGGTGATTTGTTGGTGCAGGCGGGAGAAGCGTTCGCCGATGCCGCCGGTGGGGCGTCAGGCGCTTTATTTGGGGCCTTTTTTACGGCGGCTGGGCGCAAGCTCAGCACCGGTGACGAGTCAGCCGCTGGGGTCAGCGAGGCGCTGCGGGCGGGGCTGGCGCTGGTGGTCAAGCTGGGCAAAGCGGTGGAGGGTGACAAAACGTTGATCGACGCGTTGTCCCCATTTGTGGCTGCCTTTGACGCGGCGGTCGCTGGCGGCGAGGGAGCGGCAAGCGCCTGGCATGTCGCCCTGCCTGCTGCCGAGAAGGGCGCGGCAGCCACTGCGGCAATGGTCGCCAGGCGAGGGCGGGCTGCGCGTCTGGGCGAGCGCAGCCGCGGCGGGGTCGATCCCGGCGCGCAGTCGGTGGTCTATTTGCTGTCTGCTGTCGATGCGGTGCTGCAAGAATCGTGCGCCGCCAACAGTTCAATTTTGTAGTAAGAGTCGTTAAGCTACTCTTCTCACGATAATCAGAAAGGAATGAATCATGGGACGACCAATCACACTCTTTACGGGCCAGTGGGCCGACCTTCCCCTCAGCGAGCTGGTCAAGAAGGTCAGCGGGTGGGGCTTTGACGGGCTGGAACTCGCCTGCTGGGGCGACCACTTTGAGGTGGACAAGGCGCTGGAAGACGACGGGTATGTGCGGTCGCGCCGTGACCTGCTCGAGCAGCATGGGCTGAAGGCGTGGGCGATCAGCAATCACCTGGTGGGCCAGTGTGTGTGTGACCCGATCGACGAGCGCCACCACAGCATTTTGCCTGACCGCATCTGGGGCAACGGCGACCCGGAAGGGGTGCGTCAGCGTGCCGCGGAGGAGATTGCCAACACGGCGCGAGCGGCCAAGCTGTTTGGCGTCGACACCGTAAATGGCTTTACCGGCAGCAGCGTGTGGGGCAAGCTCTACTTCTTCCCCCCCACCAGCGATGCCGACATCGATGCGGGCTACGCCGACTTCGGCGCGCGCTGGACGCCGATCCTGGATGTTTTCCAGGCTGAAGGGGTGCGGTTTGGGCTGGAAGTGCACCCGACCGAAATTGCTTACGACCTCTACACCTTTGAGCGCGCCCTGGCGGCCGTCAACGGCCACCCGGCCTTCGGTATCAATTTTGACCCCAGCCATCTGGTGCACCAGTTTATCGACCCCACCGAGCTGATCTATGCCTTCCCGGATCGCATCTTCCACGCGCATGTCAAGGATGCCAAGGTCACGCTGACTGGACGAAACAGCATCCTCTCCTCGCATTTGAGCTTTGGCGACCGGCGGCGCGGCTGGGATTTTGTCTCGCCGGGCCGCGGCGATGTGGAGTGGGACCCGATCGTCCGCGCGCTCAACCGCATCGGCTACCAGGGGCCACTGTCGATTGAGTGGGAGGATACCGGCATGGATCGCGACTTTGGCGCGCCCGAAGCGCTGGAGATGATCCGCGGCATGGATTTTGCGCCGTCGTCGGTGGCGTTTGACGCCGCGTTCGCCAAGTAACCGCAACGGTCTGATCGCACAAGCAGGAGCAAGGAGACTCTGGTATGGCTGAAGGAGCAGGTTTTACGACGATGGCCGCGTCCGCGGCGGAGAGTGAAGCGCCGGAGATCGGCGTGGGGATGTTGGGCTATGCCTTTATGGGCAAAGCGCACAGCAACGCCATGAAGAAGCTGCCTTATATGATCTACCCGCCGCCCGCCGTGCCCAAGCTGGTGGCGGTCTGCGGGCGCAATGAAGAGGCCACGCGCGCGGCGGCGGTGCGTTTCGGCTACGAGAGCTACTACACCGACTGGCGCAAGATGATCGACGACGAGCGGGTGCAGTTGTTCGACAACGGCGGCCCCAATGATGCGCACGCCGAGCCGAGCATCGCCGCGGCGCAGGCGGGCAAGCATGTCCTGTGCGAGAAGCCGCTGGGCCGCACCGCCGAAGAGTCGAAAACCATGCTGGAGGCGGTGCAGAAGGCGGGCGTCAAGCACATGGTCGCCTTCAACTATCGCTTCGTGCCGGCCATCCGCCAGATGCGCATGTTGATCGAGAGCGGTGCGCTGGGGCGCATCTACCACTTCCGCGCCAGCTATCTGCAGGAGTGGATCATGCCGCACTACAACATGCCCATGATCTGGCGGCTGCAAAAGAAGGCGGCCGGCAGCGGCGCGCTGGGCGACCTCGGCTCGCACATTGTCGACCTGGCGCGCTATCTGGTGGGCGATGTGACCAGCGTTTCCGCCATGACTAAAACCTTTATCCCAGAGCGTCCCTGGGGTGACGGCACGATGGGCAAGGTGGATGTGGATGACGCCTTTGCGGCGGTGGTGGAATTTGAGAATGGGGCGCTGGGCACGTTGGAGGCGACTCGCTTCGCCGCCGGACGCAAGAATGCCCAGACGCTGGAGATCAACGGCGAGAAAGGCAGCCTGCGCTTTGATCTGGAGCGGATGAACGAGATGGAAGCGTTCTGGATTGATGACGAGCCGAAGGAGACGCGTGGCTTCCACAACGTGCTGGTCTCCGAGCCGTATCATCCGTGGTGGGAGTACTGGTGGCCGCAAGGACACATGATCGGCTGGGAGCACACCTTTGTGCACGAGATCGCCCATCTGCTGGACTGCATCGTCAACGACAAGCCGGTCTCGCCGATTGGGGCGGACTTTGAAGACGGCTACCGCGCCGCCGTAATCTGTGACGCCATCCTCAAGTCGGCGGAGAGCAAACGGCAGGTGGACTGCCAGTATTAGTGTACAATCACCCGCTCCTCGCTCGGCGTCCGATCGTTTGGTTGATCCATAATCTGGCGCGCCGAGCCTGGAGCGGGTGATGGGCAGGATGACGTGCGCGGTGCGATTCCCTGCCAATCGTGTACAGCCCCGTCCGTCACGCTGTGATGATGGGCCGCGCCCAGGCCAGGTGCATTAGATCCAATTGGTAAGCAGGCGGAATCGCAGCCGGCGCGCCTCCGGCCAGGCTGACGACTGCGCCGATGACCAGCGTGGCAGGGGCGGCGGGCAGGGCGGCTTGCGCGGCTGCCGCCGGCAGGGTGGCCAGCGTGGCCGTGACGGTCTGCTGCTCCGGCAGCGTGGCAGCGGCGATAATCATGGCCGGGGTGGTGGGTGAGCGCCCAGCGGCCAGCAGATGCTGTGTGATCTCTTCCACGTTGCGTAGCCCCATCAAGATAACCAGCGTGTCCATGCGCGCCAGCGCGTCCCAGTCCGGCCCGGCGACGGCGCGCCCGTCGCCCTCCGCCGCCAGGTGGCCGGTGACGACGGCAAAGCTGCGGCTGAGGCTGCGGTGCGTGACCGGCACGCCTGCCGCCGCCGGCGCGGCGATAGCGCTGCTGATGCCGGGCACGATCTCCACCGGCACCCCCGCCGCCGCCAGATACGCCGATTCCTCGCTGCCGCGGCCAAAGACAAAGGGGTCGCCCCCCTTCAGCCGCACGACAACCGCCTGTTCCTGCGCCTTGACGCGCAGCAGTTCGTTGATTTCATCCTGGCCCATGCTGTGCCGCCCGGCGCGCTTGCCCGCAAAGAGCAGTTCGGCGCCGGCAGGCGTCTCGTCCAGCAGCGCCGCGTCGATCAGCGCATCGTAGACCACGACCTGGGCGCGGCGCAGAAGCTGCAGCCCGCGCAGGGTGATCAGATCGGCGGCGCCTGGCCCCGCCCCCACCAGGTAGACAGTCCCAGGGCGGCTGCTGCTTGCTGTTGTTGCTGTGTTGGGCTGCATCAAATTTCTCCCTCCCTAGCCGGCAGGATGTCCCTGCGGCGCAGTTCTTGCAGGATGGACTCGACGCTCTGCGCCACCGAGCAGAGCGCCGTGTCGATCACCAGTTCCGGGTTGAGCGGCGCTTCGTAGGGAGAAGAGACGCCGGTAAATTCGGGCAGTTCGCCCGCCAATGCGCGCGCGTACAGCCCCTTGGGGTCGCGGCGCATACATTCGCCGAGATCACACTGGAGCGCAATTTCAATAAAACGCCCTTCCGGCAGCAGGGCGCGCGCCTGGTCGCGGTCGGCGCGAAAGGGCGAGATAAAGGTGCAGAGGGCGATCTGCCCGTGGTCGAAGGCGAGACGCGCCACCTCGGCCACACGGCGGATATTTTCGCTGCGGTCGGCGGCGGAGAAGCCGAGGTCGCCGTTCAGCCCGTGGCGCACGTTGTCGCCGTCCAGGTAGAACGTCTGGCAGCCCAGCGCAAACAGCCGCTGTTCGAGCGCCTGCGCCAGCGTAGATTTGCACGCACCCGACAGCCCGGTGAACCAGAGCACGGCGGCGCGGTGGCCACTGCGCTGTTCGCGCTGCTCGCGCGAGACCGCCGCCTTTTCCCACACCACATTTTGTGAGCACAGCCTTGCGGGCGACACCGCCGCCGGAGCAGGCAGCGTGGCAGAGTAGATGGCGGAGTGGTCGGCGCTGCCGCGGATCATGCCGGCCGCCACCGTGTTGTGCGAGTAGGGATCGATCAGAATAAAGCTGCCGGTGGTGCGGTTGGCGGTGTAGTCGTCAAAAAAAAGCGGCTGTGTCGTCTGCAGCAGCGCCTGGCCGATATCGTTGAGGGTCAGGGTGGCGGCGGGCATCTGCGCCAGCGTGTCCACGTCAATGCGGTGGCGGATTTGCACCACCTGCGCGCGCACCTGGTGAGTCGTGTGCTGGAGCAGATAGGAGCGCTGCGGGTCGAGCGGCTCGCTGCTCAGCCAGCAGAGCGTGCACTCCAGGCTGGCGGCCACCTGCGGCAGGTTGTGCGGGTGCACGATCATATCGCCGCGGCTGACGTCAATCTCATCGGTCAGGGTCAGGACAACCGAATCGCCCTGCGCGGCGCCGGCCACTTCTTCACCGCTGGCGGCAATGCTGCGCACCCGGCTGGTGCGGCGCGAAGGCAGCACCAGGATCGTGTCGCCGGCTGCCACGCACCCCGAAGCGATCTGCCCGGCAAAGCCGCGGAAATCCTGATGTGGGCGCAGTGCCAACTGCACCGGCAGGCGCAAGTCTCTGTGGTTGCGCTGCGCGCCGATGTCCACGCTTTCCAGATATCGGATCAGGCATGGCCCGCTGTACCAGGCCATGCGGTCGCTGCGGCTGACGACGTTGTCGCCGTGCAGGGCGACGACGGGAATAAAGGCCAGGCTGCGCACGTGGAGGCGGCGGGCGAAAGCGCTATAGTCGGCCACAATGGCGTCAAAGACGGCCTGGTCAAAGTCGACCAGATCCATCTTGTTGACGGCCACCAGGATGTGGGGGATTTGCAGGAGGGAGGCAATAAAGCCGTGGCGGCGCGACTGCGTCAGCACCCCTTTGCGGGCGTCCAGCAGCACGATCGCCAGCTCGGCCGTCGATGCGCCCGTCACCATGTTGCGTGTATATTCGATGTGGCCGGGGGTGTCGGCGATGACGAATTTGCGCCGCGGGGTGGAGAAGTAGCGGTAGGCCACGTCGATGGTAATCCCCTGCTCGCGCTCGGCGCGCAGGCCGTCGGTCAGCAGCGCCAGATCGAGGACGGCGTCGCCGCGTTGGCGACTGGCACGCTGCATGGCGGCCAGTTGGTCAGCGTAAATGGCCTGGCTGTCCAAGAGCATGCGGCCAATCAGGGTGCTCTTGCCGTCGTCGACGCTGCCGGCGGTGGCGATGCGCAGCAGTTCGGCGCCATCCCCTTCCATAGCGGCGTCTGGGCTGCTGATCTCTGGGCTGCTTGCTAAAGCTGCAGTGATGTCTGCTTGTAACATCCTTCTTCCTTTGCGTAGACCGATTTGGCTGATCAATGTTGGCGAATCTGCGGGACTTAAAAATAGCCCAGCCGTTTGCGGTCTTCCATGGCCGTTTCGGTGCGCTGGTCGTCGGCGCGCGTTGCGCGTTCGGTGACGCGTGCGCCGGCGACTTCAGCGATGATGTCGTCAAGGGTGGCGGCGGAGGATTCGACCGCGCCGGTGCAGGTGATGTCGCCGATAGTGCGAAAGCGCACCTGGCGCACCTCCCGATATTCGTCCTGTCGGGGCGCGAGCACGGGATGCGCCGCCAGCAGAACGCCGCTGCGGCAGAGCACCTCGCGTTGATGGGCAAAATAGAGTGAGGGGACCGGCACCGAACGATCGCGGATGTACTGCCAGACATCCAGTTCGGTCCAGTTGCTGAGGGGGAAGACGCGGAAGTGTTCGCCCACGTTGCGCCGCCCGTTGAACAGATTCCACAGTTCGGGACGCTGCTGCTTGGGGTCCCACTGGCCGTGGCGGTCACGGTGCGAGAAGAAGCGTTCCTTGGCGCGTGCCTTTTCCTCGTCGCGGCGCGCGCCGCCCAGCGCGGCGTCGAAGCGAAACTCGTTGAGCGCCGCCAGCAGCGTGACCGTCTGCAGCCCATTGCGGCTGGCGTGCGGCCCTTGCTCCTCCGCCACCTGGCCGCGGTCGATGCTCTCCTGTACGTAGCGCACAAAAAGCTGCACGTCGCAGCGCTGGGCGAGCGCGTCGCGAAAGTCGAGCGTCTCGACGAAGTTGTGGCCGGTGTCAATGTGGAGCAAGGGGAAGGGGATACGGCCGGGGGCAAAGGCGCGGCGGGCCAGCTCTACCATCACAATTGAGTCTTTGCCGCCCGAAAAGAGCAATGTGGGGCGTTCAAACTGCGCCGCCACCTCGCGTATGATAAAAATCGCTTCGGATTCCAACTGTAATAAATGGGTGCGCTGCTGCCGGTTCATTGGATTTGCCCCTGCGTTTGTGTCGTGTGCGTCATCTCTAGCTGTCGGGCATCGTGCTCGTGCTCTGCTTCCGCCATCAGGCGCTCGCTGAGCAGCGCCATCTCGGCGTGGCGTCCCGCGCGCAGGAGAGAGAGCGCCTCGCTGTCGACCAGGCTGTACCAGAAGCGCCGGCGGCGGTGGAAGGAAGGGACGCGCTGCGCCAGCACCGGGCGCAGCGACTGGGCGTACTCTAGAAAGGCGGCGTATTCCGGGCCGAATTCGGCTTCAAAGCGTTTGCGGATGGCGACGGCCAGGGCGGGTGCGGCGCCGCCGGTGCCGATGGCGATCGTCAGCAGACCACGGCGCATAAACGAGGCGCTGTGAAAGTTGCAGTACTGCTTCACGTCGACCACATTGACCAACTGGCCGTTGGCCGCCGCCTCCGCCCAGATTTGGGCGTGCACAGCGGGGTCATTGGTGGCGGCGTAGACGAGCGTTGCGCCCGCCAGGTCGCCGGCCTGGTAGCGGCGCGGCAGCCACTCGATCTTGCCATCCGCCGCCAACACTGCCAGCTCGTCTGCCAGCGACGGCGCGATCACCCGCACACGCGCCCCCGCTTCGAGCAGCAGCGGCGGCTTGCCGGCAATTTCGCCTTTGGCCCCGACCAGGATCACCAGCCGCCCGGAGAGCACGATGTTGATGGGAAAGGTCTTCATGCGGGGCATCCTTTCGCCGGCCCGGCCCAGTGCAACCCGCATTCGGTCTTCTGCCGGCCCAGCCAGCGGCCCGAACGCTCGTCGTCGCCATTGGCGGGCGGGCGCGTGCAGTGGGTGCAGCCGATGCTGGTGTAGCCTTCATCGTGCAGTTGGTTGTAGGGGATGTCGTGGTCGCGGATGTACTGCCAGACCTCCTGCCGCGTCCAGCTTGCCAGCGGGCTGAGCTTGAACAACTGGTAGCGCAAGTCCCACGCCATAAGCTGGATGCCGACACGTGTGCTTCCCTGGTCGCGGCGGATGCCGGTGTACCAGCCGTCCAGCCCTTTCAGGGCGGCGGCCAGCGGCTGTACTTTGCGCACGTTGCAGCAGATGTCCGGCTCCAGCTCCCACAGGTTGGCCCCGTACTGCTGCTCCTGCTCCAGCGGTGTGAGCGGGGGACGGATGATCTCGATCCGGATGGCATAGTGCTGTTCGATGCGCTGCCAAAGTGCATAGGTCTGGGCAAAGAGGAACTGCGTGTCGAGCGTGATCACGCGCACGGCAGGCTGCAGCCGCAGCAGGTGGTCAAGGATGACGACGCCGCTGGGGCCAAAGCTGGTGACGTGGGCGATCTGGGCGCCAAAGCTCTCCAGGCTCCAGGCCAGAAAGTCGGTCAGCGACATGGCTTCGAGGCGGCTGTTGAGCGCCGCCAGATCGGGGCCGCTTTTAGGTAGGGAGAGAGTGGCCGGCATAGCGCTGCTCCTTTGCGGTCGGTTGCTTGGATGTGTCGTCACTGCGGGCGGCAAGATAGCGGTCGGCGCGGGCGCGCAGCGCATCGACGCCGACACGCAGGCAGAAGTCGCCAAAGCTTTCCGCGCCCCTGCGCTCCTGCCGGAAATGGTCAAAGAGCGCCGTCACCTCCGCCACTAAGTCATGGCGGTGCACCAGGTCCTTATAGGCGGTGTTGAGCCGCGTGCCGTTGCTCTGGCCGCCGACCAGCAGCAGGTACTGGTCCGCCGAGCGCCCGACAAAGGCGACATCGGCCACATAGGGGCGGGCGCAGCCGTTGGGACAGCCGGTCATGCGCACGCTGATGCGCTCATCCGCCAGGCCAAGCCGGGCGGCGGCCTGTTCCAGTTCATCGACCAACTGCGGCAGGGCGCGCTCGGCTTCGGCCACGGCCAGGCCGCAGGTGGGGAGCGCCACGCAGGCCATCGAGAACAACTGGATGTTGCTCAGGGGTTCGGCGACATGGACGCCATAGCTGCGCAGCAGCGCCTCGACCGCCGCCCGCTGTTCGGGCAGGATGTCCGTCAGCAGAAGATCATGGTTGGGCGTCAGCCGCACGCCGGGCTGGAAGACCTGGACAACGGCGCGCAGCCCGCTCTTGAGGCGGCGCTTGTCTGTGTCGGCCACACGCCCGTTTTCGACCGACAGCCCCAAGAACCAGCGCCCATCACCCTGCTCCTGCCAGCCGAGATGCAGCTCGTTTTGCAGCGGCAGCATGGCGCGGAAGGGCTGCAGCGGCCGGCCCAGGCGCGCTTCCAGTTCGCTGCGGAAGCGTTCAATGCCCCAGTTGTGGATCAGATACTTCATGCGCGCCTGCTTGCGGTCGGTGCGGTTGCCGTAGTCGCGCTGGATCATGACGATCTGCTCGACAACCGCGACCACCTGGTCGGGCGTGATAAAGCCCAGCGGGTCGCCCAGGCGGGGGAAGGTGTCGGCTTTGGTATGGTTCATGCCCATGCCGCCGCCCACAAGGACATTAAAGCCCAGCAGCGTGGAACCGTCGGCGATGGCGACCAGCCCGATGTCCTGCGTGTAGACATCAACGCAGTTGTCGCCGGGGTAAGCAATAGCGATCTTGAACTTGCGCGGCAGATAGCTCTTGCCGTAGATTGGCTCATCTTCGGCGGCCTTTTCGCCGTCGTAGAGCTTCTCGCCGTCCAGCCACAGTTCATGATAGGCGCGCGTCTGCGGCAGCAGATGGTCGGATATGGTGCGCGTGACCGCCTCGATCTGGGTGCGGATCGGCTCGTGGAGAGGGGCGGGGCAGCAGATTACATTGCGTACGACATCACCGCAGGCGGCCAGGCTGGTGATGAGCGTCTCGTTCAGCTCTCGCAGCGTGGTTTGCAGGTCGCCCTTGAGCAGACCGTGAAACTGAAAGCATTGGCGGGTGGTGATGCGCAGCGTGCCGTTGGCAAAGCGGTCGGCAATGGCGTCGTGCACCAAATACTGCGCCGCCGTCAGATGGCCGCCGGGCAGGCGAGTGCGCAGCATAAAGGAATGTTCTTTCTCTGCTCTGGCTGCGGGGACACCATCCTCGGCGCCATTGGTTGTGGCTGCTGCCTGCGCGGCGCGGGCGGCCTGGCGTTCGTCGCGGTTTTCCTGCTGATAGACGCCGTGGAACTTGAGCAACTGGACGTTTTGCTCGTCAAAGCCGCCGGCGGCTTTGGCCAGGCCTTCGGCAATGCCGCCGCGCAGATAGTCGCTGCTGCTCTTGATCACTTCTACTTTATTGGGCTTACTGGTATTCGGTTTGCTTGATTTTTCTGCCATGATGGCTCCTTCGGCTGCAGGGTGCGCAAAGCTGCACCTGGGCGGCGCCGGCCAGGGAAGCATTGTCGCTATTGGAATGTGAAAATGGCGTTGGAAGCGCGGACGTGGCTGCTTTGCCTGCCGCACGTGGAACGCAGGAACGGTGGCCCTCGTGAGCAGGGTGCAGACGGTGCGGCGCTCCAGTGCGCGCGGCTGTGTCTACATCCGGGCCATGTTCCTGCTAGCTACACAGGCAGGAATAACCCAGGGGCAAGCAGGGGAGTGAGGATAGGATGGAACGCATTCGTGGCGTCATGGCCGTTGTGTCCACTTCATAAGCTGCAAAAATAAAAAAACGGCCCATCGTAACTCGATGGACCGTTGTACACTGGTGTCCGGCGCCGGACGCTGTTTTCCGGCTACCTGTCGAGTTCGCGAGTGCGCGCTGCCATACAGCAGGTGCAGGCACAACAACAACAGGAACAGGTGCAGTTTGACGTCAATTTCGACATAGGTGACGTATTCATTCCAGCAAACCAGCAAAACGTTAAAACGGTAAAGAGCAATTGCGCCGGAAACATTCGGTGCAAGCGGACGGCATTATAAACGGTTCGCGGCGGCTGTCAAACTGCGGTTTGGTTTGCAGCACGTTTGCCGGCTTTGTAAGAGAGGGGCGACTTCTCGGCAGACGAGCGTTGCTCGCAGCGGCAGAAAAATTGCCTCTTGACAGGGTAAACGTTTTCCGCTATGATGGCGGCAGACGGTAAACGTTTACCTTGCGCCGTTTTTCTACCTACAAGAATCATATGGCTGTCACGATTCGCGAGCTTGCCGACGCTGCCGGCGTTTCCATCGCTACGGTATCGCGCGTGCTGAACCACAAACCACATCCGGTGGGCGCTGCCACCCGCCAGCGCATTTTGACGCTGGCGGATGAGCTGGGCTACCGGCCCAATTTAGCCGCGCGCAGCTTGCGCACCGAGCGCTCTTCGACGATCGGCATCATCACCGACAACATTGACAGCCCGCACACGACGCTGATGATCCGCGGCATCCAGGATCGGGCCAAGCAGGACGGTTACATTTGTGTGGTGATCAGCGCCGACTGGGATCCGGCGGTCGAGCGGGAAGCGATCCACGACCTGGCCAGCCGTTCCATCGACGGCATTATCTTTGCCGAGACCTGGCATCGGTCGGCCAATGAGACGCTGGCGCTGGCCAACAAGCCGTTTGTCTTTGTGCATCGCCAGTTTGCCTCGGAGCACACCTATTCGGTGACGCCGGATGAGGTGTACGGGGCGCGGCTGGCGGTGCGCCATCTGATTGGGCTTGGGCACCGGCGCATCGGCTATATCAACGGCCCGCAAGAGTATTATGCTTCCACAGATCGGCTGCGCGGCTACAGCGCCGAACTGGCTGATCATGGGATCGGCTTCGATGCGGATCTGGTCACGCGCGGCAACTGGCAGGTGGAAAGTGGCTATGACGCTGCGGTGGATCTGCTGGCTCTGGCTGAGCGACCCACAGCGATTTTTGCCGGCAACGACTTGATGGCGGCAGGGGCGATGTATGCCATCTTTGATGCCGGGCAGCATGTGCCGCAGGATGTGGCGGTGGTGGGGTACGATAACCGAGAGATCGCACGGATTTTTCGTCCATCGATGACGACCGTGACCCTGCCCTTATATGAAATGGGTCAGGCTGTCGCGCAAATCCTGTTGGGTCTGCTGGCGGGCGACAGCGCATCTGCCGATGAAGTCAAAATTCGGGGCCGGCTGATCATCCGCGAATCGTGCGGTGCGGACCCGGCCCTGCGCGAGCCGCCGCTGGTGGCGGCAGTGCGCCGGCCGTTGTAGGGATGGTTCGCCGGCCCATGCCGGCAAGAGGTGGTTGCACTCTGCAGCCAAACGAGAAAACCGGGCGCGGCTTGCGCAGTTGTCCCGGCTCTGCTGGATGCAGTTGAAATTGGTTGGATCAGGTTTGTTCATCAAATACTTTTGTGGAGGAAGATTATGCAACGGATTGGTCAGTTTGTTTTGGCGATTGCTCTGATCGCCGCACTCTTGTTGTCCGCCTGCACCGCACCGGCAGCCGCGCCGGCTGCGCCGGCGGGCGAAGCAGCCGCTCCGGCGGGCGACACGGCAGCCGCCGGCGGCGTCACCATGTCGTTCTGGACGCGCGACAGCAACCAGGCCCAGGTGCGCCAACTGGTGGACGCCTGGAACGAGTCGCATGACAACAAAATCGAAATCACCGTCATTCCGTCGGGCGAGTATATGACCAAGGTCGGCGCTTCGGCTGCCGGCGGCTCCGGCCCGGACATTATTGCCGTAGACCTCATCTACGTGCCGCAGTTTGCGGCCGCCGGCCAGCTTGCCGACATCACTGAATCGGCCAAGTCCTTGTCCTATTTTGACAAGCTCAGCCCGTCGCACGTGCGGCTGGCCACCTATGAAGGTAAGATTTACGCGCTGCCGTTCAATGCCGAAGGTTCGATCCTGCTGTGGAACAAGGGATTGTTCAAAGAGGCTGGGCTTGACCCGGAAAAAGGGCCGACAAGCTGGACTGAAATTGCCGCTGACGCCGCCAAGATCACGGCCCTAGGCGATGACAAGTATGGCTTTTACTTTGCCGGTTCGTGCGCAGGCTGCAACGCCTTCACCTTTGCTCCGCTGATCTGGGCCAATGGTGGCGACGTTCTGAGCGAAGATGGCGCCACGGCTACCTTGACCGACCCCAGTGTCGCTGCTGCGCTGGATTTCTATCGCCAGTTGTGGGCCGACGGCCAGATGCCGGCCGGCGCCCAGGTAGACACCGGCACGGACTTCTTCAACGCCTTTGCCAGCGGCAAAATCGGCATGACCGGCTCCGGCGCCTTCGCCATCAGCCAACTGAAGAACGATTATCCCGACATCGACTTTGGCGTCACCTTCCTGCCCGGCCAGAACGATGGCCAATCCTCCTTTGCCGGCGGCGACAGCATCGGCATTCCTTCCGGCTCGAAGTATGCCAAAGAAGCGTTCGAGTTTATCGAGTGGCTGACCACTGAAGATGTGCAGCTCGAGCAGTATGCCAAGTCCAACAGCCTGCCGATCCGCACAGACCTGGCCGAGAATGAGTACTTTGCCTCGGATCCGCGCTTGACGACGGCGGCCCAGGCAATGGCGATGGGCAAGACCCCCTACAGCCTGGTCTACAACCAGTTGTTCAACGATGCCAACGGCCCATGGCTCAAGATGATCCAGACGGCCATATTTGACGGCAATGTCGAACAGGCTGTCCAGGATGGGCAGGACGAGTTCACCAAGATTATGGCGGAAAACTAGCCGGTAGTTGTTTGCCGGCAGCGCAGGCAGGGCCGTCACCCGGCCCTGCCTGCGGGTTTGTTGCCCGGTTACAGTGAGGAACATACTTTTATGGCTACGATGCAGGCTGCCGCAACGGCGCCCACCGGCAAGCGCAGCAGTATGGCGCGCCGGCGGCAGGTGATAGGTTTTTTATTTGTGCTGCCTGCCGCGCTCTTTATGCTGGTCTTCTTTATCTTTCCGCTGCTGATGACGGTCTGGATGTCTCTGCACGATTGGCCGCTGCTGGGGACGCCTGAATTTACCGGCCTCGCCAACTACATCACGATGGTGCAGGATCGACAGTTCTGGTCGAGCGTTCTTTTCACGACGCAGTACACCGTGCTGGTCACCATCCCGATTTTTCTGTTGGCATTTGTGCTGGCGCTGCTGGTCAATCTGCCGCTGCGCGGCGTGGGCATCTTTCGCACCGGCTACTTTATCCCGGTCGTGATCGGCCTGGGCACTTCCAGCTTGCTGTGGGTGTGGCTGCTGAATGACCGCGTGGGCATCTTCAACACCATCCTGGTCAACCTGGGGCTGGCCGACAAGCCGATTGTCTGGTTTGCGCAGAAATACACCGCGCTGCTGGCCATCGTGATTTCGGTGGTGTGGAAAACCGTGGGCTTTACCATGATCCTGCTGCTGTCGGGGATGCAGGCCATTCCGGATGAAATCTACCAGGCGGCGATGGTGGACGGCGCGACCTACTGGGGGCGGCTGGTGCACATCACCATGCCTCTGCTGCGCCGCACCTTTGCGCTGGCGCTGGTGCTTTCGGTCATCGGTTCGTATCTGGCCTTTGACCAGTTCTACATTATGACGCGCGGCGGACCCAAAAACGAGACGATTACCACTGTTTATTGGATATTCAACAATTCATTTGTCTACTTCAAGATGGGCTATGGCGCGTCACTGTCTTTAGTGCTGCTTGTGATCCTGACGCTGCTTAGCGCCGCCCAACTGCGTATTCTGCGCGACGACACAACCTATTGATTTGAGAAAGGGTTTGTATGACGGCGATCACTAATACAGCCAGGGTGTCCGGCGGCAGCACGCGCAAGCGGTGGGCCACGCTGCGCACGCTGGCGCTCTATCTGCTGTGCAGCAGTTTGCTGCTGTTGTTTGTGGCGCCGATTGTCTTCTCGGCGCTGACTTCAGTCAAACTGCCGCAGGAAGCGGCGGCGGTGCCGCCGACGTTTCTCCCCTCTACAATTTCGTTTGCCAACTATGCCAAGCTCAACCTGTACGGGGCGGGCGTCTGGCAGTATCTGTATAACAGCGCCACCGTGTCGCTGCTGACGGTGGTGGGCACGATTGTGCTGAGTACGTTGGCCGGCTTCGGCTTCTCGCGCTTCGAGTTTCCGGCCAAGAATGTGCTGTTCGTCATGATGCTGGCGGCGCTGATGATCCCCTTCCAGTCGGTTTTGACGCCGCTTTTCCTGATGCTGGGGGCGCTCAAGCTGCAGAATACGCTCTTTGGGCTGTCGCTGGTCTACATCACTTTTCAACTGCCCTTCGGCATATTTATGATGCGCAACACCTTTGACACGGTGCCGCGCGAGATTGAAGAGGCAGCGCTGCTGGACGGCTGCACCACCCTCAATATGCTCTGGAATGTCATGCTGGTGCTGGTGCGGCCAGGGATTATCACGGTAGCCATCTACGCCTTTCTCAACGCCTGGAATGAGTTCCTGGCGGCGCTGATCATCATGACGCAGGAGAGCAAATTTACGCTGCCGATCATGCTGACCAGTGTGCGCAGCGGCTACTATGGGGCCATCGACTGGGGCGCGCTGCAGGCGGGTGTGACGGTCACGATTCTGCCCTGCATCCTGCTGTTTCTGCTCCTTCAGCGCTACTACCTGCAGGGGTTGATGGGCGGCGCCGTCAAGGGTTGACATAACGCAAATCAAAGACGAAACGCAAGCCGGACATTACGCCCGGTAATTCGGGCTGGAAGAAGGATGGCAATCATGGTTTCTGTAAATTCGCCGGCGTCCACGCGTGCGCCGCTGCAGCCGGCAGCATTTCTGTCGCTGCCGCTGGGTGCGGTGCGCCCCCAGGGCTGGCTGCTGGATCAACTGCGCATCCAGGCTGAGGGGTTGACCGGCTATCTGGATGAGTTCTGGCCCGATGTGGGGCTGAACTGCGGCTGGCTGGGCGGGTCGGGTGATGACTGGGAGCGCGCCCCCTATTACTGCGATGGGCTGGTGGTGCTGGCCTACCTTCTGGACGACCAGCGGCTGATCGTCAAGGCGGGCAAGTATGTGGCGTGGATGCTCAACAGCGCGCAGCCAAACGGGCAGTTTGGGCCGCGCAACACTGACTGGTGGCCGCGCATGGTGGCGCTCAAGGTGCTGATGAGCTACTACGAGGCCAGCAGCGACGCGCGCGTGATCGAATTGATGACCAACTATTTTCGCTATCAGGCGGGAATGTTGGATGCCCGCAAGCTGGACAACTGGGGCGCGGCGCGCGGGGCGGACAACCTGCTGGCGATCCAGTGGCTGTACAACCGCACGGGCGATGCGTTCCTGCTTGACCTGGCGGACAGGGTGGGTGCACAGACGACCGACTGGGCGGCGCTGCAGGCCAAGTACGAACTGGGCGAGCTGCTGAGTGGCGAGCATCTGATGAACATGGCCACGCATGTGGTCAACAATGCGCAGGGCATCAAGACGCCGGCAGTGCTCTTTGTGCAAAGCGGCGACGAATGGCATCGCTCCGCCCCGCGACTGGCCATCGACAACATGATGCGGCATCATGGCCAGCCCAATGGCATCTGGAGCGGCGACGAGCATCTGCATGGCACCGACCCCACCTCCGGCACGGAACTGTGTGCGGTCGCCGAATATATGTATTCGCTGGAAGAAATGATGCGCATTCTGGGCGACCCGTTCTTCGGCGATGTGCTGGAGCAGGTCGCCTACAACGCCTGGCCGGCCACCTTCAAACCGGACATGTGGGCGCACCAGTACGACCAACAGGTCAACCAGGTGGCGTGCACCGTGGCCAAACGCAACTGGACCGACAATACCGACAGCTCCAATATCTATGGGCTGGAGCCGCATTTCGGCTGCTGCACGGCCAATATGCACCAGGGCTGGCCCAAGCTGGTCAAAAATCTGGTCATGGCCACACCCGACGGCGGGCTGGCCGTGGTGGCGTATGGGCCATGTGCCGTGCACAGCACAGTGGCGAATGGTGTGGCGGATGGTGTGGATGTGCGGCTGGCCGTCGAGACGGAATATCCGTTTGACGGGTGCATCCGCGTGCTGGTGAATCCGGCGCAGCCTGCCTCCTTCCCGCTGCTGCTGCGCATCCCGGCCTGGGCTGATGGTGCGCAGCTGCGCGTCAACGGCGAGCAGTTGGCGGCGCCGGCGGCGGGGAGCTTTGCGCGCATCGAGCGCGCGTGGCAGGCGGGCGACGTGGTCGAACTTGACCTGCCGATGGCGGTGCGCACCACGCGGGGCCACGCGGGGCTGCTCTCAATCTATCGCGGCCCGCTGCTCTTTGGGCTGCATATGGGCGAGCACTGGCAGCAGATCGCCGGGCTGCAGCCGCACGCCGACTGGGAGGTCTATCCCACGACACCCTGGAATTATGGGCTGCTGCTCGACCCGCAGGCGCCGGCGGATTGGGAGGTGACGACGCAGCCTGTCTCGCTGCTGCCGTTTGCGCCGGAGACGGCGGCGGTGCGGATCAAGGTTAGGGGGCGGCGGCTGCCGCAGTGGCGTTTGCAAGACAATTCCGCCGGCCCTATTGACGGCGGCCCGCATCCTTCCGCCGAGCCGCTGGAGGAGATCGAACTGATCCCCTATGGCGCCACCAATCTGCGCATTGCGGCCTTTCCGCTGGTATCGGAATAGTGGCGCCGGAATATTGGCGCCGGAGTAGCTTGTTCTGCGGCGAGCCAGGCACGGATAGGGAAACGTGCCTGGCTCTCCTCTGCCGTTAGAACTGCTGCTGCGCTGGGTCCAGCGGCAACGAAACCGGTGCGCCGCCCTGGGCGGAGGATTGGCGGATGGCCAGGATCAGTTCCTGGTCGGTGCGCGCCTGCTGGGGACCGTAGGTCGGCTCCGTGCCGCTGCGCACGGCGTTGACCAGGCTGAGCAGGCAGCCGGCGACGCCGATTTCGTCGTCGTGCCACTGGACGCCGTGGCCTTTGACGGCGGGACGGAACGGGTTCTCCCACTGCACGATCGGCTGGTCGGGGTCGCCGGTGTGGGCAACCATCGCCACCAGGGCGCCGCCGTCGTTGCGCTCCCAGCGCCGCTCCAGCGTGATAAAGCGGGGCGCTTCGCCGCCGGGCGCCAGCAGCGTCAGCCATTCCTGCACGTCGGGATTGACGCCCACCGTGATGCCCATGCCGCGCTCGGCCAGAAAGCGGCTGCTGCGCCACCAGCGCAGGGCCGAGTCATAGCCCACGCTTGTCCAGTGGAAGATGCCCAGTTGGCCGCCGGCAAAGTCGATCATGCCGTGCTCCTGCTCTTCGCTGCGCTCGCCGCGCGTGCCGGCCAGGCGCGACCAGTGGGCGGCCAGCGGATAGCTGCGCACTGCACCTGTCACCTGGGTAGGCTGGGCGTCAAAGCCGAGATACGAGCGCATGACCGAGATGCCGTGATAGCCGTGGCCGGCAAAGTCGCTGAATGAACTGTAGACGCGTCCAAAGAGACCTGACGCGATGAGGGCCAGCTTGATCTGCTCCAGCGGGCGGCGGTGGAACTGTTCCGCCACCTCGATCTTGCGCTCGCGCGCCTGGGCGGCGGCGATGATGGCGTCGGCCTCCGCCAGCTTGTGCGCGATAGGCGTCTCCAGCAGCACATGCAGCCCGGCCTCGACCGCCATCAGCCCCACCTCTCCGTTGGCTGAGTAGGCGACCGAGACGATGCCGATTTCCGGGGCCGTCTCGCGCACGAGCTTGTCGAGGTCGGTGTACCAGGGCGCGTGCAGCCGCTCACCCAGCCGCTGGGCCGAGCCTTCGCTGCGCCCCCACACGGATACCAGTTCGACTTCCTGCGGCAGCGCCTGCAGGATGGGGCCGTACAGATAGTCTGAGCGCGCGGCTGTGCCGATAATGGCCACGCGCAGCGGGCGTTTGGTTTCGTTCATGGCAATTCCTCCTGAGCAATGGAGCGGGTTGGTACGAACCGGCTGGTGCGCCGGGTCGGGAAAGCCTGCTTATAGTACACCAGCCGCGGCGGTGGCGGCAATGAAACGGCACAGTCTCGTTTTCCATACGATTTGCAGAAACGGCTATCTTGATATACTGTAAGCTCTGCGTAAGTACACAAGGATCCCGAAGCTGACAATGAACAATCTACAGCGCACTTCCTCGATAGTTTCCGGCATCCGCGACAATTACCGCCGCGGCAGCGTAGGCGATTTCTTGCGCCAGCAACTGCGGCAGGATTCGACAGTCGCCATTGTCTCCGCCTACTTTACCATCTACGCTTATGCGGCTCTGCAGGACGAATTGGATGCGATCGAACATCTGCGCTTTCTCTTTGGCGAGCCGCGCTTTGTGCGGGCGATCGACCCCGACAAGACCCACAAGAAAGCCTATCGCATCGAGGACAATGGTCTGCAGTTGGCCAACCGGCTGGAGCAGAGCCGCGTCGCCCGCGCCTGCGCCGGCTGGATTCGCGACAAAGTCGAAATCCGCTCGATCCGCCAGGCCAACCTGCTGCATGGCAAGATGTATCACATTACCAACGGCGGGGTGGAAGATGCGATCCTTGGCAGTTCCAACTTTACCGTCAGCGGCCTTGGATTGGGCAACGGCAGCAACAACATTGAACTGAATCTGGTGGTGGACAGCCGGCGCGACAGCGAAGATTTGCTGGCCTGGTTTGACGCGCTGTGGGACGACGAGAAGCTGGTCGAGGATGTGCGCGACGAGGTGCTGGCGTATCTGGCGCAGCTTTACTGCGACAACGCCCCCGATTTCGTCTATTTCAAAACGCTTTTCCACCTATTCGAGCAGTTTCTGGCTGAGCAGGCGCAGAGCAGCCTGACCGCCATTCAGCAGCAGATTGTAGATACGCAGATATGGAATACGCTGTTCGAGTTTCAGAAAGATGGCGTCAAGGGTGCAATTAACAAGCTGTTGACCTACAACGGCTGCATTCTGGCCGACAGCGTGGGGCTGGGCAAAACCTACGAGGCGCTGGCCGTCATCAAGTACTTCGAGCTGCGCAACGAGCGCGTGCTGGTGCTCTGTCCCAAAAAACTGCGTGAGAACTGGACCATCTACCAGGCGCATGTCCACAGCGAACTTAACCCGTTTCTGCGCGACCGCTTCGCCTACACCGTGCTTTCGCACACTGACCTCAGCCGCGAGGAAGGTTTTTCCGGCGATGTTGACCTGGCCAATCTTAGTTGGGGCAACTACGACCTGGTGGTGATCGACGAGTCGCACAACTTCCGCAACAACGCCGCCGGGAAGCGCGACGCGAGCGGCCAGATTGTGCGCCGCTCGCGCTATCAGCGGCTGATGGAAGATATTGTGCAGGCCGGCGTCAAGACCAAGGTGCTGCTGCTGTCGGCCACACCGGTCAACAACACGCTCAAGGATTTGCGCAACCAAATCTATTTTATTACCGAAAATGAAGACGCTGCGCTGCAAGAGACGTTGGGCATCGCCAGCATCCAAGAGACGCTGCGGGTGGCGCAGACGGTTTTCAACGAATGGGCCACGCGTAAGGGTGAGCGCAACACCAGAGACCTGCTCGAACAGCTTGGCTCACCCTTTTTCAAGCTGCTCGATGGGCTGACTATCGCCCGCTCGCGCAAGCATGTGCAGAAATACTACAAGGACAGTGTCATCCGCCTGGGCGGCTTTCCCCAGCGACGCAAACCGCTGTCTGTGTACCCTACCATCGATCTGCGCGACGAGTTTCTCTCCTATGACCGGCTCAACGACGAGATCAGCCGCTACCAGCTTTCGCTGTTCAACCCTTCCCGCTACGTGTGGCCGCAATATCGCAGCCGCTATGCCACGGCCCGCATTGTCCAGTTTGACCAGGCCACGCGCGAAAGCTATCTGATCGGCATGATGAAGGTCAACTTCCTCAAGCGGTTGGAGAGTTCGGTGCATGCCTTCTCGCTGACGCTGCGGCGCACGATCGACAAGATCAACGACCTCACCAACCGCATTGATGCGTTTCAGCGCTATCAGGCCGATAACCCGGAGGTGGATTTCGACCAACTGCTGCTGGGGGAGGGGGATGAGGAAGACGAAGAGCTGGCCGACGCATTTGCCATCTCCAAAGCGCGTTTTCAGTTGGCTCATCTGGATGTGGACAGGTGGCTGGCGGACCTGCGCGCCGACCGCCAGCAGTTGAGCCTGCTGGAAGCGCAGGCGCGCAGCATTACGCCCGACCGCGATGCCAAGCTGGCCCAGTTGAAGAAGCTGATCGAAGGGAAGGTGCGGAACCCCACATTTGACAAGGAGGGCCGGCCTAACCGCAAAGTGCTGGTCTTTACCGCCTTTGCCGATACGGCCGCCTATCTGTATGGGGCGCTGGCGGATTGGGCGAGCGCCGAACTGGGCATCCATACGGCGCTGGTTTCGGGCGGGGCCGCCGCCAACCGCACCACCTTTGGCCGCGCCGACTTTGTCCATATCTTGACCAACTTCTCGCCCGTTGCCAAGCACCGCAGCCGTATGGCGCACATGCCGCAGGATGAGGCCATCGATCTGCTGATCGCCACCGACTGCATTTCCGAAGGGCAGAATCTGCAGGACTGCGACTTGCTGATCAACTATGACATCCACTGGAACCCGGTGCGGGTGATCCAGCGCTTTGGCCGCATCGACCGCATCGGCAGCATCAACAGCGCGGTGCAGTTGGTCAATTTCTGGCCCACGCAAGATTTGGACAAGTACATTACGCTCAAGGAGCGGGTCGAAGCGCGCATGGCGCTGGTGGATCTGTCGGCCACGGCGGATGAGAATCTGCTCAACGTCGAGGCGTTGGAGGAGCTGATCACCGAGGATCTGCGCTACCGTGACCGCCAGCTCAGGCGGCTGCAGGAGGAAGTGCTCGATTTGGAGGACTTCAACGAAAGCGTAGCGCTGACTGACTTCACGCTGGATGATTTTCGCGCCGAACTGGCGCATTATATTGAGGCCAACCGCCAGGCGTTGGAAGAGGCGCCGTTGGGGCTGTTTGCCGTTGTCCCCACCCACCCCGACTATCCCGTCATCAAGCCGGGGCTGATCTTCTGTTTGCGTCAGGAAAGCGGGAGCAAGAGCGACACCGTCAACCCGCTGCAGCCCTATTATCTGGTCTATGTGCAGAATGATGGCGTGGTGCGCTTTACCTTTACCCATCCCAAGCAGATTCTGGAGATTCTGCGCGCCACCTGCGCCGGGCACAATCAGCCTTATGAGGAACTGTGCCGCGCCTTTGACCGCGACACGCAGCAGGGCGCCGACATGCGCGGGGTGGACAAGCTGCTGCAGGACGCGCTTGGCTCGCTGCAGCGCACCTTCAAAAAGCGCGCCGCGGGCGCTCTGCTCGGCGACCGCGCAGCCGTCCTCCTCCCGCGCGACGAGCAGGTGCGCGCGACCAGCGCATTTGAACTGATCACCTGGTTTGTTATTCGCTAAAGAAGCCGGACAATGCCGCCACTCGAGTTGAAAGCCGCCATCCAATCCAATCTGCAAGCATTTGCCAACCAACCGTTGGCGGCTGCCGCCCGCGCGCTGCTGGGCACGCTGGGCTACCGTTCCGAGCGCCGCATCGATCTGACACCCAACCGCGCGGACGAGTTTCTGGCTACCTTTGACCAGCATGACAGCCTGGATGCGGAGAAGGCGCTGCTGGGGGCCTGGCGTTCGGTGGACCTGCTCTTCCAGGTGACGAGTGAAGAGATTGCTCTGGCGGTCAGCGGCCAGAGCGGGCTGTTCCGCGCCGAGACGTGGGAGAGCGGCAACATCCAATCCTACCTCTTCTTTGCCATCGAGCTGGCGCCGCAGCGCAGCGGCAGTGACTACACGCGCACGCAGTTGGCCATGGCCACACGCGCGCTCAACAAGCTATTCGCCATGCCGGCCATGATCCTCTTTCGCCACGGCGACAGCCTTACCTTTGCCATCATTGCCCGCCGCCAAAACAAGAAGGACGTCGGCAAAGATGTGTTGGAAAAGGTCACGCTGATCCGCGGCATCCATTTTGCCCAGCCGCACCGGGCGCACATTGAAATCCTGGCTGACCTGGCGCTGCCGCGGCTGGCTGCACAATATGCGGTCGCCAACTTCGCTGACCTGCAGCGCGCTTGGGAGAAGACGCTCGACATCAGCGAGCTGAACAAGAAGTTTTACAGCGAGATTGCCAACTGGTACTTCTGGGCCGTGCAAAGTGTCACCTTCCCTGACGGCGCCGAAAAGGATGAGGCCACGCGCAACACCACCAGCGTCATCCGCCTGATCACGCGGCTGATCTTTGTCTGGTTTCTCAAGGAAAAGGGGCTGGTGCCTGCCGCCCTGTTTGACCGTGCCCGGCTGGATACGCTGCTGACATGGGATGACCCCGCTGAAAGCAGTTACTACAAGGCGATCCTGCAAAATCTCTTTTTTGCCACGCTGAACACCGAGATGGCCCAGGACAAGCCGGGCGATAAAGTCAGCCGCCGCTTCCGCGGCAAACACCAGAGCGGCGGGCGCAACAGCCACTACGGCATCCCCAACGTCTATCGCTACGAAGCATATTTCCGCGACCCGGCCCATGCGCTGGAACTGTTCGCCGATATTCCGTTTCTCAACGGCGGCCTGTTCGAGTGTCTGGACCGCCCGCAGCAGGAAATGCGCGTGGATGGATTTTCCGACCGCCCCGACAACCCGCTGCGCGTACCGGATATTCTGTTCTTTGGCGATGAGCACGAGATCGATCTCAGCACCGTTTATGCTACACACGGTAAACATTACAGCGTGCGTGGGCTGCTGCCTATTTTTGACAGCTATAAGTTTACGGTGGAAGAGAACACGCCCATCGAAGAGGAAGTCGCCCTTGACCCCGAACTGCTGGGCAAGGTCTTTGAGAATTTGCTGGCCGCCTACAACCCGGAGACGGAGGAGACGGCGCGCAAGCAGACCGGGTCGTTTTACACGCCGCGGCCCATCGTCGATTACATGGTGGACGAGAGCCTGCTGGCCTATTTTGCCGGCGTGCTGGCGGCGCCGGGCAGCGCCGCGGCGGACGGCGATCTGGACGATGATCTGTGCACCTGGCTGCGCGGGCTGCTGGCCTACAGCAGCGAGCCGCACGGTCTGGGCGCAGAAGAGATTGAGCGTGTGATCGCAGCCATCGACAATCTGAAAGTCATCGACCCGGCCTGCGGTTCGGGCGCGTTCCCGATGGGTGTGCTGCACAAGCTGGTTTTCCTGCTGGGCAAACTCGACCCGCACAACGAAAGTTGGCAGCGCCGGCAGACCGACAAGGCGGCGGAGATTCCCGACGGGGCTGCGCGCGAGGCGGCCATCGCCGCCATTGAAGCCGTTTTCAGCCACAACGACAACGATTACGGGCGCAAGCTGTATCTGATCGAGAACTGCATTTACGGCGTGGACATCCAGCCTGTGGCCGTGCAGATTGCCAAGCTGCGCTGTTTTATCTCGCTGGTGGTCGACCAGCAGGAGGACAGC
>JBBRBX010000027.1:0-50916 GCA_038205395.1 Caldilineales bacterium
AGTCCGGCACCACCAGCATAGTGGTCACCGTTTCATCAGCCTGCAGGCTGAGCACGTTGGCAGTGTGTGCGCCGCGCGAAGTGCGGCTGCCTTCGGGCAGTTCATAAACCCGGCTGCTGTAAACCCGGCCCTTGTTGGTGAAAAACAGAATATGGTCGAGCGTGCGCGCAAAGAAGAGATTCATCACCTCGTCGTCACCGCGCGTGGTCATGCCCTTTATGCCGCGCCCACCGCGCCCCTGGGCACGGAAGGTGTCGGCGGCCATACGCTTGATATAGGCGCCGGCGCTGTAGCTGATCAAGACGTTATCCTGAGCAATCAGGTCTTCTTCATTAAACTCGCCATTGGCGTCTTGTGCAATCGCCGTGCGCCGCTCGTCGCCATACTTTTCTTTGAGCGCAATAATATCCTGGCGCACCAAGGCCCGGATTTTCTCAGGATGCTCCAGCAGATCTTCATAGTAGGAGATCTTGGACATGATCTCTTGATACTCGTCCTCGATCTTCTGTCGCTCCAGCGCAGCCAGGCGGCGGAGCTGCATGTCCAAGATCGCTTGCGCCTGCACCTGGCTCAACCCAAAACGGTCCATCAACGCCATGCGGGCCGCATCGGCGCTGTCGCTCTGGCGAATGGTGGCAATTACTTCATCCAGGAACTCCAAAGCGATGCGCAGACCTTCAAGGATGTGCGCTCGCTCGCGCGCTTTGGCCAGTTGAAAGCGTGTGCGCCGCGTCAGCACTTCAAAGCGATGCTCTACATAGACCACCAGCGCCCGGCGCAGGCTGAGCGTCACCGGCTCGCCATCGACCAGGGCCAGCATATTGACGCCAAAGGAGGTCTGCATCTGCGTGTGCTTGAAAAGCCGGTTGCGCACCTTTTTAGGCGCTGCACCCCGTTTCAATTCAATGACGATGCGCATGCCGGTGCGGTCAGATTCGTCGCGTATATCGCTGATCTGATCCAGTTTATCCTCGCGCACCAACTCGGCCATCTTTTCAATCAAGCTGGACTTATTCACCTGATAGGGAATTTCGGTGACGATGATGGCGAAGCGGCTGCCACGGATCTCTTCAATCTCCGTCTTGGCGCGCACCATAACCTTGCCCCGGCCTGTGGCAAAGCCCTGCTTGATGCCTTCTGAGCCAAGAATAATGCCGCCGGTCGGGAAGTCAGGACCCTTCACAAAGGTCATCAACTCTTCCAGCCCAATCTCGCTGTGCCGCTCCCAATTGTCGATCACAAAAATAATTGCATTCGCCACTTCGGTCAGGTTGTGAGGGGGGACATTGGTCGCCATTCCAACGGCAATGCCGCTTGTGCCGTTGACGAGCAGATTGGGCAGCATCCCCGGCAGCACCGTCGGCTCCTGCAGGCTATCGTCGAAATTCATGCCCCAGTCGACCGTGTCCATGTCAATGTCGGCCAGCATGGATTCGGCGATGCGCGCCAGGCGCGCCTCCGTGTACCGCATAGCGGCTGGGCTGTCGCCGTCGACCGAGCCGAAGTTGCCTTGTCCATCTACCAGCGGGTAGCGCAGGCTGAAATTCTGCGCCATGCGCGCCATCGCGTCATAAACCGCTGTGTCGCCATGCGGATGGTATTTACCCAGCACTTCACCGACGATACGAGCGCTCTTTTTATGCGCTGTAGAGGCGCCCAACCCCATATCGTGCATGGCATACAGGATACGACGATGCACAGGCTTAAGACCATCACGTGCATCCGGCAGCGCACGGGCCACAATGACGCTCATTGCGTAATCAAGGTATGCAGAGCGCATTTCCGCTTCGATCAGCACTGGCCGCACATTGCCTGCACCGCCGGCCCCGTTCAAACCGTCAGCGCTATTGGCTCCGTTGCCTCCGCCACCCTCGCCACCTGCGGCGACAGACACACCCTCTTCTACAGCAAGTGTCACATCCAGAGGCGCATCCAGTTCATTCATGCCATTCGTCGGTTCCAAATTATCTTCCATCCATCGCTCCCACTAGGCTGGTCTTACACCAGATTCAACGATGTATTATATCCCAAGCAGGGCGATTATCCCAACCGCGGCATGGAACAAATGTGCGTGAAACCGCGCAGTTAACCTATCTTTTAGCCTGACGATAGTAGGTGTATGAATTCGGATTGGTTCCAGCATACGGTGACGTCGCTTGGCAGCATAGCCGGCGAAGACGCCACAGCAAACACTCAGCCGGCCCGGCAAGCGGCGGCCCAGTGAATTGAGGGGGCTGTGACAGTCGCAGGGGAACAACCCGCCAATCTACTGACTGCAGACCGTCAGGGCAAAGACATGGCGCAGCGAAATCCTACGCGGTCGCTGCGATAGTCAGGGGCATCTTGACCTGGATAATCGCCATGGTGCCCGGTGTGCCGATGAGAAGTGCGGGTGTAGGAGTAGCGATCACGGTAGCTCCCGCCACGAATCACAATCAAATCTTTGCTGCCCAGCGGCGGATTGACTGGATTGACGTAGGGAGACAGCCGGTACCAATCCTCTTGAAAGCGATCAAAGACCCATTCAAAGACATTGCCACTCATATCCATTGCGCCATAAGGGCTTGCCCCCAGCGGGTAAGAGCCGATGCGCGCTGTATCATTTATTTGCGGCCCACACATTTTTTCGTCGGGCCGGTTTTGGCGCTCACAGGTAGGGGATTCGCTGCCCCAGGGGAAAGGGCGCGTGTCAATGGGGCCGCGTGCCGCCTTTTCCCATTCAGCCTCTGTAGGCAGACGCTTGCCCGCCCAAGTGCAATACTGGATGGCATTTTTACGCGACACATAAAGTACGGGGAACAAGGCAAATTCGGACTCGTAATAATACTTATCGCGGTCATGCGAGTTTGTTCTGCGCGGCGGATCACATTTACCGGCATCGGCGCAAGCGCGATATTCTGCGTTGGTGACTTCATACTTATCGATCGCATAGTGGTCAAGCCAGACCTTATGCAGCGGCGAATCCCATCCAACACAGTAGAAAGTGCCGCCGAGGTTATTGGGGTCACACCCCATCGTAAACTCTCCGGCGGGAACGCCCACCATACTTCCAGCCGGCGGCGGATCCAAGCGCGGTTCCGTATGGAAGCTCCAGATCGGCCCCAGTTCCGTCACGCCATTCGAACCGGTCACGGACACCCGCCAGTAGTAGGTTGTGTCCATCTCAAATGTCGCAGGGTCAAAGCTGGCGCTGGTCAAGTTTTCGGCTACCACAGCCTCCGGCGTTTCATCCCACGCCGCCAAAAGAATTGTGAAACGCGGATCGGAGATGGATAGGCTGCTGAAACGCCAGGCGAGATAGACGTTGGGGCTTTGATTGAGGGCGCCGGACGCAGGCGTAGGGTCCAATAAAGCAGGGGCCTTGTCCACAAGCGGCAAATAGACTGGCTGATCCGCCGCCTGTGGGGTTGGCTCCGGCCCTGTTTGCTGGGCCGCAACCGGGTCAACCTGACTGAAAGTTGTAAACGCCAACATGAGAACAGCAGCGCAGAGCAGCCGGCGCCAGACGAGGGAACTAAAGTGAAACATAGTTGTGCTTCCCGTAAAACATGGAACGAGCAGCTCGCAATCCGACCCGCTAAACAGTACAATTAGCCGCAGTTGCCCCCACCAGACGGCTCCTGTGCCGCCAACGGTGTGGCTAGAACATCCTGCGCACCCATGAATCCATTGCCCGCAACACTTGGGCTGCCGCCATTCACACGCAGTGTCATACACGCAGCCTGAAACTGCGCCCCCCACTCACTGGGCACCTGAGAGCGCCAATTCTCCGCGGCGGCGCACACAAAGTTGTAGAAAAGATTGGCGCTCATCTGGTCGGTTTTGGACAATTCTTCAGGATGCCACTGCACACCGACGACAAACGGCAGCACAGGCGCTTCCAGCGCCTCCGGCAGTCCATCCTCCGCACGCGCCACAACGCGTAAGCCAAATCCTACCTCTTCGATGCCTTGATGGTGCATCGAGTTGACCTCGTGCACCTGGCCCATTGCCTGCGCCAACTGGCTGTCGGCCTCGATAGCAATGCCGTGGCTGATACGAAAGCGTTCAAAGCTGGGCGGAAAGTAATCGTGCTTGTCCAGATCAGGCTGCTCGCTGTGTAAGTCCTGGATCAGCGTGCCGCCGCAGGCCACATTGATCACCTGTACACCGCGACAGACACCCAGTATCGGCATGCCTTCTTGCAAAGCCCAGCGCGTCAACAGCAGTTCCGTGCGGTCGCGCTCGCGATCCGTGGCGCCCAGCAGCGGGTGGCGCTCTTCCCCATAATTAGCGGGATCCACATCCTCGCCGCCGGGCAGAAACAGGCCATCCAAACGTTGAAACATTCCGTACAGTGTGGCCTCAGTCATGTTGAGCGGAATCATCACCGGCAGCGCGCCCAGATTTTCCAGCGAGCGCACGTAGGTCTGGTTCATAATATAGAGCGACAGGCCAAAAAAACGCTGCGACTTCTCGCGCCCTGTCGTCACGCCGATTAGCGGCCGTCTGGCGACAACCTCGCCCGCCTGTTCGATTAGGTGCCGCTGATTGCGAAGATCACGATTCATACCGAATTCACCTGTTCCGGCTCCACCGCCCCAAAGAGCGCCCGCTCGCGGCCATTATAACTGGATCATGTATGCGGCCCCAATTGCTCTAGACGGATGCTTTAGACGGGGCACAGATGGAGCAAACCACGCCTGACCCGCCCCCTATCGGACACGTTATGACATAGGGAAGGCGACGACACGGTCAGGGCGAATCTTGAAGATAATGCGCTCTTCTTTACCGCGCTGCTCGGCAGGCGCTACACCACCATAGTATTCGTCAACCCCAGCATACAACTTAGCATGCGCGTTGATGTTGGCGTAATCTTTATCCTCTTCGATATCTTCCACCACCCCGCGCACGTCGATCCAGCGAAAAGGATCGGTAGGATCGACCACGGTCAAGGCTACTTTGGGGTCCTTAAGCACATTGGTGTGCTTGCGACGGCCGGCAGCAGTATTGACCAAAACATGGCTGCCGTCCCAGGAGCACCAGACAACTGTGTTTTCAGGCTGGCCATCGGGAGCCATGGTGGTGAAGACGGCGAAGACCGGGCCGGTGAGCAGATCAAGATAGGCAGCAGGAACAGTCGCAGGCATGGTGATAGGCTCCTTTAGATAAATATTTGATGGACATAAAGGTCAGGCGGTGTAGAGGCCAGACAGTGTAAGCTTTATACCACGACAACCGGCAGAAGCCGGTAAGGCTAAACCCTGAGCAGGATGCTGCACACTACAAACCTATTCTAGCGGCTGCTCTGCTGCCAGGGGAAGTTCCAACAAGTTGCGAAAGTCATCGCCCTCACGCGTATAGATGATCAGCAAAATGCCGTCAGCGTCCGCAGGCATAGGAACACGATAAGCATCCGCCAGTGGCGCCGGCCCAGCAGCGGCCAGGCCATGCACAGGAGCAGGCGCATCCACTTGAATGATGGCGCCGGGCGCGCCGGCAGGATCAGGTAGGAAATTCCCGCCTGTAGTTGGCCGCAGGCTGATGCCAAGATTTTCCGGCCAGCCGGTGTCCAGCTTCCAATACAAGGTGACATCCGCCGCCGCCGGCTGGCTGCTGACAGATGCGCCGCTGGGGGCAGGCTGCACAGCATATCCCAGCAGCGTTACGCCGGCTATCACTTCATGGCGGCCATCCACCGCCGGCAGCGCAACAGCATCGGTTGCCAACGCCAACTCCAGCCAATCCGGCCCGGCGCCCGCGCGCTGGAGGGGGAGATCGGCGGGCAGTTCCGCCAACAGCACGGGAGCCACATCATAGGTGGCGAAGACCGGTTCGCCTGCGCGCAAGCGGTCGCCGGCTTGGCTGCTGCTCACAACTGCCAGGTCAGGCCGTACACCCCAAATCCGGATAAGATAGTCGAGCGCCAATGCATCCGCCACCGGCGCAAACAGGTTTGCGGCAGGCGGCAGCGGCTGGCTCAGCAAGACAGTTGCGCGATCGAGCGCCGTATCGCCGGGACGGTGGGCGCTGTCGGCGGGAACCCAGGAGAGCGCAGCGCGCCAGAGAATGGCAGCCGCCAGCAGCATTGCAGGCAAATGATGCAGCCAGCGCCAGGAATAGCTGCGAAAATGGTGTTGCCAGGCATCGGCGGCAGCAGCCACGCCCAGCAGCAGCAGCGGGTAGGCCGGCAAAATCACCTGATACCAGTTTGCACAGCGGTAGAGCCAGTTAAAAACAAGATAAATAACCAGCGTGGCGTAGAGCACAACTGCCAGCGGACGGCGCAGCAAAGCAATTCCCCCCACGCCCATGAGGACGATGGGCAGACTCAACTCCTGCCAGATCAGGGCAGGAAAGCCATTGGCAAAGAGAGCGCAGCTCGAGCGCAAGCCCCAGCTCAGTTCGTCACGTCCCTGCGCAGTGCTGACAAAGGCCCAGAACCACTCTCCAGCCGTGCGCCATTCGCCCTGACCCCACCATTCAGGATGCGCTGCACCGCGCAGCCAGACATACCAGTAGGCAGCCAGCGGCAGAAATGCGGCCACCACGCACAGCACGACCAGCCGCCAGTTGCGCAGCAGCCGCGGCTGCTGCCACAGAACAACAGCCACCAGCGGCGGCACAATAAAGGCCACCGTCAACATATGCGCAAGCGAAAGTCCACATAAAAAAGCCAGCAGGATCAGCAGACGATTTTGTGCGCGCGAAAATTTGGCAGCCTCACACCAAAGAAGATAGACATAGACAATAGCAAGCGTCTGGGCAATGGCGCTGGTGTATTGCTCCGTAGTAGTGGCGTAATACCAAAAAAAGTATGTAACGGCGTAAAAGGCGCTGATCAGCCAAGCGAGCGGCCAGTTGCCGTTCGGCCACGCGCCTGAACGTGTGAGCCGGACGAGCAGCGCATAGAGCAGGCCGAGCGCCAAAATCGCCCAAAACGTGCTGTAGGCGGAAAGAAGCGTTATCGGATTGGGCAAAGAGTTGCCGACTGCCTGCAGCACGCTGCGCAGCGCGTGAAACCAGAGCCAGCCGCCCATTGTATAGAGGGGATAGCCGGGTGCGTTGCTGGGGCGCGCCTGCACTTGTGCGTACTGGTGGGTGATTAAATCGCCGCCCACTAGTTCGCCGGGGGCGAACCCATTGTCAAGGGTGTAAAGATAAAGTAGGAGTGCCAGACTGAGAAGGGCTGCGCCTGCCCAAATCACTGCGCGCCGCTGTTTGGTGTGGAGATCAGTGACGCTGCCCATAGGTGTATGCTAGCACTGCGCGCTTGCCCGTGTCAAAGAGATGGGCGGCAGCGTCTCCGCAGTTGGGATGCTCCCCCCAATAATTTGCTTAGAACGATAAAGCATTGTACGCTGACTTTATTAAGTTAATCACAGGTATCCATAGGATTACATAGATTTTTTAGCTCATTAAACAGTGTCATTAGCTCTTCCTCATAGGAAGGAACTAAATTATGGAACTCTCGTCTTATCCGCCGCCTAAACTCATTTTTTGGGAATCGACCGCGGGCTGCAACCTGGCGTGTATTCACTGCCGGCGCATTACAGTAGCTGACCAGTTGCTGCCGCAGGATCTCAAGACGCAGGAAGCGTTTGACTTGATCGACCAGATAGCTGCGTTTGCCCGCCCAATCTTTGTGCTCTCCGGGGGCGAACCGCTGTTCCGTCCCGATATTTTTGATATCGCTCGCCACGCCACCGACGCCGGCCTGATTGTGGCGCTGGCCACCAATGGCACGCTGATCGACAGCACGGTTGCCGCCCGCATCAAGGAGAGCGGTATTCGCCGCGTCAGCGTCAGTTTTGATGGGGCCGACGCCGCCACGCATAATATTTTCCGCGGCCCCGGCGCCTTCGAACGCTCCATTGAAGGCATGCGCCACCTGGCGGCTGCCGGCGTTCCCTACCAGATCAACACCACGGTCGCCCGTCATAACGCACATCAGATGCCGGAAACGCTGGCAATGGCCAAGGAACTGGGCGCACAAGCCTTGCACCTGTTTATGCTTGTGCCTGTAGGTTGTGGCATGCAGATTGCCGACGACCAACAGGTTCGGCCCGATGAGTATGAGCGCGTCCTGAATTGGATGTACGACGCCGAAATGGAAGGGGGGATCGAACTCAAGGCCACCTGCGCCCCGCATTATTTCCGCATTGTACGCCAGCGTCAGGCCGAGGAACGCCGTCTGGGCATTGTGCGCCAACGCCCCGCCAGCCATCATCGCCAGCAGCACGCAGGAGGCGGTTCAGACGGACGGACAGCCACTGGCGAGGCCGAGCAGGCGCGCCAGGCCATGAGCGCCATGACCAAAGGCTGCCTGGCAGGCACTGGCGTCTGCTTTGTCAGTCATCGAGGTGAGGTCTTCCCCTGCGGCTACCTGCCGGTCGAGGCGGGCAACATCCGCACACAACCATTCCGCCAGATTTGGGAAGATTCACCCCTCTTCAACGAATTGCGCAACCCCGACCTGCTGGGCGGCAAATGCGGCCTGTGCGAGTTCAAAAAAATCTGCGGCGGCTGCCGAGCGCGCGCCTATGGCATGACGATGGCCTATTTGGACGAAGAACCATTTTGCACCTATGAACCGCTTTCGCTGCGCCGCAGCCACGAACAGGCCGCCATCGAGCTGCAGTAACGGCTTGGAGCATTGTTTACAACAGTTAACAGTTCACAACGGTGAATAAGAGGTAGTGCATGGGACATCCGTTTGCCAGCGAAACAGTGGATATTAGTGAACAGGGCCGCACGGCTGACGGCCACCCACTCAGCTTAGACCGCCGGCTTTTCATGCAGTTGATGGCCTTCGGTGACTGCTCAGATACAAGCGTACTAATTGATGCGCTGGAACAGCAGCAGATTCCCGGCGTGCTCTATGAAGATGTCAATGACCCCTTTGGCGTGGCCCTGCTGAGTTACAGCGAAGACCCCGCTTTTTTTCTGGACACGCTGCGCCCATTCTTGCGCTGGCCCCCGTTCTCCGAACTTGTATTCAAGCCGGAGTACACTATGCTGGGCCGCACCTATGCACTGGGCAATGAAGACGACCTGGAGCGCGTTCTCTTGACGCGCCCGATTCAGAAGGTCTGTGACTCCAAAATGCCGTGGGCCATTTGGTATCCACTGCGTCGGGCCGGCTCGTTTGAACAACTGACGGCGCAAGAGCAGCGGGTAATCTTGATGGAACACGGCGGCATCGGCCATGCCTACGGGCGCGCTGGTTACGGCACCGACATCCGCCTGGCCTGTCACGGGCTGGACAAAAATGACAACGATTTCGTGGTCGCTCTGTTAGGCCCGGAACTGTACCCGCTTTCATCCATCGTGCAGCGGATGCGCAAAACCAAGCAGACGTCACTTCACCTCGAGCATCTAGGGCCGTTTTTTATCGGCCGCGCTCTCTGGCAGGAGGAAGGGACACACGCATGAACACGGCCGTACTGCTGCTGGCCTATGGCGGCCCCGATAAATTGGAGGATGTACCCGCATATCTGCTCGATATCCGCGGCGGGCGCGAGACACCGCAGGAATTGGTGGATGAAATTTCGCACCGCTACGCCGCAATCGGCGGCTACTCCCCCCTGCTCGCCATCACGCGCAGCGTGGCAAGCCAACTACAGACGCAATTGGGCATCCCAGTCTACGCGGGAATGCGCCATTGGCATCCCTACATAAAGGATGTGGTGGCCGAAATGGCCGCCGGCGGCGTGGATCGTATTGTGGCCGTCTGCATGGCCCCCCACTATAGTTCTCTCAGCATCGGCGCCTATCGCAAAAAGTTGGATGAGGCGCTGTCTGCACTGAAGAATGAGGACGGCCCTGCCGATATCGAGCTTGTTTTTGTGGAGAGCTGGCACACCCAGCCTCAATATCTGGATGGCGTAGCCGCCAATGTGGCCGCCACGCTCCAACGTTTCTCAGCAGAGGAGCGCGACGATGTGCTGGTAGTTTTTTCGGCCCACAGTTTGCCTGAATTTATCCTGCAGCGCGGCGAGCCTTACGACCGCCAACTGCGCGAGACGGCGGCGCTGTTGGCCGAACGGCTGCACCTGCGCGCTGGGCGCTGGATCTTCTCCTATCAAAGTGCAGCTAAGACTGGCGTACCCTGGCTTGGCCCACAGATCGAAGATCTGGTGGCTGATCTGGCGGCGCAGGGCGAGCGCAACCTCCTGATCGCGCCGATTGGGTTTATTGCCGACCATGTCGAAGTGCTCTACGATATTGATGTAGGCGTCCAAGAGATTGCACGCGCAGCCGGTGTGCGTGTGGAACGCCCGCCGATGCTTAACGATAGCCGGGCAATGGTGGCGACACTGGCGGCGATCGTCGAACAGGCGCTTACCCCAGCGCCGGCCTGACAGGTAAATAAACGGACGTTAGCCGAACCACTTTGGCAAATGACTACCGGCTTTAGGCGCCGGATAATGCACAAACTCTGATTTATGGCTTCAATCCTGCTTGCCGGACTAAACCATCGCACCGCCACGATTGACATCCGTGAACGTTTTTCGATGAACAGTTGTGGGTTGGATGCGGTGCATGACGAACTGCGGCGCCTGGCCAAGAAAACGCCGGCGCTGCAGGAGATCGTTGTCATCTCGACCTGCAACCGGTTAGAAGTGTACGCCGTTGCCGCCGAACGTCAAAGCGGCTGGGCAGCTATGACTGAATATTTGGCCGATTTGTATAGCGCAAGCGCGGATGATCTGCGCAGCGTTCTTTACTATGCTCACGATGACGAAGCGGTGCGCCATCTGATGCGTGTGACCTCCGGCCTCGATTCGATGATTCTGGGTGAGCCGCAAATCTTGGGACAGGTGGCCGACGCGATGGACGCCGCCAAGGCAGCCGGAGCCAACGGCCCTCTGCTCTCCCACCTGTTCAGCCATGCATTGCACTGCGGCAAACGTGCCCGCACCGAAACTGCAATCGGCAGCCACACGATCTCCATCAGCCATGCCGCCGCTCTGCTGGCCAGGCGCACGCTGGGGCCGCTGACACAGCATCATGCATTGGTAATCGGGGCTGGAGAGATGGCGGAGTTGGCTGCCGTGGCGCTGCAGCAGCATGGCATCGGCTCTATCACCTGTATCAACCGCACACAGGAGCGTGCGGCACACGTTGCCGCGCGTGTGCAGGGTCACGCTCTTGCCTGGCCAAATTTAGGGCAAGCGCTTAAATCGTGCGACATCGTGGTCAGCGCCACCAGCGCGCCCCACCCTATCCTATTGGCGGAGCAGATCGCAGCTACCCAAGTCGAACGCGGCCACCGCCCACTGCTGCTGCTCGACATTGCTATGCCGCGCGATATAGAGATGGCCGTTGAGTCGATTGCCGGTGTGCAGCGCTTCGACATCGACCACCTGCGCGATACGGTTGATGGCAACCTGGCTCGGCGCCAGACTGCCGTGCCCGATGTGGAGCGGATTATCGAGGGCGAAGCAGCCTGTTATCTTAGTTGGCTGCACGAACGCCAGGTTGTACCTGCCCTTGTAGAACTCCGCCGCCGCGCTGAAGATGTGGCGGAGGCCGAATTGGAACGCACTTTGCGCCGGCTCGAACACCGCAGTGATCAGGACGGCCAGATCGAACAAGAGGTAACACAGCTTGCCCATCGCATTATAGCCAAGCTGCTGCATGCACCGACTGTGCGCCTGAAGGCGCAAGCTGCCGGCGGCAACGGCCTCCCCTACGCGCATGTGCTGGCGGATCTTTTTGCGCTTGATGAGCATGACAGCCCGACAGCGCCCAAGCCAACCAATGGAAGTGGCCGGCATGGCTGAACAGACGCCACCCCTACCTCGCTTGCGCATGGGCACGCGTGGCTCAGCCCTCGCACGCTGGCAAACTGACCACATCGCCCTGCTGCTGCAGCAGGCATGGCCTGACCTTCAAATTGAAATTACGGTGCTCCACACCCAAGGCGACCGCATTCTCGATAAGCCGCTGCCGATGATCGGCGGCAAGGGACTGTTTACCGCTGAATTGGAAGCGGCGCTGCACGCAGATACGATTGACCTGGCAGTGCACAGCCTCAAAGACCTGCCTACGGAAATGGAGGCGGGCCTGACCATCGGCGCCATCCCGCAGCGCGCGCCGGTGCACGATATAGTGGTCAGCCGCAGCGGCTGTCCCTTAGCCCAGTTGCCCAGCGGCGCCGTGATCGGCACCAGCAGCCGGCGGCGTGCCGCACAGCTCCGGCGCCATTTCCCGCATTTCGTCATGGCGGATATTCGCGGCAATGTCGATACACGCATCCGCAAGGCGCTGGATTTGGATGGCCCATACGATGCCATTGTCTTGGCCCGCGCCGGCATCGAACGCCTGGGACACGCCGGCGCCATCAGCGAAGTGCTGCCGCTGGAGATGATGCTGCCTGCACCCGGACAGGGTGCGCTGGCAGTGCAGTGTCGTGACGACCAACTGCTGCGCCGCCTGCTCGCCCCACTCGATGATGCGCACACACACGCTGCAGTGGATGCTGAGCGGGCCTTTTTGCGCGGCCTGGGCGGCGGCTGCGCCGTCCCTATCGCCGCGCTGGCGACCACTGATGGCAATCGCCTGCATATCCGTGGCCGGATTACGGCGCTCGACGGGGCGCGTCAGATCGATGTGGAACTATCCGGCGCGGCGACGGAAGCTGACCAGATGGGGGAGCAATTAGCCCGGCTGGCGCTGACCCATGGTGCGGGCGAACTGCTGGCGGAGACAGCACTGTGACGGTGAGCAGTGTCTTGGCCGGCAGGCAGATTGTAGTTACGCAAGCAACGCACCAGGCACCCGAACTGGCGGCCCTGCTGGCAGATCGTGGCGCCATACCGCTGCTCTATCCTTGCATTGCGATTCAACCGCCCGACGATATGCGAGAACTCGATGGCTGTCTGGCCGCCCTGGCTGCTGGACGCTTCGATTGGCTGGTGCTGACCAGCGCCAATACGGTGCAAATCTTGGCGGAACGGCTGCGCTATCTGCGCCTGCCGCTGCGCGCATTTGCCGATGTACGGCTGGCAGCCATTGGCGCGGCCACAAATGAAGCCGTCATCAATCTATGGGGACGGGCCGCCAATTTGGTGCCGGCGGAGCATGTGGCCGAAGGCTTGGCTGCTGCGCTGCAATCTGCCGCCGCTCCGGGACAGGAACTGCTGGTTCCGCAGGGCGACCTCGCCCGCCCGCTGCTGGTGCAGTCCCTGCGTGACGCCGGTTTTGGTGTCACATCTATGGTCGCCTACCACACCACCATCGGCAGCGGGGGTGTGGACTTGCCGGCGCTGCTGCCTGCTGTTGATGCGATCACCTTTACCAGTTCGTCTACAGCGCGCAATCTGCTGGCACGTCTCGCGCAGGATGGCGGCAGCCGTCGCCAATTGGAAGGCATCCGTCTCGCCTGTATTGGCCCCATTACAGCGGCCACACTGCGTTCTCTCGGCCTGCCGCCGGCGATTGTGGCGGCAACCCAAAGTCTCGAAGGGCTGGTGGAGGCCCTTATTTCCGATTGGAACCATTTATGAATACAACCGTCACTGCCGGCTCCCAACCTACATCCCTGGCCGGTTTTCCAACCCTGCGCCCACGGCGTATGCGCTTCAGCGCTGCGCTGCGCCGCATGGTGAGCGAGACAACCTTGACGCCCGCCGATCTGATCTATCCCTTGTTCGTGCGCTACGGGCGCGACCAGCGTATCCCCATCCGCTCAATGCCCGGCCAATTCCAGTTGAGCGTCGATCAGTTGGCGGCTGAAGCCAGGTCAATCGCCGCCGCCGGCATTCCCGCCGTGATTCTGTTTGGCATTCCTGCCGCCAAAGACCCATTGGGCAGCGACAACTACAATGTAGACGGTATTGTGCCGCAGGCGATCCGTGCCATGAAAGATGCCGCCCCGGAGCTGACGGTCATCTCTGACATGTGCTTCTGCGAGTACACAGATCATGGCCACTGTGGGATCATCAACATGGCCGGCGACGCCCACTATCACCCCCACTTACCCACTGGTTATCTGCTTAATGATCCGACGCGTGAACTGCTGGCGCAAGCTTCCACCGTGCATGCCGCCGCCGGCGCCGACATCATTGCGCCCTCCGGTATGGTGGATGGCATGGTCTCAGCCATCCGCGCCGGCTTGGACAGCGAAGGCTATGAGCATGTGACGATCATGAGCTATGCGGTCAAGTACGCCAGCGGCTTTTACGGCCCGTTTCGCGACGCCGCCGAAAGCCCACCCAGCTTTGGGGATCGCAGCCAGTATCAGATGGACCCGGCCAACCGCCGGGAAGCGCTGAAGGAAGCGGCGCTTGACGTGGCGGAAGGCGCGGATATGCTGATCGTCAAGCCTGCACTGCCCTACCTGGATGTTCTCGCCACCGTGCGCGAGCGCTTCCCGCTGCCGCTGGCCGCCTACCAGGTTTCAGGCGAATACGCCATGCTGCACGCCGCTGCCGCAAATGGCTGGCTTGACCTGCGCCGCTGCGCTTTAGAAAGCTTGATTTCGATCAAGCGCGCGGGGGCCGACATGATCCTGACCTACTTCGCCCCTGACGTCGCCCGCTGGTTGGCGGAGTAAAGTGATCTGACCATTTTATGAGCGAGGAAAATAGACCCATGCGTTTTCTGGCCGCGGCCCAGCGTCAACCCGTCGATGCCACTCCCGTTTGGCTGATGCGCCAGGCTGGTCGCTACATGGTGGAATATCGCACGCTGCGCGAGCGCTATTCCATCCTGGAACTGATCAAAACGCCCGAATTGGCCTGCGAGGTGACAATGCAGCCGATTCAAGCCTTCGACTTGGACGCCGCCATCATTTTTGCCGATATCCTCCCGCCGCTGGAAGGAATGGGGTTAAACCTGGAGTTTGTAAAGGGCGAAGGCCCCCTGATCCACAACCCCGTGCGAACGCTTGCCGATGTGGATGCGCTGCGCGTGCCTTCCGCACAGGAGGCGCTGCCCTTTACCCTGACAGCCATCCAACTCGTGCGGAGCGAACTTGCCGGCCGCAACATCCCCCTGATCGGCTTTAGCGGAGCGCCCTTCACGCTTGCCTCGTATGCCATTGAAGGCGGCAGCAGCAAAAACCACACGCGCGTCAAAGGCATGATGATGGGCGAGCCGCAGGCATGGCATCGCCTGATGAGCAAGCTCAGCCAGGTAGTGGGAGAATATTTGCTGGCCCAAGCGCAGGCGGGCGCCCAGACGCTGCAGTTGTTTGACAGTTGGGTGGGACAGTTGAGTCCGGCTGACTACCGCGAGTATGTGCTGCCCTACAGCCGGCAGGCGCTGGCGATTGCCCGGCAGGCTGGTGTCCCCATCATCCACTTCGGCACCGGCACGGCAGGCATCTTGCCGCTCCTCCAGGAGGCCGGCGGCGATGTCATTGGCGTCGACTGGCGCATCGATTTAGCCGCCGCCTGGCGCCAGCTGGGGCCACAGGTGGCCGTGCAAGGCAATCTGGACCCGGTGGCGCTCTTTGCCCCCTGGCCTGAACTGCGCCGCCGCACCCAGCAGGTGCTCGATTCGGCACGCTCAACCGGCTGGCCGGGCCACATCTTCAATCTTGGCCACGGCATCCTGCCGCAGACACCCATCGATAATGTGCGGCGCCTAGTCGATTTCGTTCATGAATATACAGGAGAAACGGCATGAATACGGCCCGATCCGAAGCCCTTTTTGCGGCTGCCCAGGAGTTGATCCCCGGTGGCGTCAATAGTCCGGTGCGGGCCTTTCGCAGCGTGGGGGGCACGCCGCGCTTTATCAGCCGCGGTCAGGGTGCTTACATCTGGGATGCCGACGACAACCGCTATATCGACTATGTGCTGTCGTGGGGACCGTTGGCGCTTGGCCATGCCCAACCCGCTGTCGTCGCCGCCTTGCAAGAAGCCGCGGCGCTTGGCACAAGCTACGGTGCACCTACCGAGTTGGAAAATGAGCTGGCGCAGCTTGTGATCGATCTTGTGCCCTCAATTGAAATGATTCGCTTCGTCAACAGCGGGACCGAAGCGACCATGAGTGCGCTGCGGCTGGCGCGCGCCTGCACCGGCCGCACCAAGATTGTGAAGTTTAGCGGCTGCTATCACGGCCACGCCGACATGCTGCTGGTGCAGGCAGGCTCCGGCGTGGCAACGCTCGGTCTGCCCGACTCGCCGGGTGTACCCGCAGCCACGGCAGCGGACACCCTGATCGCCCCCTACAACGACTTGGGTGCAGTCGAGGCGCTGTTTGCTGCCAATGTGGGCCAGATCGCCTGTGTGATCGTCGAACCGATTGCGGCCAATATCGGCTTTGTCCTGCCGCAGCCTGGTTTTCTGCAGGGGCTGCAGACACTCTGCCGCAAGCAAGGGGCGCTCTTTATTCTGGATGAAGTCATGACCGGCTTTCGCGTTACCCTTGGCGGCGCACAGGGACGTTGGGGATTAGACCCCGATCTTACTTGTTTAGGCAAAGTCATCGGCGGCGGCCTGCCGGTGGGCGCCTACGCAGGCAAACGGGCCATCATGCAGCAGGTCGCTCCCGCCGGCCCCATGTACCAGGCAGGTACGCTTTCGGGCAATCCGCTGGCAATGACCGCTGGGCTGGTGACATTGCGCGAACTGGTCAAGCCCGGCGTATTTGAAGCCGCCGCCGCAGCAACCGAGCAATTAGTTATGGGAGTAGCCGCCGCCGCATCAGCTGCCGGCAAACCAATCCAGGCGGGCTGTGCAGGCACCATGTTTGGCTTCTACTTTCTCAAAACACCGGGTGTGGAAATTACCAATTATGCTGAGGCCAAGCAACATGCCGACGCCGCCTTCTATGGCCGCTTCTTTCACGCTATGCTGGAGAACGGCGTCTACTTTGCCCCCAGCCAATTCGAGGCCGGCTTTGTCAGCACCGCGCACAAAGAGCCAGAAATTGCCGCCACGCATAGCGCAGTTGAGGCTGTTCTACAAAATCTATGATTCCGAATCAGAATGCAAACGCCGGTCTGCCGGTCGTCATCGCCGGCGGCGGCATTGCGGGACTCAGCACCGCCTGGTATTTGCAGCAGGCCGGCGTCCCCTATGTCCTGCTCGAACAAGGCGATCGTTGGGGCGGCAAAATTCGCAGCGAACAGGTAACACTCGAAGACGGCCGGCACTTTGTAGTCGAAGGCGGCCCGGATTCGTTTATAACACAAAAACCTTGGGGCGCTACGCTGGCGCGCGAGCTGGGCTTGGGCGAGCATATGCTGGGCACCAATGAGCAGTTGCGCCAGACCTATGTCCTGCACAAAGGCAGCCCCAAACCGCTGCCCGATGGCGTGCTGATGATTGTGCCGACGAAATTCACCCCTTTTGTCTTCTCCACGCTTATCTCGCCGTGGGGTAAGCTGCGGATGGGCATGGACTTGCTGATTCCTCCCCGCCGTGGTCCGGAAGACGAGACGCTGGCCGACTTTGTGCGCCGCCGCTTGGGCAACGAGTGCCTGGACAAAATTGCCGAACCGCTGATGTCGGGCATTTACAATGCAGAGGCGGAAAAACAGAGCCTGCTGGCCACCTTCCCACGCTTCCGCGACTTGGAAACGCAGCACGGCAGCGTAACCCGCGGTATGCTCGCCTCGCAGCGAGCGCGCAAGGCGGCGGGCGCGTCTGCCGGCGCCGGCAGCCATGCCGCCGGCCAAAACAAACCGCTTTCTGCCTTTGTCTCCTTTCAGGACGGCATCGAAGAATTGGTGACTGAACTGTGCGCGCACTTAACAGGTGATCTACGCCTGCACACGGCTGTCAGCGCGGTTGAGCCTGCCGGCTCCGGCTATAGCGTATATCTCAACGAGGGTGAACCGCTGGCAGCGCGCGCCGTGGTGCTGGCTACGCCTGCCTTTGTAAGCGCCGAACTTGTGCGCCCTCTGGCGCCGGCAGCGGCAGAGCTGCTGGCGGGCATCCGCTATGTGAGCACCGGCACCATCTCTTTGGCCTACCGTTCAGCCGATGCGCCTAATCCCCTGCGCGGCTATGGGCTGGTCGTGCCGGCCAGTGAAAAACGTCCCGTCAACGCCATCACGCTCAGTTCAGTCAAATTTGCGCAGCGTGCACCGCAAGGATTTGTACTGCTGCGCGCCTTTTTCGGCGGCTCGCGCAGCCCGCAGTCCATGGAACTGGACGACGCTGTACTGCTGGCTACAGTACGCCAGGAGTTGGCGCAGTTATTGGGCATCAAGGCAGAGCCGCTTTTTCATCGCATCTATCGCTGGCGACGCTCCAACCCTCAGTATGATGTCGGTCATCTGGAGCGTATTGCCGCGATTGAAGCACAACTGCCCCCCGGTCTGCATGTCACCGGCAGCGCCTACCGCGGCGTCGGAATCCCCGACTGCATCAAGCAAGGCCAGGAAACGGCGGCCAGGTTGGCGCAGTAGAAGCGCAATAGCCTACAGATAAAACAATGTAAATAAAAGCACCGAGCTTCGCGAAGCTCGGTGCTTGGCCTACAATGGACAAAGAGCGTACGTCAGGCGGCAGGCTCCACAGCCTCGGCAGCGGCAGCCTTGCGTGCCTGGCGAGCTTCGGCCTCTGACCAACCCTCCCCTTCGCGCACCACAGCCACTTTGAACTTGCCATAGACGTCGGCCATCATGCGGATCGCTACATCATAGACACCCAGATCGCGAATGGCATGTTCCATCTCAATGCGGCGGCGATCCACCTCAAACTCCACCATCTCGCCCAACTTCTCGGCAATTTCAGCCACAGTCACCGACCCGTACAAACGATCGTTCTCACCAGCATTGGCGGTAAAAAGCAGCCGCTTCCCCTGGATGACCTGCGCTTGTGCTTCCGCACTGGCTCGTTCGCGCGCACGGCGGCGCAACCCGGCATCTTTGATCTCTTCCGCCTGCTTCATGGCGCCCTTGGTGGCCAGAACAGCCAGACCGCGCGGCATCAAGTAGTTGCGGGCATAGCCTCCCGCCACTGCATAGATTTCGCCGGCGTCGCCCAGTTCGGGCACATCCTTCAAAAGCAGAACTTTCATGCGACTCATTTCGTTTCTCCTATGGACAAGCGCATCAAGACGATGCGTAGTGGGCAGCCGGTCGGCTGCAAACGGCTGCGTGCAGGTGTGTTTGAACACGCACACAGAAATGTCATAGTACACGCCCAGCGGCGGGATTGCCAAATCGCCCACCAACTGGAGGTAACTGACCTGCTATTCGGACAACAAAATCGGCGGCTCTCACTTCCGGGAAGCCTGCGCATCATGCTATACTGGCGACCAGATAAAGCCAGCACCAACTCGCCGTGAATGAGGCTTTTGTGTTGATCCCACCTAACGGTATGGCGGAGCCGCCAAAGCCGTCTGCTCCCAGCCCACAAACAAGCAGCCAACCTATCACCTCTTCTTCACGGCCACACGTGCGGCTGTGGGGTATACTGGCCGGCATCTTCCTGCTTTCGCTTACCCTGGGCTGCAATGTAAGCGATCTGCTGCTGCCCGCTACGCCGACAGCAGTCCCCATGCGCGTGCTGGCCCCAACCTGGACACCGACGCCTGAGACGCTGCCCCCGCTGATCGTGATCACGCCCCCCCAGGATGGCACGCCAGGATTTATCATTATCCAGCCTACCGTCGACGCCGATAAGATCGTGATCGCAATTCCGCCCACCGAGACGCCCACGCCGCTGCCTACCGCCACACCTAACCCGTTGGCAACGCCGATCCCTGGCCAGCTCCCGCCGGAACAGTTCCCCCAGCAGCCGCAGTCGCCGCTGCCGGGGTCGACGGAAGCAAATACCGGCCTCCTGCCAACACCCACGCCTTTGCTGCCGCCGACGCCGGAGCCGCCGCCAACCGCAACCTTTACCCCGGAGCCGACAGCAACACCCTTCATTTTTGTCGAGAGCGGCTATGTAGCGCTGCGCACGGGGCCTGGGCCTGACTATCCGCTGGTAGCGCAATTAGGGCCGAACATTCCTATCGCCATTGTGAGCCGCAACCCCGAAGGCACTTGGTACGAAATCTGCTGTGTCAATGGCTTCTCGGTGTGGGTGGCGGCCACTCACGTGCGTGTCGTCAATGATCCGGCCGGAGCGCCGCTGGTGGTTGCCCAAGCGCCGCCGGCCCCCACACCGAGTTTCACGCCCACTTTGACGCCGACAGAAACGCCGACACCGACTTCTACACCCTACCCTTTTGAACGGGGCATCGGCCCACAGTTTTTTCCCACGGACAATCCGTTCCTGACCATCTGGGTGAAATTGTTTATTGGCACACCGCCGCTTGAAGAACCGGCTGCGGGCTACTGTGTGGATGTCAAGTTTGAAGGCTTTGACCGCCCCAACACCAATGTGGATAAACAGAGCGGCGACGCCTTTGAATGGAGTGCACCGCCGGGCGCCGGCAATCGCGTGCAGTACAATTATAAATACGAGTATTTACCTCCTGACCCCAAGAGCACAAATCCCAATACGACAGAGACACGTCTGACGGCGTTGGGAACCGGAACATGGACAACATTCGTTACAGATTGCGCTGGGCGCCAGCTTTCCGATGCAGTGACCTTTACCACTGCCCCAAGCAATCCCAATCGTGAAGTCTATATAGGCTGGGTGCGAGTACGCTAATGAACTATCGAAAAATAATTGTGATCGCTTTTCTGCTGATAATGGCTCTGCCCCTGACCGGCTGCTTTGGCGCCACCGAAGCACAGCCGGCGGATGAGATTATCCGCACCCCCCGCCCCACATTTACGCCGACACCAAAACAGCAGGTAGCGACACCGGCGCCGGTGACTGCGGTCCCGGCTGCCGCCAATGCAGCCGGCAGTTCCGGCGCGGCAGGTGAAACAGTGGAAGTTGCCGCCGACGCCCCCATTGCCGTCGTCAACAGCGAGCAAGTCAACGCCCGCAAACGACCCGACATTAGCAGTGAAGGCATCATTCGTGAACTGAATCGCGGCGACGAGCTGCGCATCATCGGGAAATCGGAGGATGATGAATGGTGGTATACCTGCTGTGTCGACGGCGGCACGGCCTGGGTGTACTACTCTTATGTGGACACGGCGGGCGACGTAGACACCGTGCCTGTTTCGGACGGTACAGGCGGAGCCGCAGCAGTGGCTCCGCCACAGCCGGCGGCGCAAGCTGCCGCCCCATCGGCCCCAGAAGCTACAGCCACGGCGGTTCCCGTCGCACAACCGGCCCCTGCGGAACCAGTCTCAACGGAACCACCCGCCGCCGCACCCGTCGATGTAGCGCAGCCGCTTCCACCTACCGAAACACCTGTGCCCACCGAACCGCCTGCACCTGCCTTTCCTTTCACGCTGGTGGCGCAGGAACAATTCGTGGAGACCAACAACCTGGTGCGCATCTATCTGTATGTCTATCAAGACAGCAGCGCGCTTCCAGGCTACAGCCTGCGCGTGACCCAGGATGGGACGGAACGGCCGGTCAGCGCCGTCTCGGCGGATGCAGCGGGCTTTACGTGGCCTGTAGCCGACCCGCGCCAGCGCTTTCAGAACATGAAGGCCGAGTTCCCTAACGTGCAGGCCGCCGGTGTTTGGACGGTGCAATTGGTTGACGGCAGCGGCGCGCCGGCGGGGCCGGAGGCAGTGTTCACCCTCTCCGCCACGGAGCAAAACCGCGAACTGTACGTGCGCTACGAGCAGTCTTAAGCGGATTACGGGAAGTCTGCTCATGCGAATGGCTCCAGCATGAAACGCGCCACCTGGGTGCTCCTGGCTATTGTCGGGGCAGGTACACTGCTGCGCAGCTTGCGCTTAGACTGGCAGCCGTTGTGGTGGGACGAGGGCTACAGCGTCTACTTTGCCACTGAGCCAGTTGCGCGTATGCTCTGGTTGACGGCGCGCGACATTCATCCCCCGCTCTACTATGCGCTGCTGCACTTCTGGATTGGCTTTATCGGCGGCGCACAGCCGGAAGCCGCTCGTCTGCTCTCGGTGTTTCTCGCTGCGCTGGCACTGCCGCTCCAGTACGGGCTGGCGCGCGCGCTCTTTCCCTATAACCGCCGGCCTGCGCTGTTGGCGCTGCTGCTGCTGGCCACCAGCCCCATTCACCTCTACTACAGCCAGGAATTGCGGATGTATGGGCTGGCGGTGACGTTGGGGCTGGCCGCTTCGCTTCTCCTTTGGCGATTTGTGCAGCAGTTCGACGCCGCAGAGGCGCCGGCTGTGCGCACATGGAATTGGGCACTCTACGCCGGCGCCTATTTGCTGACGGGGCTGGCTGCCCTCTATACACTCTATTATGCGGCTCTACTGCTCGTCGCTCACGCCGTATGGGCGGTCATTCACTTACGCCGTCACGCGCGCGGCTTGGCGGCGTTGCTCGGTGCTTATGCGTTGATGTTCCTGCTCTATCTGCCTTGGCTGCTCTATGCTGTGCCGCAGTTGATGGGGTATGTAGGCAGCAAGGTGCTGTCTGACCAGGATATACCGCTCGGCCCGCTGGCCTATGTGGAACGCCACCTAACGGCGTTCAGCACCGGCCATGTGCGGTTGGCAGCGCTTCCCGCCGAATGGCTGGCGCTCGCCCCTGCCACATTTGCGATCTGCGCCATCATTCTGGGGCTGGTGCTGCGGCAAACCCTGCGCCAGCGCGGACAATCGAAACAGGCAACGCCAGCCGTGTCGGACGGAGCCGCCGCAGCGGACAGCGCCGCCTTGAGCGCTTTGTGGAGTTGGCTGCTCGCGCCCATACTGTTGGGGTGGCTGATCAATCTGCGTTTGCCTTTTTTCCCAGCCGGCGGCGAGCGGCTGCTGCTAATCACGCTGCCTTATCTCTTACTGCTGCTCGCCTACGGCATTGACCGCACCTGGGCTGTTTTGCATTTGGGCAAGCTGGCTGCCGCCGCCCTGGCCGTCAATGCGCTGATCGGCATCAGTGCGTTCTACACCACGCCACGCTATAGCGCCGATGATTATCGCCCGCTGCTGCGGCAGATCATCCAGCAGGGAGATGACCAGGGAACGCTGCTGACAATCTTCCCCTGGCAGATCGGCTACTGGCGCGCCTATACCGCTGGAGATAACGCAGGCAGTGCGCCGGGAAATACACTCCCAGGCCCTCAGCCGCTGCTGCCGGCTGATAACGCTATTGTCTGGTCGCCCTCACTGCAGGCCACCATCGACGCGGCGTTGGAGAAAGGAACAGTCTGGTTTCCTGAACCGCTCACTTTTGGCAGCACACTGCCGCCGACAATTGAGCGCTATCTAGGACAGCATGCCGTAAACATGGAAAATCGCTGGTATGACGCTACGCGGCTCACAGCTTGGAACAAGCTGCCGCCGCCTGCGGTTCAGCCGGTGGTCGCCGATTTCGGCAGCGTCCGGCTGGAGGCGGCGGGGATCGCGCCCACAGCCGCCGCCGCTGCCAATCAACCAATTGCCGCTACGCTGGTCTGGCAGGCTGCCCCGCCCGCTGCCGGCTCGCTCTCGACTTCTGAGGTGAGCGTCAGTCTGCGTCTACAGGACAAGGATGGCTATGTATGGGCAAGTCGAGAATATGCACGCACGCTGCCGGCTGCCGGTAAAGCACTTACCGAGACCACCGGTCTGCTGGTGCCGGTTGGTATGCCGCCAGGAGGGTATACGCTGGCGGTAAGCGTCCAGACAGTGGATGGGGAGCCGCTGACCATTGCCGGCAGCAATGCCGTTTCGACTGCAATCGGGGAACTCGAAGTCACTCAACCTCAAGGATCTGAGATGAGCGCGCTGCGGCTGCCGATTCAGCACCGAATTGAGCGGACGCCACAGCAGGAGGGCCTGCAGCTGCTGGGCTACTCTGGCCCTGACGCAGACACATCGCTGCTTGCCGGCACACAACTGGCCGTCACACTTTTTGTCGCCAACCACAGCAGCGAGCCACCTCAGTCTGAAATCTACCTCAGCCTGCTCGACAATCAAGGGGCGGGCGTAGCAGGCTATGCAGGTTGGCCGCTGCCGGACTACCCCACTGCCACCTGGCCAGAAGGCGCACTGGTGCAGGTTCCGGCTTCTTTTTATTTGCCCGGCGCATTGAGCAGCGGCAGCTATCGGCTGGTGGCCGGCTTACGCGACCCTGCGACAGGATCAGAGACGCCGCCAGTCGAGTTGACAACCCTGGCAGTGCAGCAGCGCAGCGCCGGCTTTACCCGGCCCAGCCCCCAGCATAGCTTCAGCAACCCGCCACAGTTTGGCACACACGCTCGTCTGCTGGGTTACGACCTGGCGACAAACAGTGATCAGATCACAATCCAACTTTACTGGGAAGTTCTGCAGCCGCTGCTCCCGCCTCACCACATTTTTGTCCATCGCGACGCCGCCGATGGCGAGACGCAGGCCCAGCAGGACGGGCCGCCCGCTACTGCCGCCGGCCCAGCACCCACGGGCAGTTGGCAACCCGGCGAATTTCTGGTGACGACCCATGTTTTGCAGGGGCCAGCGGCCCCCAGCGACACTATACGTGTCGGCCTCTACGACCCGCAGAGCCAGGTGCGCCTGCCGGTCACGGTTGATGGCCAGGCAGCAGGCGACAGCGTTGTGCTGCCGTAAAGACATTTGCTTGTGGCTGCTGTAAATGACTATGCTATGCCGGCGGCTTACACGCGCTGCGTTTTGCACCTTTACGCGCATTTCTGCGTAGTGTATGATGATGGAGCAAACAAGCGATTTTTGATTTGAGAAGGAGCACCTTATGGAAGAACAGAACCAGACCCCCAACGCAGCCGGCGCACAGTCAAGCAGCCAGGGCGATGCACAAGGCAGTGGGCCGCAGCGCCAGGCAGCCGCAAACCAGCAGTCCAGCCAGGAATTGATCGACGAATTGACCCAACTGGCCGATAAGTTTGCGACTGTGGCGAAATCGGCGTGGAACAGCGAACAACGCAAGCAGGTGGAGACGGACGTCCGCAGCGGGCTGAACACAATGGCGGCGTCACTCGAAGATGGCTTTAAGCAAGTGGCCAGTTCCCACGAAGCCAAAGACTTCCAGGCCAAGGCCTCTGAAGTCGGCGAAAAGGTCACCAGCAGCAAGTTCTTTGCGGAACTCAGCGGTGCGCTGACCAGCGGCCTGCGCACCCTCAGCGACCAGTTGGATAAGGTGGCCGCTGATATGCAGGCGAAAAATGCCGCCAATCCGGGCGCAACCCCTACGCCGCCACCCAACAGCGACGCAGGTGACTCTGACGTCCACGATATTCCGATTCACAAGGAATAGTGCACAGTCTGTCGATTGGCTTCCGGGCAGTGGAGGGAAAGTAGCGCCGCTGCCCGGAAGTCTTGTCCCACTCTGCCGCTAAAACACTATCTTCGCCAGACCCAGCGCACCTTGTTTCCACGGCACTCGATGCGACACGCCCGACTGGCCGGCAAAATCAGCTAAATGGTCGATGTACCATTGGTAGTTGCGAATCAGCGCCTGCTTGTTTGAGTACTTAGGCGCATACCCCAGCACGCGCACCGCTTTCTCGATAGAGACAAAGGAATCTTCGGTCACGGTTTCGTAAACCCAGCGGTAGAGCGGCGACATGTGCAGCTTTTCCAGCTCGCGCAGCGTCCAGATGGCGGGCGCCGCCGGTATCGAGACAATCCGGCGGCCATAGCCTGCATAGTCAAGGACAGCCTGATAATCCTCTTTGAGTGTAGTGAAATCGGCAGCGCCAATGTTAAACACATCATTTACTTGATCGCATGCCAGTGTCGCCGTTAAGTAAATAGCGTCACACAAATCTTCAACGTCAAGCAGTTGGTAGCGATTGCTGCCGCTGCCCAATACCGGAAAATTTTTGCCATCCTTGGCCCAATCATAAAACAAAGCAAAGACGCCCAGCCGTTCCGGCCCCACAAACGACTTAGGACGAATGATCGGGATGCACATGCCTTTGTCGCGGTATTCCTGGCACAACTGCTCGACCAGCACCTTGGACTCACCATAGGGGCCGACACCCTCTAATTTGTCGGACTCGTAGAGCGGATGGTGGTCGGGGATGCCATAAACCGCCGTGGAGGAGATGTGGATCAAGCGCTCGACCTTGTGTTCATAAGCAGCCTGCAGCACATTGCGGCTGCCATCAATATCAGTCGAGTAGATATCCTCCGGCGAGTACAAAGGCAGGGCCGCCGCCGTGTGCACAACGATGTCCACCCCTTGCATGGCAAGGTTGACAGTCACCGCATCCCGAATGTCACCTTGAATCTCGCTGATTTGGCTGCGTTCGGGGTAGGAAAAATCAGCCAGGTCAAGCGAAACCACCTGCTGTCCATGCGCCAGCAGGTGGCGCGCCAGGTTGATGCCCAAAAATCCGGCTCCCCCTGTAATGAGAAATCGTTTACCTGTCATTCTTTGATTCCTTTTCAGTATTCTGTTCATCCGCCCAGCGCTGCAGCTCCGTGGCGGTCGACACGAAAGCCAGCGCGGCAGGCAATTCTTCTATCGTAAACCAACGTGCTTCGCTGACATCATCCAGCGCAGCCGGCGGTCTTGTCATCTCAGCAGAGGGGAGGGCGCGGTAAACCAGCACAATGCCTTGGCTGTCCCCTCTCTGATTGACCATGGGATAGATGGCAAGTAGTTCCTGTACGGAGATCGCCAAATCCACCTCTTCACGAATTTCACGCTGCAGCGCCGCCTCCGGCATTTCACCCGCATCCATATAACCGCCGGGCAGCGCCCACAGCCCTTTTCCTGGGTTTATAGCGCGCCGCACCAACAGCAGCCGCTGCCTGTGCTCAATGCGGGCGATAACAGCCACCTTCGGATCGGGATAATGTACAAAGCCACAAGCAGGACATCGCGGCAACGTCCTGCCGCCAATTACGGAATCCTGCAGAGGCGTGGAACAAAAGGGGCAAAACTGGTACAGTGGCCGGCCCGTCATAGACTCGATTATAGCCTGACACCCCAACCACTCCCAAAGCGGCCGCCCGCCGCTCCATCCGCCAAAGATAACCCATTCTCACCACCACCTGTCCCAAGTTTTACCGCCCCCATCCGCTGCGCAGTATAATCAGTGCGAAGGCATCAACTGACTGACACAACCAACATCCACTGCGCTCGCAACCGGAGCACATGGCAAGGAGGTTCCAGGTTGAATCTACACGAGTATCAATCCAAACGTATTTTTGCCCAGTTCGGCATCCCTGTACCGCAGGGAGAAGTCGCCACGACACCGGCGGAAGTACGCGACATTGCCGTGCGGCTGGGCACGCCGGTCGTGGTCAAGTCGCAAGTGCTGGTAGGCGGGCGCGGCAAAGCGGGGGGCATTAAAGTCGCCAAATCTCTGGATGAAGCCGAAAAACAGGCCGACGCCATCCTGGGCATGATGATCAAGGGCCTCAAGGTGCGCAAAGTACTGGTGGACCCGGCAGCCGACATCGCCAAAGAGATCTACCTGGGCGCCGTTCTCGACCGCGCCAACCGGCGCGTGGTGATGATGGCAAGCAGCGAGGGCGGCGTCGACATCGAAGAAGTGGCCGCCACCACACCGGAGAAGATTGTCAAAGTGGCGGCCCATCCCTTTTTGGGGCTGCGCGACCACATGGCGCGCAACCTGGCCGATGGCATCGGCATTCCTAAAGACCTGACCAAAGATTTTATCAAAATTGCCCAGGCACTTTACCGTGCCTTTGTCAGCGTCGACGCCAGCCTGGCGGAGATTAATCCGTTGGTGATCACAGGCGATAACAAGCTGATGGCGCTCGACGGTAAAATTGTGGTGGACGACAGCGCCCTTTTCCGCCATCCTGAAATCGCTGAACTGCGCGATGCCGACGAAGAGGACCCCAGCGAGCGTGACGCGCGGCGCTATGACCTGAGCTATATTCACCTCGACGGCGAAATTGGCTGTATGGTCAACGGCGCAGGGCTGGCCATGGCGACAATGGACATTGTCAAACTGTATGGGGGCGAACCGGCCAACTTCCTCGATATCGGCGGCGGTGCGCAAGCCGAAAAGGTGGCCGCCGCGCTGCGCATTATTCTGGCTGACTCGCGCGTCAAGGCAGTGTTGATCAACATCTTTGGCGGCATCACGCGCTGTGACGAAGTGGCGCACGGCGTGTTGGAGGCAATCAACACCCTGAATGTCAAAGTGCCGTTTGTTGTGCGCCTCGTCGGAACGAACGAAGAGGAGGGTCGCCGCATTCTGGCTGAGGCCAATCTCATCACTGCCACCAGTCTGGCCGACGCCGCCCAGAAGGCCGTTCAGGCTGCCAAGTAAGATGCCAAGTCAGGCTAAGGGAGTAGAAGCATGAGTATTCTGATCGGCAACCACACGCGTCTCGTCGTCCAGGGCATCACTGGCCGCGAAGGCAGCTTCCACACGAAGCAGATGATCGATTACGGCACCAATGTCGTCGGCGGCACCAGCCCCGGCAAAGGCGGCGAATGGGTTTTTGGCACTGTCCCTGTTTTTGATACGGTGCAGGAAGCCGTGCAGGCCACCGGCGCCAACACCAGCATTATCTATGTGCCGGCACGCTTTGCCGCCGACGCCATCTATGAAGCCGCCGACGCCGGCATTGAACTAGTCGTCTGTATTACCGAGGGGATTCCTGTACTTGACATGGTGCAGGTGCGCGCCTATCTGGACACTACCCACACGCGCCTCATCGGCCCCAACTGTCCCGGGCTGATCACCCCCGGCCAATCCAAGGTAGGCATTATCCCCGGCCATATTCTGACGTCCGGCAACGTCGGCGTCGTCAGCCGCTCCGGCACCTTGACCTATGAAGTCGTCTATGCCCTGACGGCGCGCGGCATCGGCCAGAGCACCGCCGTCGGCATCGGCGGCGATCCCATCAACGGCACCTCGTTTCTGGATGTGCTGCGTATGTTTGAGGACGACCCGGAAACCGAACAGGTGATCTTGATCGGCGAGATCGGCGGCACAGACGAACAAAAAGCCGCCGAATTTATCGGCAGTAAGATGACCAAGCCGGTCACGGCATTTATCGCCGGGCAGACTGCGCCTCCAGGAAGACGCATGGGCCATGCCGGCGCCATCATTTCGGGCGGCGAGGGCACGGCAGCTCAAAAGATGGATGTGCTGCGCCAGGCAGGCGCACGCGTAGCTCGTCACCCAGACGAAATTGCCGAGATCGTGGCGGCAAATTTAAGCGAAAAATAGCTTGCCTTTACAGACAAAGCCGAGATTGCAGGCGGATAAGCGGGCAGCGAATGCAGAACAGGCTGCGCTGATGCGCCGGCGACAGGGCAGGCAGGCAGCCTAGGGCGCAGGCAGGAAACCGGCCTCTGCCGCTCCTGCTTCAGTGCAAAACCAGCGGTCGCCGCGTTCGACGTGAATGGCGATGATACCCTGATAGCCGGGATGGGCGGGAGCATAGTAGAGCTTCTTCCCATCCGGCGTCACAATTGCCTTGTAGGGCCGGTCGCTGCATACCTCGTCAGGGGGTTTAACACAACCGCCAGCCGGACATGCCTCAGTGGTCGCACCCGCAACTGCCGCCGGCTGGGCAAACAGATCGGAATCACTGAACGCCTTGCCGATGCCCCCCAGCAGAATGACCAGTATCAACCCGCCAATCAGCAGATCGAGCCAGACCCCACCGCGCTGAGGCGGCCGGTCAAGTTCGCCATCCGACACAGGCGGCGTAGATGGTTGGCTGACTTCAGGGTCAGCCGGAGATTTTGCCACGCTACTCTTTTCCTATCCAGGCCATGCTTGGCCGGTGCAGTGTCATCCACAAAATAATGATCATCAGTCTAGGCGGCAGCCGTGCTGCTGTCAATTTGGGGCAGCGGCTCGCGCAACCTGTTTTTTGATCCTCCCTCTCCCTCCCTTGGGAAACTTTGGTACAGCCTGAGACCGCTGAATTATGCGATACTGGTGGATGCACTCGCCCGCGGCTAAAGACCTGCTCACCAAGTCCGCCAATTCGCAGCAGCAAAAACTCCCGCAGGTGATCCAACTTTTTGTGCGTATGAAAATTCAACTTTGGCCATCCACAACAACGCTGCCGCTGATCTTATTGGCTGCGGTGCTTGTACTGCTGCGACCCGCCCACGTCCAGGCCGTCGCTGCCGTTAATCCACCACGCAAACCAGGCCTCGGTTTCCACATTGGCCAAGGCGACGCCGCCCATTTTGCCGCTGCGCAAGCGGCGGGCGGCCAGTTCGCCATCGTCGTGTTTAGTTGGCAAGATATTGAGCCAACGCCTAATTATCTTTACTGGGAAACCCCCGACGCCGCACTGCGGGCCGCCGAATTTTACGGGCTGAAGGTGGTAGCGCGGCTTGACCGGCCGCCTGACTGGGCACGTACGGATGTGGGGCCAACACCCTGGTCGCTGGATGCCTATACGAATTTTGTCCGCCAGGTGGCCCAACGCTATGGTTCCAGGCTGGCAGGCGTCATAATTTGGAACGAACCAAACCTGGCGCTGGAGTGGGATGGCCATTCGCCCAATCCGCGAGGCTATGCCGCGCTGCTGTCTGCAGCCTATCCTGCCATCAAACAAGCCGCCCCTGCACTGCCGGTGCTGGCCGCCAGTCTCGCCTTCACGCTGGGTGACGGCAGCCGCGCGTCGGACGACCTGACTTATCTGGAAGCGCTTTATGCCGCCGGCGCGGCGGCTAACTTTGACATCTTGGCCGCCCACCCCTACGGCTTTGGCCAGCCGCCTTCACAGCCGCCTGCGCGCGACAGACTCAACTTCCGCCGGCTTGAACTGCAGCGCGCCGTCATGGCAGCCAACGACGACGGCGACAAGCCGATCTGGATCACGGAAATGGGCTGGCGCACCAGCGCACCAGCAGCCGACCGCTGGCAGGTGGTGACGGCAGCGCAGCAGCGTGAATATACGCTGGCGGCGCTGGCCTGGGCGACACGCTACCCGTGGCTAGAACGCATGGCTGTGTGGGAGTTGGCCGCCGGCCCTGACCCCTATGGCTACGCGCTGTGGCAGGGAGAGGAATCGTTCACACCGGCCTACAGCGCTCTGCAGCAACGCTATAAAGCCACAAAACAGCCGGCTACCGCAGCACCGGCTGCCGCCTCCCCTGCGGCGGCGCAGATTGAAATTCTGGCTGCCGACGTGACGGTGCGTCTCGGTGATCGCGGCGATTTGCACCCCCACTGGGTGCACCTGCATCGCGGCGGCCGGCTCTTCAGCCCCGACTGGCAAGGAACATTTTTTCTGACGGCGGAACAGGCCACGCATGATCATGAGCTAGTGCTCGCCACCATGCAGGTCGATCAGCCCACCAATCGTATAGAGATCAATGGCCGGGCCATCGGCCTCCTGCGTCCGCGCACCCGCCCCGACCCGACCAGCACGTGGGTCACACAGCGGCTCGCCGTTGACAAGACACTGCTGCAAGCTGGCCCCAATACGATTTCGCTCACCAGCGGCCTCCGTCTCCCTGTCCGCCAGTACGGCTGGTGGCGCTGGGAAAACTTTCAATTTCGCGAGCTGCGCTTAGAGCGCCCGTTTGTGCTGCCGGCGGCGACCAGCGAGTGGCGCGCGCAGCCTGCTCCCAGCGGCTGGGCGGAAAGCAACCGCCTGCGTCTGCTGCCGGAGACAACGCCCGCCGGCAGCCAAAGCGCCGTTGCGCTGTGGCTGAGCGCCAACCGCCGCGGCCAGCTTTGGCGACTGCCGCCGGATGGCAACAATGCCTCTCTCCTGCTGCAAACCAGCGGCGTAAAGGAGAAGATACTGCTCGACGCAGCCGGCGATGGCGTGACCACAGTGGCCGCCGCGGCAGACGGCTTGTTGTGGCGCAGCGGCGCCGGCGCCTGGCAGCGCGCAGCGGGTGCACCACAGCGGTATGCGCCGGTCGTGCTATACACAGCCGTAGGCTGGTACGCCGGCTTCGCCGGTGAGGGCGTGTGGCAGGCGGAAACGGCGCAGGGACCCTGGCAGCCCGCCGGTCTTGACGGGCGCAGTGTGCTCGATTTGGCGGCCACGCCTGATCTGCTCTTTGCCGCAACAGACAGCGGCGTCTATCGCCAGGCAGGCTCAGGCTGGGAGCGCCTGCCTGCCTTCCCAGACAGCGACACGGGGGACGGTAACACTGTGGCTGGTGGCAGCTTTATTACACGGTTGTGGGTGGACGCAGCAGGCAGCCTCGTTGTGCGCAGCAACGACCGCTTGTGGCGCTGGACGTCTGCGCCGGCGGGAGAGACAGAAGCCAATGCGTGGCAGCTGTTTGGCCCTGCTGACCTGCAAGGCACACTTCTCAGCGCCATTGGCTGCTGCGGGGGCGGCACGCTGTTGGGAACCAATCAAGGCGGTCTTTGGCAGCAGGCTGTGGACGGCGGCTGGCAGCGTGTCGATGGCGATTATTTCGCCGGGCTGGAAATTGTCGATGGCCTTATCGATGGCACAACCGTCTATGTCGCCACCGCCAACGGCCTCTTTGCCGCCGGCCGGCCGACAGACGACGCCCGCCCCAGCGGCTGGCGCAAAGTGAAGGGGCTGCCGGCCACCATCACCGACCTGCTCGTCGCCCCGCAGGACGCCAATTTATGGGTGGCGGCCACCCCTGCCGGCGTCTACCGCAGCCGCGACGGCGGCCAGAGTTGGCAGCCCATCAGTCCGCCGTGGATTGTCTGGGATCTGGGCTGGGGCGTCGATGGACGGCTGTGGGCAGCGCTGGCGGACGGCCTGGCCACTGCGCAAGATGCTGCCGCCGCCTCTGTCACCTGGCGCCGCGCCGGCGGCATGGAAGGCGTCACCTTTTTCACCGTCAGCCCCGACCCCGCCGCTGCCGATCATGTATGGGCGGGCGCGTGGGGCAATGCCATCGGCGTCAGCAGCGACGGCGGCGCCACACTGCTGACGCAGTACAACGGGCTGGAAACGCTCAGCGTGCTTGCCATCCTGCGCCATCCCACGCCCGGCCAGTTCACCATCGGTACGATCGAAGGCTTGTACCGCAGCGATGACGGCGGCGCAAGCTGGTTCAAGCTGCCGGGAGAGCTGGCGCGGCAGACAGTCTACGCGCTGCAGCAGACGCCGGACGGCGCGCTGTGGGCGGGCGCCGCTAACGGGCTGTGGCACAGCCAAGACTATGGAGCGAGTTGGCAGCGGACGCCGCAGCTCCCGCCGACCGCCGTGATCCGGATTGGTGCCGTCAACGCCGCTGACGGCTCGCTGCTGTGGGCCGGCAGCGAAGACAGCGGTCTGTGGTGGAGCCAAGACAATGGGGCCACTTGGCGCTTCGCCGGACTGGCTGGGCGCAGCGTCTACGCACTGCTGCCGGATGCGGAGAGGCAGCAGCTGCTTGCCGCCACCGATGCCGGCATCTGGCGCGCAGCCCTGGCCGGCTTTCCGGCGCAACCTTGACGGCCTTCTTTGCGTATTAACCTTAACGAGTAAAAGATTTTAGTACAGCGCATCACGCTGCCTATAAACAGTGAGGACGGTGTAGCATATGGCAGTTTCCCTGGCACAATCCCGACAAGCCCCGATCATAGCGGCGCAAGGGCTGCACAAATGGTTTCGCAACGGCAATATCGAGGTGCACGCGCTGCGCGGTGTGGATTTGGATGTCGCAGCGGGGGAGATGCTGGCCATTATGGGGCCTTCGGGCTGCGGCAAGACGACCCTGCTCAACTGCCTCTCCGGCCTTGACGACTTTGATGAGGGCGAGGTGGAGATCGAAGGCGCGGCCCTGCGCAAGATGAGCGACAGAAAGCGCACCAAATATCGCGCCGAACGCATGGGCTTTATCTTCCAAACCTACAACCTGCTGCCGGTCATCTCAGCCGTTGAAAATGTCGAGCTTCCGCTGCTTGTCACCGGCGTCGCCCCGCGCGAGGCGCGGCGGCGGGCGCTGGCTGTGCTTGACCAGGTGGGGCTGGCCGACCGCGCCAACCACCGCCCCGCCGAACTGTCAGGCGGGCAGCGCCAGCGCGTCACGGTGGCGCGCGCGCTGGTCAACGAGCCGGCCATCGTCTGGGCAGATGAACCCACCGGTGCGCTGGACAGCAAAGCAGCCGACGACGTGCTGCAGCTGATGCGCCGTCTCAACGAGGAGCGCGGCCAGACAATTGTGGTGGTGACGCACGACCCGGAAATGGCCTCTGCCTGCGACCGCATCGTTCGCATGCACGATGGCGAAATCATTGCCCACGACCACAAAGACGAGCTTGCGATTCCTGTAGAAGCTCACTAAGCGTTCTAATAAGGAAACAACCATGTTTGGTCAATTCAGCAGCGGCGTGATTATTTTTCTGGTCGGCAGCGTCACCGCCATCCTGCTCTATCTGCTCTTTATCGCCTGGCGCAACCCTGTGCTGGCCAAGTTGGGGCTGCGCTCGATGACCAGACGCCCCACGCAAACGGCGCTGATCATTATCGGCCTGACGCTCAGCACCATCATCGTGATCAGCTCTCTGGGCACCGGCGACACCCTGCGCTATTCCGTGCAGCGCCAATCGGTGGCCGCTTATGGCCGCGTGGACGAGATTATCGCGCCGCCGCTCATCTCCATGCTGGCCAATCTGGGCAACCCCAATGCCGACAACGCGCAGGCGCGCGCGGCCGAAGAGACTTTGCAAGGGGTTATGAACGGCGGCCTGGACAGTGTGCTGGCGCTGGCGCAGAGCGGTCTGCCTTCCATCAGCATGAACCGCCTTGAACAACTGCGCGTCGATGCCGGCAAAGAGCCGCTGATCGACGGTGTAGCCGGGGCGATTGTCTTTCCTACTATCATCCGCAACACCAGCACGGGCGCCAGCGAACCGATTGGGTTTATCTATGCTGTAGATGACCAGTACCCGGAGACCTTTGGGCTGCGCTCAGTCAGCGGCGAGCCGCTAGCAATGGACACGCTGGCGCCGGGGGTCGGGAATGTCTTTCTGCAAGCTTCGCGTGTGTTGGCCTTTGTGCCTGGCCTCACGCAGCAGGTGGGTGCACTGGCCTCCGCCCTGCCGACCGATATTCTCACGGGCACGATTACGCCGGATGGGGTGGCCGCAGATGCCGCCGCGCCGGCGGCGGCTCTTCTGGCAGGCCTGGCGGCTGTCATTACCGGCGTCGATCCGCAGCAGTTGCCCGATATCAGCGTGAGCTTCGACACCCTCGATCAGTTCGGCGTCAACACGGCGCCTTTGCGCGAGCTGGGCAGAGAGAGCATCACGCTGCGCGAGCTGGCTGCGGTGGTGCAGTCGCTGGCGCAGACGCAGGCAGAGACGGCGGCAGAGATGCAGTCTGAGACGGCCAACCAAGGCGGGACGCAAGCCGAAAGCCAGACGCCAGGTGCAGCGTCACCTGCCGCACCGGCGGAGACGCAGACGGCGCAGCGAACCACCACCCTGACCGACACCGCCTTGATTTCCGCCACCTCCGCCGCGCTGGCCACGAGCAACCTCTCCGCCGCCTCGGCTGTGACCGGTTCGCTGGCGGCGCTGCAGACGGTCGGCGGCGATCTGCTCAGCACGATCAATCTCAACACCATCGGCTACGATCTCGACCAGACGTTGGCTGTTTACGGGCTGCAGCTGCGGCAGGGGGATCTCTATCTCAACCGCCTGGGGGCAGAGCAGTTGGGCGCTCAGGTGGGCGATGTGGTCGAACTCTACATCGGCCCGCTGCCCGTGCGCTTCCGCGTGCGCGCCATCGTCGACGAAGCCGGCCCGCTCAGCGCCCTGTTGCCGGTGGTGATGTTGCGCCTCAGCGAAGCACAGCAGCTGCTCTTTATGGACGGCAAGGTTAACGCTGTGCTTGTTTCCAACACAGGCGACGAGATGAGCGGGATGCAGTACACAGCCGAAGTCAGCGACCGGCTGCGCGTGCTGGCGCTTGATTCGGTTTCCGTCGGGGCCGCCGCCAACATTTTGCGCCGTTCGGATGTAAGCGCCATTGTTGCACGCGAGGCGGCATCGCTGCCGGCGACTTCGCAGGTTGACCTGGCCGCCGAAGAAGATGTGCCGCCGCTGATCGCCGGCATGCTCGAAACCATCCTGCAAACGTTGTCGGTTGATCGCATGTCACAGCAGGATGTGGCGGCGCTGCAGGCGGCGCTGCAAAGCCAGAACGACACGGCGCTGCGCGAGGTGCTGGCACGCCAGAATGTGCATGAATGGCTGCTGGGGCTGTCGCTGCCCGCCAGCGTCGGCCCCGCTTTCAGCCAGGCGGTGAGCAATCTCAACCAGTTTGAACAGATTGAGCCGCTCAACAAGAGCACGATTGTCGCTGCGGCCAACATTGGCGGCGGTGTCTTCTCCTCCATTTTCTCGATTTTCGGCATCTTCTCGATCCTGGCCGCACTGCTGCTGATCGTCCTGATCTTTGTGATGCTGGCCGCCGAACGGCGCGTGGAAATCGGCGTTGCACGCGCCGTGGGCGTGCAGCGCAGCCAGATCGCGCAGATGTTTATGACGGAAGGCATGGTCTACAACCTGCTGGCAGGGGCGCTGGGTGTGCTGTTGGGTCTTGGCATTACCTACGCCATGACCGCCTTTATCAGCCAACTCTTCAACGATGCCACAGGCCAGATCAACGCGCAGGTGGGCGGCATCTTTGCCGTCAGCTTCCAGATATCGTGGCAGTCCATCGTGATCGCTTACTGTCTCGGCGTACTGATCACGTGGGCTGCCATGACCTTCGCCACCAGCCGCGTGGCGCGCATGAACATCGTCACGGCCATCCGTAACCTGCCGGACGAGGCGGAAAGCAAGCGGCGCTCCTGGCTTGCCCGCGTCTGGCGCTGGCTCTTTCCGCTGGCCTTCACTGGGCTGGGCGGCTATCTTCTTTGGCTCGCCTACGACAATCGCTCGCTGAGCCTGACCATGATTGCCTTGACGGTCGCCCTCTATGGCCTGACGACGCTGATCGGACGTATTCTCGAACTGACGCCGCTGCGCAACGAGACCGGCTACACGATCGTCTACTCTCTATTGGGGTTGGGGCTGCTGGCCATCTGGGCGCCGCCCTGGTATGCGCTGGCCCCGCAGTTGGCGCCCGGCCTCTTCAACTGGGACCCGACGCAGGCGCCCACCGTCTTTACCATCGGCGGCCCGCTGATCATCACTGGCGTGATCCTGGTGGTGATGTTTAACGCCGGCTTCCTTAGTGGGCTGATCGCCTCCCTGCTCGGCTTTATTCCGTCGCTGCGCCCCGTGCTCAAGACGGCCATCGCCTACCCGCTCAGCACGCGCTTCCGCACAGGCATGACCATGGTGCTTTTTGCCATGATCATGGCGACCGTCGTCGTGATGGCGGTGATCATCCACACAACGCAGTCTCTGATCCAGTTGGACCCCAAACAGACGGCGGGCTTTGAACTGCGTGTCTCGCCGTCACTGCTGAGCTTCTTCAGCCCGATCGACAATTTGGAGGAAGCAATCGCCCAGAGCGATGAAGCGCTGCGCTCGCAGGTGGCGGCAGTCGGCGCCGTCACCAACCAGTTTATGCGCGCCCGCCAGACCAGCGCCGATCAACGGGGCGCAGAGCAAAGCTTCGACAGCGTGGGCTTCTCCGCCGTCAACGACGGCTATGTCGCGCAGGCGCAGCAGATTTATCGTTTGCAGGCGCGCGCGCCGGGCTTTGCCGATGATGCAGCCGTGTGGCAGGCGCTGGCCGGGCGTGATGATGTGGTGATTGCCAAGCCGTCGCTGCTGCGCAGCCCGGATAACACCTTTGGGCCGTTCATGCGCATGGAAGGTGGCCGAGACCGCGGGCAAGCCGAAAATGGCGGCAGCCTGGATGGCGAGTTTGACCAGCAGGATGTCGGCAGTTGGCGCTCGACGCTGAATCTGGACACAGTGCCCATCAACAACGGCCAACTGCCGGAGCTGTATCTGGAACTGATGACCGACGGGCAGGACGGCGTGACGCGCATCCGCAAGGTGCAGGTGATCGGCGTGCTGGCTGAGGACACCAACCTGGCGCCGGCTGAACTGCTCGGCAGCGAGGCGGCGCTGGCCCAGCTGCGCAGCGTACCCATCACCGGCGACGATCTGTATGTCAAAGTGGTGGAAGGCGCTGACCCGAAGGCGGCGGCCGCCAAAATTGAAGGCACATTTGTCGCCAGCGCCCTCAACGCCAGCGTGATTGCCGACGAGTATGCCCAACGCCAGCGGCTCACCGGCGGCGCGCTGCAGCTGCTGCAAGGCTTTATGGCGCTGGGACTGCTGGTCGGCATTGCCGCTTTGGGTGTGATCTCGATCCGCTCCGTGCTCGAACGCCGCCAGCAGGTGGGGATGCTGCGTGCGCTGGGCTTTCAGCGCGAGATGGTCGGCCTGGCCTTTGTGATCGAGTCGAGCTTTGTCTCGATCACCGGTCTGCTGATCGGCGCGCTGACCGGCGTTGTGCTGGGCGACAACCTGATCGGCGCTTTCTTCCCGCAGATCGACCGTTCGCTGGTGGCGATCCCGTGGCTCCAGATCGGGCTGATTGTTCTCGCCACCTACCTCTTCTCGCTGCTGACCACCATCCTGCCCGCCTGGCAGGCGGCGCGCATCTACCCCGCTGAGGCGCTGCGCTATGAGTAGAAGCTTAACGGCAGGGTTATCTGTGCACGACGTTGTGCGCAGATAACCCACCTTCTGCTGCTGTGCTGCCGCTGCCTACTTGCTGATCGCCGGCAGCAGGATGCAGTCCTGTCCTTGGCCACAGCGCACCGGGATCGGCGTCCAGGTGGCGACCGGCGCCTGGGTGGCTATGGGCGAAATCTCCGGCGTCGGCGTCCCATCATCCACCGGCGGTTCGTTCGGGAAGGTGGGGCGTGGGGTGGGTACTGCATTCAAATCGAAATAAACGACGCCCAGCTTTTTATTGGCGCCCGCACCGGCTTCGCCCTGATACCATAACATTGCCTGCCCACTGGGGCTGAACCCCACGGAAGGATAGGCGACGCTGTTTGCATCCCAAGCCCCCGGCTCCAGCCCCACAACAGGGTTGAGGTCATCCTTGCTCCAAGCCATGCCGTCGCTGGAAACGGCATGGCCGATATAGCGCTGCAGCGTGCCGCGGCTGTAGCCCTGGTACCACATCTCAAAGCGCGCGCCGGTCCAAATCACGCTGGGGGCGGCAATCTCGCCGTTGTCCCATTGATAGTCGCCGCCCAACTGCAGCACAGGATTGCCGGCGTACTTTGTCCACTGCTTTCCATCACTCGACGTGGCATAAAAAATCTGGTTGTTGTCGCCACGCCCGGCATACCACATGTGGTAGATGCCATCTTTGTACAAAACATGGGGAGAGACGACGCTGGCGTCATCGGCCCCACTGTCACTGGGGCTGAGCACCGGGTTGCCGGCATATTTCGTCCACGTTATGCCATCGGGCGAACTGGCATAGCCGATGCTGTAGCGACCTGTGGCGTCCGTACCGGCATACCACATCTCCCACTTAGGGGCGTTATACAGTACGCTCGGCGCACTGACGCCCTTTGCCTCCCAGAAGCCCCCGCCCGCATAGCTCAACACCGGCAGGCTGTTGTTTTCCCGCGTCCAATTAGTGCCGTCCGGCGAGGTGGCGTAGCCGATGCGCGTGCGGCTCTCGCTCACACTGTTGCCGGCATACCACATGCGGTAGACGCCGTTGTCCAGCAGCACCTTGGCCGCAAAGACATTGCCGCTGTCCCACCCGTCGCCCGGCGACATCACCGGGTTGCCGATATACTTGACCCAGGCGGCTTGCGGGGCAGAGAACACGACTGCAATCGGCGTCAGCACAAGCACGACCGCGATTGCGACAAACCAAGAAATACGTTTCATGTATGACCTCCCTTGTTGGCCGGCAGCAGAGTGGTTGCATTGAAACGCGTAGAGTCCCCAGCCGCCCGGCTGCGCAGCCACCCTGAGGACAGCCTAGCACCAAACGCAGGCAAAAAAACCGGCTAAATGTTGGAAAATCAGCCGGTTGTGCACGTCGATTGTCGCGATTGCAAGATTGGGCTGTAGGGTGACTGTACAGCCGGCCTCACCAATAAAAAAAAACCGAGCCTTATTTTCAAGGCTCGGTTTCTGTGATGCGATAGTGATTTGTCGTTGGCCTGACTTACTACTCTTAAACCAGCTATTAGGCTGCGGCTGCGCTTGCGGCTGCCCGCCGCTGCCGCCAGGCCTCGCCGAAAGTAACCAGCCGGCGCTGCTGCTCATCCCACAGCGCCAACTGCACGGTTTTGAGGCTCGACCACAGTGTCAACTGCTCCACCCGCTGCAGCGTGGGGTTATCCTTGTGGCACTCCTCCAACTTATAGTTGGGAATGCGCGGGCTGAGATGGTGGATGTGGTGAAAGCCGATGTTGCCGGTGAACCACTGCAGCAGCTTGGGCAGCCGGTAGAACGAACTGCCGTGCATGGCCGCCAGCGTGAAATCCCACTCCGGTGTGTGTTCCCAGTAAGTGCGCTCGTACTGGTGCTGCACATAGAAGAGCCATGTGCCCACCGAACCGGCAATGATCACCACCGGCAGATGAATCGCCACCACTGTCCCAAAGCCGATCCACAGCGACATGACGACAAGAATCGTCGCGATGGCAAGATTGTTCCACCAGACCGAAGCTTTCTCACCGCCGCGCCATTCGGGCTTGGCGGCAAGGGGGAAGCGTTCCAGCACAAGATAGTTGAGGGCGGGGGCCAAGACAAAGAGAAACAAGGGGTTGCGGAAAACGCGATAGCCGAGCCGCTTCCAGCGCGGCGCCGCCACATACTCATCCACCGTCATCGTCCACACATCACCGACCCCGCGCTCTTCCAACTCGGCATGGTGGGCATGATGGATAGCATGCTGCTTGCGCCAGTACTTATACGCCACCAGCGTAAAGACACCGCAGACCGCGCCGGTGATGTCGGCGGCACGGCGTGATTTGAAAAAGGAACCATGGCCGCAGTCATGCTGGATGATAAAGATGCGCACGAGAAAACCGGCTGCGGGGATGGCAAGCAGCAGGGTCAGCCAATAGCCAACGTTGAGGCTGAAATACATGAGCACCCAACAAACAAACAGGCCGCCAAACGAATTCATCAGTTGCCAGGCGCTGACGCCGATGCTGGGGGTCTGATACTTGGCGACGATGGATTTCCAGCCCTGATACTCGGCCGAAGACGTGGCAGGCACTTCAGAAGACATTGATCACTCTTACCTTTTTGAACTGAAATTTTCAACAGCGTGACCCTGCAGCAGTTTGCAAAGCTTGCACAATCGTATCATCTATGCAGCAGGCGTGCAAGCGGGCTGCAAGGAGGGGCGCATCTTGCGGCATGGGCAAAAATTGCCAATCCGCGGCCTATACAGTAAAATTGTCCTTTGTAGTTCTGGGATATCGTCCCGCATCTAAGGAGAGGTCGCATAGCTCGGCCGAGTGCGCCCGTCTCGAAAACGGGTAGGGCTAAACACCCTCGAGGGTTCAAATCCCTCCCTCTCCGCCACGGCACACCTCCGGACAGAAAACTGTCCGGAGGTGTGCGTTTTTTTACTGGCGCACGTCCGGCAGGTACAGCATTCCACCCGCCAGCGCCGGGTCAACTACAGGCGCGGGCGCCGGCTGGCCGTCCTCCCCCACCGCAGACGACCCGTTTGTGCAGCCGCCCAAGCTGACCTGGTCAACCGTGTTCCACATCTGGGCGCCGCTGCCGTTGTTGTACACATTAAAGTAAACCACCACGGTGCGCCCGCGATAGGCCGTCAAATCATAGGTGCGCTCCACCCAATTGTTGTCGCCTGCCGCATAGCTGCGCTCCAGCGTCGCCAAATAGCCGTAATTCGTGTTGAGCAGCAGCGCCTCTCGATAATCAACCCCGTCCGCCGCACCGCCGCTGTTGCGCGCAAAGCGCAGCACGACCGGCGCCGGCGCTGTGGCCGGGATGGTGATCCTCTGGTAGGCCGACGAATGCGCCAGCCGATTTGCCACGCCGGCCGGAATCCCCAATCCTGCCGCACGCAGACCGCTGTAGACAGGGCTGGTCACGTAGCGTGCGGGATACGGTGTGGAGCCAAACGACCAGCCACCGACACTCTCAAAGTCGCCGTTGACGAGCAGATTGCTGCAGCCGCCAGGGTCGGGCGTCGGGGTCGGTGTGGGCGCCGGGGTCAAGGTAGGTGTCGGCGTGGGGGCGCCGGCAGGCTTGTAGCCGCCCAACTCATACACCACCGCCAGCGCCAGGCGGCCGATGCGCGCCACATAGTTGAAGTCCACACGCGCCGGCAGATCGCCTGTGTTGTGATACCACGGATTGCGGTCACGCGCGATAGCATCGTCAAAGAAGTTCTCAATGATCATAAACGAAGCATAATCTTGATCCCAGAATGACGAGTGATCCGAAAAACGGCTGGCGGTCGTGCTCTTGCGCTCGAAGTTCAGACCCAACGCATAGCGCGTGTTGCGCTCCAGGAAGGCCGTCCCCAACGCATTGGACTTGGGGCCGCTGCCGGTGTGAATCTCGACCACCCGGTCGCTGTTGCCGTCCCAGCCGATCATGTCGAGGTCGATAAAGCCGATCACCTGCTCACCGCGCGCCCGCATCTGGGCGGCATATACCTTGCTCCCCCAATGGCCCTGCTCCTCGGCGGTAAAATGCACAAACCGCACGGTCACATCCGGCTGGTAGGTTTTCAGCAGGCGTGCGATCAAAAGAGTGGCTGCCGTGCCCGTGCCGTTGTCGTCCGCCCCCGGCGCAGTCGTATAGGGAATCTGCGAAATATTGTCCAGGTGGCCGCCCACCAGCAGCACCTTCTCCGGCGTCAGCGCCCCGCGCACCTCGGCCACCACGTTGCGCCCGCTGTAGCTGCCATAAGTCCAGTCGGCATAGCGCACCGGCAGCCCCAGCGTCTGGTAGTACTCATAGACATAGCGTTCGGCGTCACGGATGCGGGCGGCAAAGGTGTAGCGCGTATTGAGCGTGACGGCGGCGCCATTGACCACCACCGCCTGCTGCCCGCTCAATCGATCCACCAGCCCGCGCAGATCCGCCTCCGTCAGCCGCGGCAGCAGGCTGTCGACGTTGGGGTTGCGCGCCGCCGTCACCCCCGCGGCCTCGACCAGCATCCCATCGGCTGACGGCGGCGCAATCGCTTCGGCGCCGAGCAGGTCGACGGGAACCCCCTGGCTGGTCAACTGCTCGATCAACGTCAATTCAGCGGCCAGCGGCGCGCGCACCAGCAGCAGACCAGGCCGCTGCACAAGAATGTCACCCACCTGCGCAGCCAGCGCGCCGGCGTTCTCGGCGGATGCGTCCACCCAGTAGTAGACGCTGCCGGCGCTGTTCTCATCCAGCACAGACAGCTCTGCGCCCGCCGCCTGCAAGGCGGCGACATCGACGGTGGAGCCGGAGGCGACAAAGAGCGTCTGCTCCGCCGCCTCATCCACAGTGGTGACCGCAGCGTGCAGCACCACCGTAGGCGGCAGATCAGCCGGCCACTCGCCGGCGGGCAGCTCCAGCGTAAACAGGACGGGGCCAAAGGCGCTGCTGGACAATTCGCCTGTCTGGCCCAACCCAATGCGGGGCAGCAGCCCCACCAATAGGGCGGCCACCAGCAGGGACGCCAACAGCAGAGCAAGCCGGCGCGAGGCAAAGCCTTGTAATCGCAACATAGTCAGTCTCTCCTTGGCAGTAGCCGATAGTAAGCGACGTGGCGGCGCCGCAGGCGCGTAGGTTCCATTTTAGTAGACGCCGCACAGCCCAATAAGTCACGCGCAGGGCAGAATCTCCCCAAAGCCCATCCATCCGGCTGGAACAGTTCGCGCATTGGCGGCCGCTTGCGGTATGCTGTGCAGCCATGACGGTAGCCCCATCCTCCGCGCTGCTGCGCACGCGCAGCAATCGACTGTCGAACACCCTGCTGCCGGCCCTGCTGGCCGGGCTGGCCGTGGCTATCGCCCTGCTGCCGCTGCCTCAACTACTGGTAGTTATCGGCAGCGTTGGCGGCGTCCTGCTGCTGCTGCGCCGGCCGTGGCTCATCCTCCTGCCGCTGGCCGTGCTTCTGCCCGTCACATCCGCCACCCGCCTTGGCCCCGCCAGCGCCACCGATCTGCTGCTGGCCGCCGCCGCCGGCCTCTGGTTTCTCGACGGCGCGCGCCGCCGCAGCCTGCCGCTGCGCTTCTCACCCATCATTACTTTGGGGGCCGTCTATGTCGCCGCGCAGATTGTGTCTGCGTGGGGGGCCGCCAATTTCGCTGAAGCAGCCCGCGAAGTGATAAAATGGCTCGAATTGCTTGTTTTGCTGCTGGTGGCGCCGGCTCTCCTGGGAAGACGGCAAGCGCCATGGCTCGCCGCCGCCTTGATCCTGGGGGCGGTGCTGCAAGCTATGCTGGGACTTTACCAATTCTGGTTTGCCGTCGGACCGGACTTTTTTATTGTCATGGGCCGCTTTATGCGGGCCTACGGCTCGTTTGGCCAGCCGAATCCGTTTGGCGGCTATCTGGGGCTGGCGCTGCCTGTGGCGTTGAGCCTGGCGATCTGGGGCTGGCAGACGCTGCTGCAGCCGCAGGGCGAGCATCTCGCCGCCGGACGCCGGCAAGGCGCAATTTGGGCGCTCTACTTCAGCGCCGCCGCCCTCCTGATTGGCGCCGGGCTGCTGGCGAGCTGGAGCCGCGGCGCCTGGCTGGGGGCCGCCGCCGGGGTCGCAGCGGTGCTGGTGCTGCGCAGCCGCACGGCCGCCGTGCTCAGTGCGCTGGCCGCCCTGCTGATGGCCGCGGCGCTGCTGCTCGGCGCCTTCAGCCCCGCCGGCGTGCCGGCACCCGTTGCCGCCCGGCTGGCGGATATTCCGGCCTATTTCGGCCTGACGGATGTGTTGAGCCAGCCGCTGACCGACGAGAATTTTTCGGTGCTGGAGCGGCTGGCGCACTGGGTGGCGGCGCAGCGGATGTGGGCACAGGCGCCGTGGCTGGGGGTCGGGCCGGGCAACTATGCCCAAATGTATCCCCAGGTGCGGCTGCCGCAGTGGGAGGACGCGCTGGGACACGCCCACAACGTCTATCTCAATGTGGCGGCCGAAACGGGGCTGGTGGGGCTGGCCGCCTATCTCGCGCTGATGGCCACCACCGCCGTATGGCTCTGGCGGCAGCTGCGGCGCAGCGCGCGGCTGTCCACCGCTTGGGGGCGTTGGCGTTCGGCGCTGTTGGTAGGTATACTGGGCGTCTTTGTCCATCTGAGCGTCCACAATTTGGTGGACAACTTGTTCGTGCAGGGTATGGTGCTGCAAGCCGGCCTGTGGCTGGCCCTGGCGCATGTCGATTGTCTGGATGAGCACCCGGATCAGCATCCGGCTTGAGTAGAAAATAATGGGAGTCCTGTGTTGAGCGCACTGCAATCATTACCGATCAGCGACAACAATCGCCGCGAAGTGAAACGCTTTATCAAATTCGCCATGGTGGGCACTGCCGGCATGATCACCCACCTGACGATCGCCAACGTTCTCAATTTCGGCTTTCATTTTCCCGACGCCTCAGCCAATGCCATTGGCTTTTTGACCGCTGTCCTGCAAAATTATTTGCTCAACTACCGCTGGACCTTTGGCGACCAGCGCTACAACGCCTCCAAAGCGCGCTGGCTGCAGATCAGCCAGTTTATCGCCGTCAGCCTCATCGGCCTGGCCATTAACGCCGTCGTGCGCGAAATCGTGAGCCACTTGATGCACCCGATCTGGTTGGCGGTTGTCCAGAACAGTGTGCTGGCCGAGATCATCAACTACAACTTCTCGATTGCCGCGGCCATCGGCGTGGTGCTTTTCTGGAACTTTATCGTCAACCGCCTCTGGACCTTTCGCAACGCCTAGCCGGGCATGACCACCGTCGCCATCGATTACACCCCGGCCATCCGCCAGCAGGCAGGGATTGGCCGCATCATCCGCGGGCAGATTGCGGCGCTGATCGAAGCCGCTCCCGGTCTGGAGCTGCGGCTGTTTGTCGCCGGGCCGGTCACGGCGGATGAGCGGCGGCAGGCGCCGCTGCCCCTGCACAGCACGCCGCTGAGCGAACGCAACCTGGTGCGGCTGTGGCACCGGTTGGATGCGCCGCTGCCGCGCGTGGAGTGGTTTACCGGCGGCCCGCTGGACCTGTTTCATGCCACCGATTTTGTCCTGGCCCCCAGCCGCGCCCGCCGCACCCTGCTGACCATCCACGACCTGGCCTTTCTCTTCTATCCCAATGCGGCCATGCCCAGCCTGCACCGCTTTCTCAACGTCGCCGTCCCGCGCAGCGTGCGCCGCGCCGACGCCTTGATTGCCGACAGCCTGCACACCGCCCACGACCTGAGCGAACAGTGGGGGGTGGCGCCGGAGCGCATCAGCGTCGTGCAGGGAGCCGTCGACCACGCCCATTTTCGCCCCGTGCGTGCGGCCGCGCAGTTGACCGCCGTGCGCCGCCGCTATGGGCTGGATGACCGTCCCTATATTCTGGCGCTCAGCCGGCTGGAGCCGCGCAAGAACTTTGTGCGGCTGATTGAGGCCTTTGCCGCCGCGCGCGCCGCGGCGCGGCTGCCGCACTGCCTGGTGATCGGCGGCGCCAAAGGCTGGCTGTACGAGGAAATTTTTGCCCGCGTGCAGGCGCTGCAGTTGGCGGAGCATGTCCACTTCCCCGGCTTTATCGCCGACGCCGACCTGCCGGCGCTCTACAGCGGGGCGGCCTTTTTTGCCTACCCATCGCTGTATGAAGGCTTTGGCCTGCCGATTGTCGAAGCCTTGGCCTGCGGCGCGCCCGTGCTGACGGGCGACAACTCGTGCCTGCCCGAAGCGGGCGGACCCGGCGCCCTCTATGTGCAGGCGGAGGCAGTGGAGAGCATCGCAGACGGCATCGTGCGGCTGGCCACCGATGCGACGCTGGCCGCCAATCTGGCCGCGGCCGGGCAGCAGCACGCCGCCCAGTTCACCTGGCAGCGCAGCGCCCAGCAGTTGTTGGCCGCCTACGCCAAGCTGTTGTAGGCTGAAGCGGCTGAACATGAAATGCAATCAAAGAGCAGCAATGCAGAAGAACAGGAAACGATGAGCATCAACATGCAAATGGGCGGATCACCTGCGCTGGAAGCACGCAGCGCGGCGGAAACCGAGCTGACGCTGACAATGTTTATGCAGCCCGAACATTCCAACAGCATGGGCAACGTGCATGGCGGCGTCATCCTCAAGCTGTGCGATGAATGCGGTGGGATTATCGCCGCCCGCCACGCCCGCCGGCCCGCCGTCACCGTCACGGTGGACAGCGTCAATTTTCTGCAGCCGGTGCTGTTGGGGCGGCTGCTGCATGTGCACGGCCATATCACCTGGGTGGGCAGCACCAGCATTGAGGTGGCCCTGCGCGTGGAGGCGGAACATCTGCTGACGGGAGAACGGCTGCTGACCAACGAGGCCTACTTTGTCTATGTGGCGCTCGACGAGAGCCGCCGCCCGTCGCGCGTGCCGCCGCTGCACATCGACAGCGAAGAAGGGCTGCGGCTGCTGGAAGCGGGCGAGGCCCGCCACCAGCGCCGGCTCGCCGCCGCCGGACGCACGCCATGACCGCATCGGGCGCGCAGGCGTCCGCGCCGGCGCAAGCAGCACAGCCGTTATCGCCTGCGCTGCGCCTGCTGCTCCTGGCCGGCGCCCTGCTGGCGCTGGCGGGCTATGTTGGCCCGTGGGTGGATCACCGTGCGGCGGGGCTGGCCATTCTGGGGCTGGACTTGGGCGAATATGTCAAGTTTCTGCCCCAGGTGCGCGGCGGGGCCATCAGCCTCTGGCGCGAGGGCTTTTACCTGCCGCTGGTGGCGGCCAGCCTGGCGCTCAGCCTGTGCAGCTGGCGGGCGGAACTGCGTTGGCCGCACCTGCCGGCCACTGGGGCACTGGTAAAGGGGGCACTGGTAAAGGGGGCACTGGTCAAGGGGGCGCTGGGCAAGGGGGCGCTGGTCGATGGGCTGCTGCTCGCCCTGCAGCTTGCGCTGGCGATTGCGGCGGCGCTCAACCTGCTGCCGCCGGCCTGGGCGCCGGCGCGGCTGCTGACGCCCGAATTCCAGCAGCAGACGGCGGCCATCGTCCTCTGCCTGGCGGCTGTCGCCCTCAGCCCGCTGCTGGCGCTGCTGCCGCGGCGGCTCGCCGGGGGGGCCGTGCTGCTGCTGTGCGCGGCGGCAGCCGTTGTGCCGGTCGTGCAATTTCTGCGCGTGCTGCCCGAGATCGCCGCACTCTACCGCCACCCCCTGGCGCCCGGCTGGGGAATGGTCGCCATGCTGGGCGGGCTGGCCCTGCTAATCGCGCTGGGCGGCCGCCTGTTGTGGCCCGCCCCCACTCGCGCAGCCGCCGACCGCCAATAACCAGGAACCACCGAAAAGCAAAAACCAGAAACCAGCGAAAGGAAACACAGCCATGCAGCTTGGCGCCATGAACAACCCACGCCGGCCGTTGATGACGGAAATTCAGCACATTGCCGAGATGGGGCTGGATTTTATCGACCTGACCATTGAGGCCCCCGCCGCCATGCCGGACGGCCACGATTGGAAGCAGGTGGCCGCTGCCATCGGCGACGCCGGGCTGGAGGTGGTGGCGCACGCCGCGCCCTATCTGCCGATCCAGAACCCGTCGCCGCTGGTGCGCCAGGCCGCCATCGACGAACTGCGCCGCTGCATCGACGTGGCGCAGGGGCTGGGGGCGCCGCTGTGCACCACGCACTTTCTCGGCTGGCCTTCCTTTCTGGACGAAGAGCAGGGGTACGAGTACTATCGCCAGGCCTACACCATCCTGCTCAAGCATGGGGACGCGTGCGGCGTGGCCGTTACGTTGGAGAATGGCTCGGACAACCGCCACCAGCTCAAGCATTTCCGCGAGATCTTCTTTCGCCTGCCGGGGCTAAAGCTCACCTTTGACATCGGCCACGGCAACGTCAAGACTGCGCGCAGCATGACGCGCGAGTATCTGTTTGCGCTCAACGACCGGCTGGTCCACGTCCACATCAGCGACAACGACGGCAGCGACGACGACCATCTGCCCTTTGGTGCGCCGCGCCAGGGCGGCATCAACCTGCCGCACGAACTGCGCGGGCTGCAGGACTTTCGCTACGACGGCAAGATCACGCTGGAGATTTTCGGCCACGACCGCTGGCTGGCTGCCAGCGCGGAATTGGTGCGGGAGAAGTGGGGATCAAAGTAAAAGCTGCTTGGGAAACACGGCGGATACTCAGCGCGGCGCAAAACGTCCACGAGCAAGGTTGCGCTGCTGAAGAAGAGAGCGGCGCAACCCCCATGTGTCTCCATAGCGCACGTGGTTGATCCAACCTTGCACGGCGGCATCAAGCTCGGCAAAACTGCTCCTATGTGCTTGGTAGGCGTCCAACAGCTGTGCAAAACGCCGGCTGAAGTTGACGATATTGCGATGCTTCAGCCGCCGATGTGTCGGAAAAACGATAAACCCCAGCCAGGGGACACCAGCCGCCACCGGCTGCACCTGGGCTGACGGTAAATGAATTGTCAGCCGCAATTGCGCCAGAAAGTGCACAATTTCCTGCTTCCACTGCCACAGTTCCTGTTTGCTGTTGGAAAAGAGGGCAAAGTCATCTACGTAACGTAAATAGTTGTGGCAGCCAAGGGCAGAGACCACAAACCAGTCCAGGCGATCCATATAGACATTTGACCAAAACTGCGACGTCAGGTTGCCAATCGGCAGGCCACGCGGCCGGACGGCTGCAAACAGATCGTCGCCGGCAAAATATACCAGATCATACTCATCGGCCAAGACCCCTGCGCCGCTTGCCAAAATCCGATCTGCCAGCCACAGCACTTCGACATCTTGAACAACCAGCGCAATTGTGTTGCGCAGCACGGCATGGTCCAGCGATGCGAAATGTTGGACGATATCCATGCGCAGCACATAGCGATAGCGTTTTGCCAAAGATTGAAACCGATCCAGCGCCCGATGGGTACCTTTGCCGACTCGGTTGGCGTAACTATCGCCGATAAATCGCTTTTCAAAGATCGGCTCGATCACATTGCACAGCGCATGGTGCACTACTCGATCTCGGAAAGGCGCGGCGCTGATTTTCCGCCGTTTTGGCTCGTGGATGGTAAAGTGGACATACGGGCCTGGACGATAGGTCATGCCGGCCAGTTCCGTTTGCAGCTCAGCCAGGCGATCGGCAACCTGATACTCAAAACGCGCCGTGCTGGCAGCACTTCGTTTCCCTTTGGCGGCTTGATGATAAGCTAGCAGCAAATTTTCCCAAGCAAAAATGGAGTCCCACATGGATGACATGGTGATCTTTACCCGCACCTATGATCTCTTGACCTGGCTGCTGCCGCGCAGCGAAGGATTTCCCAAGGCGCAGCGCTTTGTGGTCACGAAGCGGCTGCAGGATGCGCTGCTCAACTTCCAGGAGGCCCTCTACCTGGCCAACGCCGGCGATGGACGCACCCGTCTGAACTATCTACAGACTGCCGACGCGCACCTAAATCAACTGCGGCTTTACCTGCGCCTGGTGCACCAGTGGCAGTGGCTGACCAACGGGCAATATGAACACGTCAGCAAAATGGTGACGGAAATTGGGCGGCTGCTGGGTGGTTGGCTGCGGCAGACAAAAGCCAGGTGAGGGGCAGGACGCCGGCAAAGACGCCCCAGTTTCTATATGCGCCTGACGCAGGCGGCGCCCCTCATTACCGCCTCCACACGTGCAGACCAGACGAATCCGGCGCTGTTCTTCTCCTTCACCGCGACCGGTTTGCCCGCTGGGCAAAACGGCATTGCTGGAACCGAACCTGCTGTGGTGGGCAGGCCGGCCGCGCCTGTACGCTGTATCAATGCGTAGGACGCCAGAAAAGGGACGGAAGAACATGGACGGCGCCCACCACCACCCGAAACCCGTTGTTGTTGTTGTCGTTGTTCGGGTTGTTCCTGTTGCGCGCCACGGCGGCGGCATTGTCATTCGTGTTGTTCCACGAACCGCCCCGCAAGACGAAACCAGATCGCCTGACCCGCGGATCAAAGCGGGCAGCCAAAGAATACCACAAGCAGCAACTCGAACGCCACATTATTGGCGCTTCATTTTGCAGCGCGGGGGGGGGGGGGGCCCCCCCCCCCCCCCCCCCCCGGGGGGGGACGCGCGGACCAGAACACAGGGCACAGGGACCGAC
>JBBRBX010000028.1:0-50496 GCA_038205395.1 Caldilineales bacterium
TCGATTTCCAGTATATCGCCCAGATGTATTTGTCAGACTGCAGTCAATTGTCCGTTGTTTGCCACACCTCAGCGTGTACAAAAAAAGACGCCCCCTATACATGATGGCGCGATCTACTATGCTGACGAACTGGCACAATAATTTGCTTTATAAGGAAAAAAGCAGTGGAACCCAAACTTCTGGCGCAGCAGTTGCAGTTTCCCGAAGGGCCGGCGTTTGATGCGAATGGCGATTTATGGTTTGTCGAGTTGGAAGGCGGCTGCCTGACCCGCTGGTCGAATGGCGATCTGACCCGCCACACCTGTGGTGGCTCGCCCAACGGGTTGGCCTTTGACGCCCGTGGACGCGCCTGGTTCTGCGATGCTGGGCAAAACGCCGTTCGCTGCTATGATCCGGCAGCCGGGCAGAGCACCATCATCGTTGATCAAATTGATGGCGCACCGCTGCTGATGCCCAACGATCTGGCGTTTGACCGCAGCGGCAACCTCCTGTTTACCTGCCCTGGCGATAGCGGCGATACGCCGGCAGGCTATGTCTGCTGTCTGCGCCCCGATGGAACCCTTGTCAAAATTGCCGAACAGTTGTACTTCCCCAATGGCCTCGCATTTATGGACAACGGCGCCACGCTGGTGGTCGCCGAGACCTATCGGCAACGGCTGTGGCGCGGCGCTTGGGACAGTGAGCGCTGCCGCTGGATCGGTGCACAGCCCTGGGCGGAGGTGGGGGAGCTGCCGGACGGCCCCGACGGCATGGCAGTGGGCGCCGATGGTTTGCTGTATGTGGCAATCTACAGCGGCGGCTGCGTCAAAGCCGTCAATCCGGCCGGGCAGGTTGCTGCCGTCTATCCACTGCCGGGACGCTGCCCGACCAACGTCGCCTTCGACCCCACCGGTAAACTGGGGATGGTGATAACCGAAGCGGAGCAGGGCCAACTGCTCCAGTGCGCCGATTTGGGGCCGGGCATCCCGCTCTTTGCCGGTTCCGTATCAGCCTGAGCGCCTAGAAGGACAACGTATGGCTGGTCAACTGGCGGGTCAACTAGCTGGGCGCGTTGCGCTCGTCACGGGCGCGAGGCATGGGATCGGGGCCGCCATTGCGCAACGTTCGGCCACACCCTGGTGGTGGATGGCGGGTTGACCATTACGTTTTAGGGTAGAGCGGGAATCGCCACCTTCTCCTGCTCGATCAGCCAACTGACTGCTTCCTGCACAGCCTGCAGCGAGCTGTAGCGCGGTTGGTAATCCAGCAGCCGCTGCGCTTTGGCGATGCTGCAGTTCGGGCTGTGGGCGATGTGATCCCAGGTGGCCTGCGCCTCTTCGGGGCTGACCGTGCTGCGGTATTCATCCCAGGACAGATAGCGCAAAACCGGCGTCTTGCCGAACCATGCGGCCATCGCTTCCGCATAGCCGCGCAGCGTCAGCGCCTGCGGCGACACGACGTGAAAACTTTCGCCCATCGCCGCGCCCCAATGGTTGATTGCGCCCATAAACGCTTGCGCCACATCGTCGGCATGCACATGGTGCACTGTTTCCAGTCCAAAGTTGGGCAGCGTCACCATCTCCTCGCTTGCCAACTGCGCAAAGACTGCCGGGTTGAAGTGGCCGGCAGGGTTGAGCGGGTTCCAACCGGGGCCAACAATATGGCCAGGGTGCAGGACTGCGGCGGGGAATCCGCTGCGCCGCGCCTCGCCAAGTAAATAGGCTTCGATGGCTGCCTTTTGTTTGCCGTATTCGCCAAAGGGATGGCGCGGCTGCTCTTCGCGGGTAGGCGCCGCCACGGTGGGGCCATGCACCCAGATCGTGCCGCAGTGGAGAAACTGCTGTACGCGGCCGCGCAGCGCCTCCACCAGATGCTGGGCGCTCGCCAGCGTAAAGCAGATCATGTCGATCACAACGTCGCCATCCAGAGAACAGATGCGCTCGCCGAAAAGGCCTTCCGCCTCGGTGGCCGTGCGATCTAGCGTCACCTGCCTCACCTGCGCCCAAGCCGGGTGCGGCTGATACGGCAGATGCTCGCCACGCGAGACATTGGTCACCGTATGTCCCGCCGCCACCAGGCGTGGAATCAGATAAGTGCCGACATGGCCTTTGCCACCAATCACCACAACATGCATAGCCAATCATCCTTTCTATGGCCTGCGTAGGGATGCGCCGCTGAGAAACGGTTTCACGTTTAGTCTACCACGGTTTTACAACCCGTCCCTTCGCCCGCAGTGCCTGCCACGTAGAAACTTCTTGGCCCGCAATCTTGATCACTTACTTCTGTCCGGCAGGTGCTGGCCCTCAACTTCCTGCAGCAGCGCCGTCTGGATGACCTCTTCCCAGCGGTAGAGTGAGGAGTAAACGCCTGGGTGCAGATAGGGATCATCGCCCACGCCGCCGATCAGATAAACAATGCCCACTTTGCGCTGCGGGTCAAACCACATGCCGCCCAACAGCCCATAGGCTTCACCGCGATGGCCCCAAAAGGTAGCCAGGCTGTTGGCTGCCAGGCGGTCGCCGCCCAGCTCATCGTATGTCGCCGTGGTGTGCTGCAAGCCCAGCCCCCAGGCGCGGTAGCGCCCGGAACTGGTGTCGCCGTTCATGGTATGGGGATCGTACCGCCACTGCTCGTGCAGCATCTGTCGCAGCGTGCCCGGCGCAAAAAGCTGCCGGCCGCCATAGCTGCCATCGTCGAGGAAGAGCTGGATCAGCCTGGCTACCTCGCGTACGGAGAGGCGCAGCCCGCCGTAGGGGGCAAAGATCGTAGCGTTGCTCCCTACTGTGTATCGGTGTACCTGATAGCCCTGTACCTGATTACGGCTGCTGGCCCCGTCCGGCAGGGGCAAGCTCAGCAGCGGGCCGGCGTCACCTGGTATGCTGTAGTCGCGCATGGGCCGCTGCGCACTGTGCACATCGTCCTGCTGCGCCACCCACGGCCCTGTTGGCGTCTGCTTGCGGTAGAGTGTGGCCACTTGAGCCAGCGCGCCGTCAGGCAGATCCATCAGCGTATAGCCGCTGTCGATGCCCAATGGGGTCAATAGATGGCCGGCCATATAGCGGTCAAAGCGTTCACCCGACGCCGCTTCCATGACCGTGGCCAAAACGCCATAGTTGAGGTTGGCATAGTTGAAAAACACGCCCGGCGCCCGATCTGTCCCGGCAGCCGGTGCGGCGAAATGTGCGCCGCCGGCATAGTAAACGCCGCCCGGCGTCAACAAATCGGCCAGCGTGTAGGGCAGCGGCAGCGCATAGAAACCGGCGTCGCGCAGCGAAGATGTGTGGCTCAGCAGCATCCGCGCCGTAATGGGCCGATCGGGGTAGTGCGGGTTGCGCAGGCGAAAGCCAAGATAGTCGCTGATGTCGCTGTCCAGCGGTAGCTTGCCCTGCTCGACCAACTGCATCGCTCCCAGCGCGGTGACGACCTTCGAGATCGACGCCACGCGGAACCTGGTGGCGGGCGTCACCGCCAGACTGTGCTGCGGTGCAGCGTTGTCAATGCTGCGATAGCCCCAATAGCCTTCGTAGATAATCTGCCCGCGCGCGACGACAGCCACCCCCAGGCTGGCCAGCGGCGCACTGGGATCAGTCACCACGCCGGCCAGTTGGCGGTCCAGCGGGCGCAGAACAGGCGTGCAGCCGGCCGGCAGCAGCGCCAGCAGCATTAGCAGCACGGTTAGCAGCATTTTAAGCAGGGCGCGCCACTGGTGGAATTTATATAAAGTAACGTGCGCCATACCTGGTGGCTTTGGCGCCACTTTACTGGACGAGCAGCAGGCAGTTTTCACGCTGAAAGTAGAGATGGATCGTGGCGCCGAGCGCCGGGACGGATAGATTTGGGTTGTTGAACTCGTCCATTAGCAGCAGCGTCTCGCCGACACGCAGATGGATGCGGACAACTGCCCCTAGAAAAATGACATTTTCGACTGTACCGGTGAGGCAGTTTTCGTCGTGCAGTCCGGTCGAGTCGGGCGAAAACAGTTCAGGGCGCAGCGCCAACTTAACCGTTTGGCCGGCGCTGCGTCCGGCCAAGGGCGGCAGTGCATAAATACGCTGGCCCGCCACCTCCAGCGCCCCTGTATTGGGGTCGACTACGGTGGCGTCGACGACGTTAAGCGTGCCGACAAATGACGCGACAAAGGCCGTTTTAGGAAAATTATAAATTTCAAACGGCGCCCCTACCTGCTCGACCACACCCTGATTCATCACCACCACACGGTCGGAGAGGGAGAGCGCCTCCTCTTGGTCATGCGTCACATAGATGGTGGTGATCCCCAACTGGCGTTGGATGGCACGGATCTCGGTGCGCAACGCCACGCGAATTTTGGCGTCCAGCGCCGACAGCGGCTCGTCGAGCAGCAGAAGCTGCGGGCGGATGGCCAGGGCACGTGCCAGGGCAACCCGCTGCTGCTGCCCGCCGGAGAGTTGGTAGGGATAGCGGCTGCCGAGCGCCTCCAGTTTGATCAATGCCAGCATTTCTCGCACCCGCTGCTGGATTTCGTCTTTCGGCATGTGCGCCACCGACATGCCGAAACCGATGTTGCCCGCCACCGTCATATTGGGAAAAAGGGCATAGGACTGGAAGACCATGCCAATACTGCGCTGGTTGGGGCGCACAGTTGTAATATCGCGTCCGTCCATCAGAATGCTGCCGGCGGTCGGCGTTTCAAAGCCCGCCACCATGCGCAGCGTCGTCGTCTTGCCGCAGCCGCTCGGCCCCAAAAACGAGATGAACTCTCCACGCTCGACCGCCAGATCAAAACTCTCCACCGCGGCACTGGATGCGTTGGGGAAAATCTTGCGTACGCCGCTCAATTCCAAGAATGCCATACCGTTTCACCGTTTCAATGGGGCAAAGAGCCATTTAGTGTGCGCCTGTAACAATGCTTTCGGCTTGCGTGCCGCGCGTGACCAGGTTGATCAGTCCCATCGCCAGCCAGGTGAGGCCAAAGCTGACAATTGCCAATGCCGCCGGTTCATAGGCGCGGTGGTTGCCCAGCAGCGCCAGGTATGGGCCAAAGGCCGGACGCGCCAGAAAGGTGGCGATGGCCAGTTCACCTACCACGATGGCAAAGGTCAGCAGCGCCCCACTCAGCAGCGCCGAACGCAAATTGGGCATGATGACCCGCCACAGAATGGTGCCCCAGCCTGCACCGAGACTCTGCGCCGCCTCGGTCAGCGTCGCCACATCCATCGCTCGCAGACCATTGTCCACTGCACGATACATATAGGGCAGCGCCAGCACGGTATAGCCCATGACCAGCAAGAAGTTGGTCAGCAGGGTGTTGCTGGTCAGCGAAGGGAAAAGCGGAATGCCGAAGAGCGTGAACGGCTGGCTGTAGCTCTTTAGAAAGCCAAACACGAGGACGATGGGCGGAATCACAAAAGGCAGCAGCGTGATAAACTCGACCACTGGCCGCAGGCGCGGCAGCCGCAGCCGCACCCAGTAGGCTGTAGGCACAATCAACAGCAGGCTGGCCATGATAGTAAGCAGTGCCATGAGGTTGGAGAATAGAAAACTCTCCCAAAAGTTGGGGTCGGCAAACGCAGATTGGTAAGCGGCAAAGCTCAACACACCGCGCTGCTTTTGCAGCGAAAAGACAAACGTGCCCCACAGGGGGATGATAAAGTAGACGGCTCCGATCATAAACCAGAGCCATGCAAACCAGCTGAAGCGCTTCATACCCGTCCCTTTGTGCATGCCAATCCCTTTATTTTAACCAGCGTTCCGACAGCCGCTGCAGCAGGGTGTAGCCAAGGATGCAGATAGCCATGATGGCGACCATGCCCAAAGCCATGGCATAGCCAAGATTGGGGTTGCGCAGCACGTCACCACGCATCTGTGCGCCGATTTCAATTGTAATCAGGTCGAGTTGACCGCCGGTGAGGGCATAGGCGGTGGCATAGGCGCCAAAGGCGTTGCCAAAGAGCAGCAGCATTGTACCCAGCAGCGAAGGAAGCAGGATTGGCAGCCCGATGCGCCACCAATATTGTCCGGCCGAGGCGCCGAGGTTCTCCGCCGCCTCGCGCCACTCACGCTTCAGCCCCTCGATGGCGGGCACCATAATGAGCAGCATCAGCGGGAACTGAAAATACATATAGGTTAAGCTCAACCCAGCGAAGCTGTAGAGATTGAACCCGGCGTCGTAGATGTTGACCCCAAACATGTCACGCAGAATAACCGTGATAAAGCCTGTTCGGCCCAGTGTGGAGATAAAGGCAAAGGCCAGCGGCACGCCGGCGAAGTTAGAGGCCACGCCCGCAAAGGTAAGCGTGACCGGGCGCAGCCAGTGGGGCAAATTGCCCATTGTCAGTGCATAGGCCAGCAGGAAGCCCAGCAAGCCACCGCCTAGCGCCGTCACTGCGCTGATGCGAATGCTCAGCCAGTAGGATTGGGGGATGGGCGGTCGGGTCAACCCGGCAATGTGCTCCAGGGTGAAGCCGCCTGCCGGCGTGCGAAAGCTGTCGATAAACAACGACGCTGATGGGATAAAGATAAAAAGGATGGCAAAAATAAAAAAAGGCAGCACCCCAAGCCAGGCCCAGTTGATGCGGCGGGGTGGTGCGGCGCCAGGTGACGCTGTGACAGTGGCGGCCATCTGCGGCGACCTCCAGTTGTATGGTGGATCAGTGCGACACAGCAGGGTGTCGTGAAGACACCCTGCTGTGTCGATTTTTGCCGGCAGCGTTCGGTTTACTGCTGGTCCTTCACTTCTACGCCCACGACGCTGTCCCACTGGCTTGTGATGGTGTCCTTACCCTGCACCAACTGCTCGACGGTCGGGAAGACCGCCCCGCTCACATCGGGCAGCTTTGCCGAAAGCTCTTCCGGCACCACACCGCGCTCGCGCAGGTCGGCTTCGCGGATCGGATGGCAGTAGCCCTTCATCCACAGCAGTTGGCCTTCATCCGAATACAGATATTCCATCCACAACTTGGCCGCATTCAGATGGGGCGCATAGGCGCTGATGGCCTGCACATAAACGCCGGCAATGCGGGCGTCACTGGGCACGACAACTTCGACCGGCGGGTTGCCTTCAAAGGAATCAGCCCCGGCCAGCGCGTTGTAATCCCAGGTAATGCGGATCGGCGTCTCGCCGCGCGCCACCAGTGCGTTGTTGGCGATGACCGGCACATAGTTGCCCTTGCTGTTGAGTTGAGCGAAAAACTCCAGACCGGGCGTCGGGTCCTCCAGCGTGCCGCCGTTGGCGAGGCTGGCGTTCTGCACCGCCAGGATGGCCTGGTTGGATGTGCGCGGGTCGCCGGAGAGCGCCACTGACGCCTTATACTCATCCTTCAGCAGGTCGCTCCAGGTTTGCGGCGCCTCGCTGAGAATATCCTTGTTGACCATAAAGGACATGACGCCGTAGTAGTCGCCATACCAGTAGCCGTCGGGGTCTTTGGCATCTTCGGGGATGCTGTCCCAAGTGCTGACCTTGTACGGCTGGATCAGCCCTTCGTCCTTGGCCTGCGGCCCAAAGGCAAAGCCGACGTCGATCACATCCGGCGCCTGCGGCCCCTGGTTATCCTTGTTGGCCTTGATGGCTTCCAACTCATCGCCGGAGCCGGCATCGGGATTCAACTCGTTGATGGTGATCCCGTATTTGTCCTGAAAGCCCTGGATCGCTTCGCCATAATTGCACCAGTCATGCGGCAGGGCGATCGTGGTCAGTTGTCCTTCCGCCTGCGCTGCCGCCACCAATTCCTCCATCCCGGCCGGCGCCGCCATCTCCGTGCCGGCAGCAGCTTCCGTGGCAACCTCAGTCACCGCGGCGGCTGTCGCTTCCGTCGCTGGGGCCGCCGGTGCAGCGGGAACTGTACAGCCGGCCATTGCCAAAATCAGCGCGCCAAGCAGTGCTGCGTGCATTAAGTGATGCCGCTTCTGCGTCATAGCTTTCCTCCTGAATTGATTGTTCTGTTAACGAACGAGTTTATGCAAGACCCTTGAACTTGCGCGCCGCCGGTTTTTGTGTGCAGCCGGTCTTGCGCCCGGTCAAACGTGAGAGTTGCCTCTGTTTCTACCACAGACTGTTTAACTGTGCTAGTGGCAATTTTATTATAAAGTTAACGTTCGTTTAACAACAGAAATAATCAATAAACTGTGTGGAATTCTAGCGCAACGCCAACACTGTTTGCGGACGCAGCAAAAACGGGGGCACAATCCCCATCAGATTCGACAGAGGCAGCACTTCCTCCGGCAGCTCGATGCCCAGCGTCTCCTGCATAAAGCGGCGGCGGGCCCGGCAGCGGGCATAGCAGCCGGGATGGGCGGCGGCCAACTCCTGGCGCAGCGCGGCGTCGGCAATCGCCAGGCCATCCTCCATGCGTGTCGAGAAGTAGACCGGCGAACTGGGGATCACGTCTACCTGGATTACCATGCCGGAGCGAATAGTCTCCTGCGAACCGGCGTAGATGGGGGAACTCAGCCACTCGTCAAGGTGGATCAGGTGGCCAGGGTTAAGAAAGATGCCGAACTGGGCATAGGGCAGTCGCTCTTCGATCAAGTGGGCCAGCACGCTGCCCGTCTGGCCCAGCCGCAGCAGACCGAACCACTCCGCCAGTGCGGCAAAGTAAGGGCCGGCAAAGGCGGCGACATACTCCTGCGCCGGCGCCCGCAGATCGGCTGCCGTTTCCGCCACCCAGCCGGCGCGGCAGCAGTTGCTGCCCCAATAGCTGAGATTGGTGGCCAGCGGCTCACCCCGGCGTATAATCGTTCCGTCCGGGCTTGCCATCCCCAGCCCGCTGCGGCTACCGGTGATCAAGGTAAGGTGGCAAGCCAGCGGCAGCCCATTGATCTGAGCCAACTGCACCACCTCAAAGTCACTCATCCCCTCGCGCAGACCGAGCAGCATCCGCTTCAGCCCTTCCGACGCCTGCACATTGCTGTATTCAAAGGCGGCAATCTCGTTGGCGCTGCAAATGGCGCGCAGCCCGTCGCTGGGGTTCATCAGGGTTGCCGTGGCGTTGACGACATTGGCATAGCCCGCCAGATCCCGCAGGCTGTCCACCAGATAGGCGGGCAGGTCGATGGCGTGGCGACCCGCCGGATGCTCGGCGCTGCTGAAGTATTTCCAGCCGGCGCAGCCCACTTTGGCGTTGAGATGGACACCCTCGTCGCCCAAAATGGCGGCCAGTTGGCGGCTCTGCCCGCGCGGCTGGTTGAGCAGCGAGAAAGATTGAAATCGCTCGCTGCGCAGCTTGCCTTGCGCGATCAGCGGACTGACGCCCATATAACCTTCACATTCGTTGCCCACCACCAGCAGCGGTTTGCCCGTCTCGCGCACGATCAGCAGCGCTTCTTCAAAGCGGGGATCAAAACCAGTCAGGTAGGTCAGGTTGGCAAAGTGCTCGCGGTCGCCATAGACGATCATGTGGGTCAGCCTCTGCGCTGCCATCGCCGCGCGCAAGGCTGCGATGCGCTCCTCTAACTCGGCGCCGGTGGCCGCCGCCGGCGGCGCGCCACTTCCAAAGTCCGGATAGTCAATCTCGATCAACTTCTGCTGCTTAGCCATGCTGGAATCTCGTTTCTTTTGCAATTGATATTACATTTGCAGGCAAGTATACTGCACCTGGTTCGTAATACAATAGTACGTGCAGGTGCGTCGATGGCCCGGATGCCACGATGCAGAATGGGGGAAGCCGGTGGTGCAGCCATGTGCTGACAGTCCGGCGCTGACCCGCAACGGTAGGATGGCGTTATGCGCGCAAGTGCAGCGTCGTCAAGCCCGATTACCCTCCGGCATGTTCGCTTGTGCCACCTTCTTGGAGAGAGGAGGGCTGAGTGTCAGGGTAAATCCTGCGTCGCCCGCCACCTGGCGGTTTTTTGCATTTGCTGCGGCAGGCGTTCTTGCCCGCATCCTTCATCCATCTAATTGCTTTGTAGTCCAGAAAGGATACACGTATGAGCTTGCTGCACTCGCGCCGGCGCGGGAGCGTCGCTGCGCGCACTTTTTCTCTCCTTGGGGCCGGCACTATTGCGGCTGCGGGATTCGTTTTGTTTTTGCTGCTGTTTGCCCCCGAAGCGGCGAGGCCGCAACGATTATGCCGTTGCAACCGTTGCAACCGTTGCAACCACCACAACCGCTACAACCACCACAACTGACGCAACCCGCTCAACCGTCCGCTGCCGCCGTGTTGCCGCAAGTTGCAGCGCAGGATGTGGCGCATAGTCCAGCACAACAACTTGCGCTGGCGGGAAAACGGCCACAGTCGGCGGGAAATCTCTTGTGGTTTGGCTTAACAGCAATTTTGCTGCTGCCGATTGGGCTAGGTACAGCAAGGTATTTGGTTTGGCGACTGGTGAAGGCGGTGGTCTAACTGGCGTAGTGCGTTTACGCCAGCCCAATCAACTCCATCAACTTGAGCGCGTTGGTGGAGGTGGCGACGCCTGCGCGCAGCTTGAAGTCAAAGCGCATGGCCGGCCCCTGCGGCCCGCGCGTGAAGGACTCGGTGAAGTGGACGGCATTGGCGGCGGCAGCCAGTTCCGGCGCCGCTGCCAGCGTCAGATCGTGCGTGGAGACGGCGCCGATGGCCCCAGCGTCCACCAGCCGGCGGATGATGTGCCGCGCTGCAATCTGCCGCTCCGCCGTGTTGGTTCCCTGCAAAATCTCGTCCAGCAGATAGAGCAGCGGTCTATCGCCTTCCTGGTGGGCGTCCGCTAAATCCACCACCGCCTTCAACCCGCGCAGTTCGGCCATAAAAAACGACTCGCCGCGTGCCAGCGAATCCTGCACGCGCATGCTGGAGGCGACTGCCAGCGGCGGCAGCCGCAGTCGATCGGCGCAGACCGGCGCGCCCATCTGCGCCAGCACACAGTTGACGCCGATGGCGCGTAGCAGCGTACTTTTGCCGCTCATATTCGACCCCGTCACCAGTAGGAACGAACCTGGCGGCCCTATGGCAATATTGTTGCCCACCGCACGGTCGGGCGGCAGCAGCGGATGGGCAATATTGCTGCCTGCGATCTGCGGCGTGCGCTCGGCTTGCGGGCTGTCGTCCAGTTCGGGAAAGTTCCAGGTGGGGTGATCATGGTGAAGGGTCGCTAGCGCCAGCAGCGCTTCCATCTCGCCCAGCGCCGCCAGCCAGCCGCGCACGCTGCCGCCTGCCTCCGCCTGCCAGCGCTCCAGCAGCCACAGCAGGTGGAAGTTCCACAGCGTCGCCACCTCCACTGGAAAAAAGAGCACCCAGCGCCGGATGGCGGCCAGCGGCATCAGCCGCGCCAGGCGCAGCATCATTTTGTCCGCCCGTCCGCTTGTCTCTGCACCGCTGCTGCCTACTTCTTTACCGGCTCCCGTCCACAATCTCTCCTGCACATGGCGCAGGGCGGGTGCGCTGAACGACTGCTCGCCCAGCAGCGCAAACAGCCCCGCATAGGCTGTAAACACCTCCTGCTGCGCTTCCACCTGGGCAATGGTATCGGCTGCGCGCCGGCCTATGGTGAGTGTGATGGCCAGATTGGCCAGGAGCACGCCTGCCAACGGCCAGTAAACAGGCTGGCCATACCAGGCGGCGATAGCCAGCCCCAGCGCCGCCAGTGGCAGCAGACGGGCCGCCCACAGCCAGCCAGGCGCCTTCTGCAGCCAGGGTGCGCTCTCGGCCCAGGCCACGAACCGTTCGTAATGCGACTGCGCCGGCCCCAACAGCCTGCCCGCTACGCCTATCTCCTCGCGCAGGATAAGCTGCGGCCCCAACTCGCGCGCTGCATTCTGGCGTGCGGCAACGGCAGCGGGCGCCGCCGGCTGCAGAATCCACGTGTGCAGGGCAGTCTGGCCCACCGGCGTGGTGGGCGTGTTGAGCAGATGCTGCAAGCTTGCAACCCCCAGCAGATCCAGATCAGCCGCCGTAGCTGCATCCAATGTGGCGCCGCTGCCGGCGGCTGCATCCGTTTCCTCCGGCGGCGGCTCCAAGTTGGGAGGAGGCGGCAGCGCCGGCCAGTTGCGGGCGATGCGCTCTACTCCCTCCGCATTGATCGCCACCAGCGCGGCCGCACGGCCCACCTGCTGTTTGAGCCGTTGGAAGTTGGCCAGCGCCACGATAAAGGCGATCCCCAGCCCGGCTGCCGGCACATACCAAAGCAGCTCGCCGCGCACACTGGCGACGGTGAGAGCTGCCACTGCCCCGAAAAACAGCACAAGATTGAGGTTGCCGTTGGCGCGCGAGCGCTGTGTCAGCCGCGCGTGCTCTGCGCCAAAGGCAGCGCCGCGCTGCCGGTAGACTGCAGCGGGGTCAGTTGTCTGTTGCGGTGGGGTGGGCGGCAGCGGAGTGGAGGATGGCTCCGGCAGCGTCTCTGGCGCAAGCACAGGTTGGGTCATGGCTGCCGCACCCGCTTAGATGGCTGGGTTGGGTGTGTTGGCCTGTTTGCTTCTCGGCGCCGCCCGTCGAGCAGATGCTGAATGGCCAGCAGCGGGTGCGTCCAGATCATGCGCGGCCCGGCATAGCGCATCATCGTGCGCATCTGCTCGCGCTGTTCTGGCTTGTAGCAGTGCACCCGGCAGTTGGCGCAAGTCGTCTTGTTTTCTTGAAAAGGGCAGCGTTGCAGCCGCTGCATGGCATAAGCGTGCAGATCTCGGCAGGTTGGGCAAAGTTCTCCCTGCGCCTGGTGCTGGTTGTGGCAGTATAGATTCAGCATTGCCGTAACCGTGCGCTGCTCACGCTTGATGCGCGGCCCCACCACAGTCAGTGCTTGCGTCCGTCTTGGCATAGTTCGGTTCCTGTCAAAGCTCTTCCATTTATTTGCCATTTTACCATTACTCTAGCTCCAAGCCCTTTTTGGGCGGCAGCTGCCCTTGGCAGTAGATTGCATGAGTGTACCACCTATGGTACATTAGCTTTATAGGTGACGATAGACTTGGAGATTGCCAAGAAACGCAGAGATTTATGGCTAAGTGAGCAAGCACTATGAATCCATATACAGGGAGCAATTTTGATGATTTTCTGGCGGAAGAAGGCATACTGGAAGAAGTGTCAGCCCGAGCAGTGAAGCGACTGCTGGCAATCCAATTAGAAGAAATTATGGCTGATTCCCAGCTAACCAAGAGTGAATTAGCCGATCTGCTGCAAACGAGCCGTTCACAAGTAGATCGTCTACTGGATCCGGACAACACAACCATAACCTTGGAATCGCTAGAGAAACTGGCGCGTGCTGTTGGACGACAATTGCGTGTTGAATTTAGCTAATAGCTACTAACCACGCTATTCGTATGTGTAATCCAGTTTGTTATCTCTTACGGCATCTGCTCTGCCGCTATTCCAGGCCCCATCACCCCTCCAGCGCCTGTTTGCCTGCCTCCAGCACGCGCAGGATGCGCTCGACATCGTATACGCAGCCATTCCAGATGCCGCCGCTCACTTCTTGCAGCGCGGCCCACAGCCGGGTGTCGTCGGGCAGATCGGGGTCCGGTGCCAGGTCAGGGTGTGGGGCGCGCCCGGCCAGTACGGCCGCACCTTGCGCTGATTCATAGACTTTACCCCCATGTCCAATTAGATTGACGCTGCCGGTCAGATTGGCGCGGTCAATCACGATCTCAATGGTGTCGCCTTCGCGCAGCCTGCCCAGCGGCCCGCCGGCCAGCGCCTCCGGCCCCACATGACCGATGCAGGCGCCCGTGCTCACGCCGCTGAAGCGGGCGTCGGTGATCAGCGCCACCTCCTTACCCCAGGGCATATATTTGAGGGCTGAGGTCACTTGATAGGTTTCTTCCATGCCGCACCCCAACGGCCCGCGCCCCATCAGCACCAGAATGTCGCCCGGCCTCAGCGGGTCGCCGGCGAGTCCCTTGATGGCCGCAATGGCCGCCCGCTCGCTGGTGAAAATGCGCGCCGGCCCCACCTTGCGGTAGACGCCGTCCGCACCCACCACACTGGGATCGATGGCCGTGCTCTTGACCACGGAACCCTGGGGGGCAAGATTGCCGACCGGAAAGGTGACGGTGCTGGTCAGCCCGCGCGCTCGCGCTTGTTGTGGCGTCATGATAACGTCGTCGGGATCCACGTCGTCCGCCTCCGCCAGCCGCGCACGCAGTCGCACCCGCCGCTCGCTGCCCGCCCACTCATCCAGCAGCTCGCCCAGCGTGCGCCCCTCCACTGTGACGGCACGCAGCCGCAGCAGCCCCAATTCGCGCAGGTGCAGCATGACTTCGGGCACGCCGCCCGCCAGGAAGACGCGCACGGTCGGATGGCCCACTGGCCCGTTGGGCAGCACATCCACCAGCCGCGGCACGCTGCGGTTGATGGCCGCCCAGTCCGCCACACTAGGTGGTTGCAATCCGGCGGCGTGGGCAATGGCTGGAATGTGCAGCAGCAGGTTTGTGCTGCCGCCAAAGGCTGCATGCACGACCATTGCATTGTGCAGGGCGTCAGGCGTGAGGATGGCGGCGCAGGTCGTGCCGCCGGCCTCCAGCGCCAGCAGGGCGCGGGCCGAGCGCACGGCCAGGTCAAGCCAAATAGGCTGGCCGGAGGGAGCAAGCGCCGAATGCAGCAGCGACAGCCCCAGCGCCTCGGCCACAACTTGGGCGGTGGCCGCCGTGCCTAAAAACTGACAGCCGCCACCCGGCGTGGCGCAGGCGCGGCAGCCCAACTCTGCCGCCTCCTCCAGACTCAACGCACCCTGCGCATAGCGCACGCCGATCGTCTGCACCTTGCCGGCATCTTCGCCTGTACTGGGCGGCAGTGTGACGCCGCCGGGCACGAGGATCACAGGCTGATCGCGCTGCGCGGCCAGCGCCAGCAGCATCGCCGGCAGTCCTTTGTCGCAGGTCGCCACCCCCATCACGCCGTTGCGTGTGGGCAGCGAACGGATCAGCCGGCGCAGCACGATGGCGGCGTCGTTGCGATAGGCCAGGCTGTCCATCATTCCCAATGTGCCTTGTGTGCGCCCGTCGCAAGGGTCTGTGACAAAGCCGGCAAAGGGAATGGCCCCTTGCGCGGCAAACTCGGCAGCCGCGGCCTGCACCAGCAGCCCCACCTCCCAATGGCCGGTGTGATAGCCCAGCGCCAGCGGTGATCCATCCGGATTGCGGATGCCGCCCTGCGTGCTGAGGATCAGAAACTCCTTGCGTCGCAGCAGGTCTGGGCTCCATCCCATCGCCGCGTCCTGCGTCAGGCCAAACAGATGGCCGCTGGGCATTGTCAGCAGATAGTCGTCGTCCAGCGGCAGACTGCCTGCCGGGCCGGCGGCGTGCGTCTGCACCGCATAGAGGTCTGCTGTATCGGCTTCTTTCATGTTTTTGGCTCCTAAACTGTGACTTCCAGTGTATCTAGCAATATGGCGCTTGAATCCACCTCCCGCTATCCTGCCTGGCAGGAGGCAATTTATGATACCAGAACACGCTTATGAAGGCGGCCATCAATCCTATTGGCTGGCCTCAACCGAAGGCACCAACTATCCTCGTCTGGATGGAGACGCAACTGTCGACGTAGCTGTTATCGGCGGCGGCATCGCCGGCTTGATCACCGCCATGCTGCTTAAGGAGGAGGGCAAACGTGTGGCTTTGATTGAAGCAGGGCGCATCGTGCAGCGCGTAACTGCCCATACGACCGCCAAAGTCACCGCACTGCATGGTCTTATTTATGATTATCTTGTCAGCAACTTTGATGAAGAGACGGCCCGCTTGTATGGTGAGGCCAATCAGGCGGGTCTGGGGCTGATCGCCAGCATGGTGGATCGCTACAAGATCGACTGTGACTTTGTGCGCACGGCTGCCTATACCTACACCACCGAGCCGGATCAGGTGGAGAAAATTGAGGCGGAGGTTGAGGCGGCGCGCAAGGCGGGGCTGCCGGTCGAGTTTACACGCGACTGCGACTTGCCCTTTCCCATTGCCGGCGCTATTAAACTGGACTGGCAGGCTCATTTCCATCCGCGCAAATATTTGCTGGGTCTGGCGCAGTTGGTGGAAGGTGACGGCAGTTCCATTTGGGAGCAGACGCAGGCGCTCAAAGTGGAGGACGGCAAACCGTGCCGGGTCACCACCGATCGCGGTGTGGTGACGGCGGATGCAGTGGTGATGGCCACCCACTTCCCCTTCCAGGACGACGCCTTCTATTTTGCGCGTATGGCCCCGCATCGATCTTATGTGGTGGCGATGACGCTGGATGGCCCAGTGCCCCAAGGAATGTATATCACACCCAACTCGTCCCACAGCATTCGCAGCCAGCCTATGCAGGATGGGCGTCAACTGCTGCTGGTGGGCGGCGAAGGGCATCAAACGGGCAAGGTCGATGACGAGCCGCAGCGCTACCAGCGGATTGAAAAATGGGCGCGGCAGCATTTCCCAGTCAAGGAAGTGCTCTATAGTTGGTCCACCCAGGATTTCGGCGCCTTTGACCGCGTACCTTTTATCGGTCTTGCCAGCCCGACAGCCAAACATGTGTATGTAGCCACCGGCTTTAAGGGATGGGGGATGACCCATGGCGCAGCCGCCGGTCTGCTCCTCAGCCAGACAATTGTGGGCAAACAAAGCCCGTGGGCCAAAGTTTTCAACCCCAATCGTGTGGAACTGACCGGTGTGGCGGATATGGTTAAAAGCGGCCTCGGCGTAGGCAAAGAGTTGGTTGCCGGTTACTTGACCCCTGCTAAGCGCGAGGATGTTCCGGTGGGAGAGGGGCGCATCATCAAAACCGACGCCGGTGAAGAGGCAGTGTACCGTGCACCTGACGGCACAATCCATGCGGTTTCGCCTGTCTGCACGCACATGGGCTGCATCGTCAACTGGAATGCAGCGGAGAGAAGCTGGGATTGCCCCTGCCACGGCTCACGCTTTGGCGTGGATGGGGAGGTTTTGGCCGGCCCGGCGCAAAAGCCGCTGCCGCTGATGGATCCGTCGCCGGCTGACTGACGCAGTCTGTCCAACGGCGCTGTTTCGCCGCCGGCCAATTCGCACCTTGCGTGTGGATTGGCCGGTTTTTGTTGCTCACAAGGCGAGCTTGTGCGCCTCCACCATACGCGCCCGTCCAGGTGGGCGAAATCCCAACCGGAAAACGGCGGCTGAAGACAGCTTCTTATTTTTGGGCAAGAAAAGGCCGTTGGTGTTCCCCCGAAGCTTGTGTTTTGGGCACAAGCAACACCAACGGCTGTATTCGAGAGTATAGCACTACTTTGGCCGCTGCGCAAGAGGGAATTGGGCCTTTTTTTGGTTTTGCTTTGACCAATTTTGCCGATGCTGCGCTTCGCGCGCCTTTCAGGCCCGCTCTTCGGGGTCAAAGAGGCGGCGGTGCTCTTGGATGGCGTAGCGGTCGGTCATGCCGGCGAGATAGTCGCAGATGATGCGCGCCAGGCTGTCCGACTGCTCACGCACTTTGGCCTGCAGTTCGGGTGCCAACTGTTCGGGCTGCTCCAGGTAGGCTGTGAACAACTGCGTCAGGGTGCGTTCGGCTTTGGTCGCCATGCGCACGACGCGGTAGTGGCGATAGAAGTTGTGAAATAGAAAGTGCCGCAACTGCTGGTTGTCCGCCTGCATGGCAGGTGAGTAGCCGGCCACGTTGTGGCGCAGACTGCGCAGATCGGTCAGGCTCGCTACGCCGGACTCAGCCAGCGCTGCTGCTGTGGCCTGGATGGTGTCGGTTACTTCCTTGCCCACCAGCCGCCGAATAAAGCGATAGCGCGCCAGATCCGTGCCCAAGTCAATGCTGGCAGGCAGTTCCAGTTCGGCCAGCACCGATTGTGCCAGGTCAAGTGCAGCCACATCCGCCGGCGCCAGCACCCCGCTGCGCAAGCCGTCGTCCAGGTCGCTGGTGTTGTAGGCGATCTCGTCTGCCAGGTTGGCGAGTTGGCACTCCAGCGTGCCGCGCTCGTCTGGGAAAAAATCGCGCGCATCCACCACATCGTAGTCGGTGTCGTGCTTGACCACGCCCTCCAACACTTCGTAGGTAAGGTTGAGGCCGGGGTGGTCGGGATAGCGGTGCTCCAACTCGGTGACGATGCGAAAGGTCTGGCGCTGGTGGTCAAAGCCGCCATAATCCGCCATCAGACGGTTGAGCGTCTCTTCGCCGACATGGCCAAACGGTGGATGGCCCAGGTCGTGGGAGAGACAGATGGCTTCGGTTAAATCTTCGTTGCAGCCCAACCCGCGCGCCAGCGTGCGCCCGATCTGGGCCACTTCGATACTGTGCGTGAGGCGGTTGCGGTAGTGGTCGCCTTCAGAATAGACAAAGACCTGGGTCTTGTACTCCAGGCGGCGGAAGGCGGTGGTGTGGATAATCCGGTCGCGGTCGCGCTGATAGTCAAGGCGGTAGAGATCGGCTCTCTCGGCATAGCGGCGGCCGCGAGTGGCGCTGTTGCGCATGGCGTAGAGGGCCAGGGTGAGCGCCTCGCGCTCTTCCAGAATCGCGCGTGTAATCATGCCGCTATTATAGGCGGGAGGGGGGAGTTCCCGGAAGTGTAATCAACGCATGTATGGCGGTGACCAGGGCGGGGTCGGTGATGCGCACCTGCTTTTCAGGCGGCAGCGCCGCCGCACCAAAGCGCAGCGCGGGGTTGGCCGCCAGCGAGGAATCCTGTGTGAAACCGCTGAGCGAGGCGTGCACCTGGTCGGCGCCGCTCAACTGCAGGACATCCTGCACATTGGCCAGGGTGACGCCGCCACCCGGCAGGATTTGCAGCCGCTCGCCCACATAGGCGCGGTAAGCGGCTAAGTTAGCGGCCCCTTCCAGCGCAGTCGCGCGCTGGCCGGAACTGAGCAGGCGAGTGACTCCTGCCGTCAGCAGCGCATCCAGCGCCGCCCACGCATTGGGTGTGACGTCAAAGGCGCGGTGGAAGACGGTCTGCCGCGCCCCGGCCAGCGCTACTACCGTCGCGCTGCGCTCGCTGTCGACCGTGCCGTCGGCGTGCAGGCAGCCAAAAACCAGGCCGTCGGCGCCGTGCGCCAGCAGCACTTCGGCATCGGCGCAGAGCACGGCAAACTCGCTGGCGCTGTAGCAGAAGCCGCCAGGGCGTGGGCGCAGCATGGCCATGATCGGCAGGCGCGTAGCCTGGCGGGCAGTCGCCAGCAGCCCCAGCGAGGGCGTCAGCCCGCCGAGCGTGAGCGCGCTGCACAGTTCAATGCGGTCGGCGCCCCCCGCCTCCGCCGCGCGGCAATCGTCCACCGATGTGGCAATCACTTCAAGGACAGGCATGACGATGGTTCCTTTTGTCAGTCTAAAGACTACTTTTGGACTTGTCGCTTCCGCTGTTGCCGCAGTTCATCGCTCAACGACGCTGCCCTGCCGCCGCGCGCCACTTTGATGATCTCGCCCATGATGGCGACGGCAATCTCGGCGGGGGTCTGGGCGGCGATGTCCAGACCGATCGGCGCATGGATGCGGTCAAACTTGCTGGGCGCTAAGCCTTCTTCCGCCGCCAACAGCTCGAAAACCGCCCGAATGCGGCGGCGGCTGCCAATCATGCCGATATAGGCCAGGGGGTCGTCGAGCACTTCGAGCAGACAGTCAATGTCATGTTGGTGGCCGCGCGTGACCAGCACCAAATAGGTGGCGGCGTCAAAGTGCGGCCGCCCATTGCGCAGCCGGTGCAGTTCGGCGGCAAAGGGGCCGGCGATGACACGGGTGGCGGTGGGGAAGCGTTCGCGGCTGGCGTACTGCGGGCGGTCGTCAAGCACGCTCACTTCAAATTCGCAAATATGGGCGATGGCCGCCAGCGGTGCGGCAATGTGGCCGGCGCCGGCGATAATCAGATGCGGCGGCGGAACCTGGACGTCGATAAACAGTTCGAGGCGGCCGCGATCCGTCTGATAGACCGCCGCACGCGCCGCTCTGCCGGCTATGGCTACCCGCACATCGGCCAGCACCTGCTCGCGCAGAACACCCGGTTCCAGGTCACCCGGCGCAGCGGGCGCGCCCGCCTCATCCGGCCAGATCACCTGATGTCGCCCCACCTGTGCGGCGTACTCGCCTGCGCCGCCGGTGGCCGTCACCAGCGCCACAGCCCGCCGCTCGGCAAGCGCCGCCGTCATGGCCGCCAACACGCTGGACGCACTCATGGCTGCGCGGCTGCAGCGGCCGGCAAAGCGGGCCAGCGCTCAATAAACACATGCAGCACACCGCCGCAGACGCCCAGGCTTTGCCGGCTGATTGCTTCAGTCAGATCGACCACCACTGTGCGTGGCTGCCCATCAGCCAGCACATCTAACGCCGTGCGGATGACTTCCGCTTCGCCGCAGCCGCCACCCACCGTGCCGATGTGCCGCCCGTAGGGGTGGATGATCATCTTGGCACCCACCTCGCGCGGGGTGGAGCCTTTGGTCTGGGTGATGGTGGCGACGGCGACGCTCAACCCCTCGTCGAGCAGATCCTGCAGTTGCTGATAGTGGTTGCTCATGCGTTTATCCCACCACCGGCAGCACAGGGCCGTCCATGCAGAGCACTTTGCCGTCGTGTTCACATGCGCCGCAGATGCCCATGGCACAGCGCATGTAGGCTTCCCAACTTAGTTGGCAAGGCACCTGGTAGCGAACGGCCAGCGCCGCCAGTGCAGCCAACATGCCATGCGGCCCGCAGGCAAAGATACCGTCCACCTCCTGGCTTTGCAGCAGTGGCTCGAGCGCATCGACGACGCGGCCGGTCTGTCCGGCGCTGCCGTCCTCGCTGGTCGTGTAAAGGCTGAGCGACGGCAGGCGGTCGGCAATGGTCTGAAAATGCTGGGTGTAGAGCAGATCAGGCGCGCTGCGTGCGCCGACGATCACAGCCATGGCATCCACCCACTCCACATGTTGTTGGGCCAGCCAGAAGAGCGGTGCTACGCCATAGCCGCCGCCCACCAGCGCCGGACGCCGGCAGTCGCTGGGCACTGTAAAGCCGCGCCCGAAGGGGCCGCGCAGCCACAGCCGGTCGCCGACTTCCAGCTCGTGCACAAGCCGTGTGAACGGGCCGACCGCCGAGATCATCAGCGTGACAGGGGCGGCCGCCACCAGAGAAAAAGGCTTCTCATCAAAGCGCGGCAGCCAGGCCATGACAAATTGACCGGGTGTAGCGTTAAGACAGGCATCAAGCACAAACGTCTTGGTGCGGTAGTTCTCGTTATCGATGGCGGCGATGCGGGCTGGGGTGGGTAAAACATATCCCGCGCCCACTGTTGTGGCCGGCGCAGCTTGCTGAAATGCCAGAGAATTTGTCTGTTTGGCGTCAATTATGCGACTTGTCATGTGCTGTATTATGCCCAATCTAGCGCTTTTCGGCTACAAAGATAATGGTCTGCGGGATCAGACGCAGCGGCGCCAGCGCATCATCTTCAGGCCAAAGCGCATCCAACATGGCTGTGGGTGGGGGTGGCTCCACGATGCGCAGCAACTGCAGCCCAGCTTCCGTCAGTAGTGTGCACCATTGGCCGATGGTGTAGTGGCCGGTAGCCATGTATACGCTGCTGTCTCTCCAACGCCAGCGCAGGGAAGTGTTGTCAAAATAGCTGCGGGTGGGGAAAATCGACAGATCATCACTTTCGCTGTCGACAAAACAGTCGCGCAGCGGATGATCCAGGCTGAAGACTAGGCGGCCACGTGAACGCAGGAGCCGGCTGCAGCCGGCCAGACATGCCGGCATATCGACCACATAGCCAAATGTGTAGACGCTGAAGACAATGTCCCACGCGCCGGCGGCAAACGGCGTGAGGTCGGCAGCATCCCCCTGTACAAAGCGCACGCTGACCTGCTCCTGTGCCGCCAGTTGCCGAGCAAAAACAAGCTGGGCGTCGCTCAGGTCAAGCCCGGTGACTGTGGCGCCTTGGCGGGCAAAGGCTATGCTGGATTGCCCGCCGCCACAGCCTAATTCGAGAATGCGCTGGCCGGCGATGTCGCCCAACAGATTGAGTTCACTCTCCAGGGGCGACCACGGCCCGTAGTGCGGGCTGTGCGTCGGGATCGTCTGGTTGGCCTGGTAATCTGCACTTACCTTGTTCCAGCGTGCCCGTAGTTCCTCAGCCTTGTCAGAAGATGGCATTGGCTACGGCGGCTTCCAGCAGATAGAAGGTCGTAATGCACATGCCGGAGAAGACCAGCGAGGCGATGCCCAGGATCAGAAACGCGCGTGCAGCGGTGCGGTCGGCTGCCGCAGGTTTGTGACGGTAGACAAAGAAGAGCACGACGCCGAGAATCGGCACCAGCAAGGAGAAAATATAGAGCAGGATTTTCATACCGCTGCTCAATTCGGGGATTGGGCCAAAAGCGTTGGGACGCTGGGCGGCGGTGGCAGGTGCGCCCTGGGCGGTGCTGGGCAGCGGATCGGCTCTGGGCCAGGCGCCGGTGGCCGAGGAGACCGGCGCTGCATCTCCAGCAGCGGGCTTGGCGGCGGCCCACTTGGGCAGCGCAGATTGGGTGGCTGAGGCAGGGGATTCTGCGCCGCCCGCAGAATTGTACTGCGGCGGTTGCGCGGCGGCCTGAACGGGCAAGCTGGATGGTGGCGTGGGCGGTGCGGCAGACGGCGGCGCGCCTGTCACCCAAATTTCCGTCAGCGCATCGTAATAGTGCCAGGCGCCATTTTCGCGCGATTTGGCCCACCAGCGCCCCAGGTCATCGAGCACCATCATGCTGCGCAATTGCTCGTCAAACTGCTGGTCGCTGAGAATGCCCGCCAAGTGCTGCTTCTTCACCAGCGTGTACTGTGAATCTGCTTCGCTAAAAGTCATTTTGCATTGCCTTTTCTGCGGCCAGGGTTGCGCAGGATTATCTTGATAAGCGAATTATAGCAGAAGGGGGGGGCTAAGCAGAGTAGGCTGCGCGCCGGTTGGTAGTTTGCGCGCAGATGGCGTACCATAATAGAAGACAGCAATTTGATTTTCACCGACCGCCAAAAATCCAACAGCAAACATCGGCAGCAGAACAGCAAACTGGCAGCAAGAGGGAAGCAATGACCATGCAACTTGTGGGCGTAGACTTGGGAGGCACACAGATTCGGGCGACGTTGGCGAGCGCCGATGGGGTGATGCAGAACCGAGTGGCTACGCTGACGCTGGCGGAGGAAGGGCCTGCCGCCGTGATCGAGCGCATTTGCGCCCAGATCGAATTGGCGCAGGCGCAGCAGCCGATCGCCGCCATCGGCATCGGTGCGCCTGGGCCGACTGATCCATATGCCGGCGTGGTGCTGGTGGCGCCCAATCTGCCGGGCTGGCACAATGTACCGCTGCGCCAACTGCTGACCGAGCGTTTCAACGTGCCGGTCTTTATCGGCAACGACGCCAATTTAGCTGGGCTGGCCGAGTATCGGTATGGCGCCGGGCGCAAATCGAGCCATATGATCTATATTACCGTCAGCACCGGGATCGGCGGCGGGGTGATCAGCAGTAAGCGGATGCTGCTGGGCCGGCAGGGGCTGGCAGGCGAAATCGGCCATATCACCATCGACTACAGCGGTGAGCAGGACGGGCGTCATGCCGTCGGCACATTGGAAGGGCTGGCCTCAGGCCCCAATTTTGCCAGGCGTGCGCGCCAGGCGCTGGCCGGCGGCGGCGCCAGCATTGTGCGTGAGTGGGTCAACGACGATATTGCTGTTGTGACGCCGCAACTGCTGCAGCAGGCGGCGGCCAAGGGCGACAGCTTTGCGCTCGACCAATTTGCTCGCAACGGACGCTATCTGGGCATAGGCATCACCAACCTGCTGCACATCTTCAACCCGCAGCGCATTGTGATCGGCGGCAGCGTCTGGCTGCATGCGCAGGAATTTATGCTCACCGCCCTATGGGAAACCATCCGCAGCCGCAGCCAATCGCCCAATTACTGGAGCGACCTCGATATTGTCAGCGCCGAACTCGGCGAAGACGTCGGCCTGTTAGGGGCCGTCGCCCTCGCCGAAGATGAGCTGGAACGCTTATAACCCGTAGATGCCGCTGTACTTGGTGCGCAGATAATCCAGATATGGCTCTAGGGTCAGCGGTTCACCGCTGACGCGTTCGAGCAGCTCATTGGCGGTGAATTTGCTGCCGTGGCGGTAGATGTTCTCGCGCAGCCAGCCCTGGAGTGTACTGAATTGTCCCTGTTGTATCTCGGCGGGGATGGACGGATGCGCATGGAGGGCGGCGGCGTAAAATTGGGCAGCCATAATGTTGCCCAGGGTATAGCCTTGAAAGACGCCGCCGATAGGGCCGCCATACCAGTGCACATCCTGCAGCACGCCGTCGCGGTCGTCAGGTGCACGCACTCCCAGACTATTGACATAACGCTCGTGCCAGGCGTCCGGCAGATCCGCCACTGCCAATTTACCTTCCAGCAGATCCAACTCCAGCCCAAAACGGATGATCACATGCAGATTGTAGGTGACTTCGTCGGCTTCAGTGCGGATCAAAGAGGGCTGGGACTTGTTGACCGCATGGTAGAACGCATCTGCGTCCACGTCTGCCAATTGGTCAGGAAAGATTGCGGCTAACTTGGGGAAATAGTGCTGCCAGAAACCGGCGCTGCGGCCCACGACGTTTTCCCACAGGCGCGACTGGCTCTCATGGACACCGGCGGAGGTGCCTGTGTCCAGCGGTGTACCCTCATATTGCTGATCGATGCCCAGTTCATAGAGAGCATGGCCGGTTTCGTGGATGCTGCTGAAGAGTGCACCGCCCAGGTCATCCTCATCATAGCGGGTGGTGATGCGCACATCTCCCCAGGCAAACTTGGTCATGAAGGGGTGGTGCGTCTCATCTTGACGCCCCCGTTGGAAGTCGAAGCCCAGGTCGCGCACCAAGGCATCGCCAAACTGCCGCTGCAAGGCTTTAGGATAGTGCCGGTGCAGCATACTGTCGTCTACCTGCTGCGCCTGGCTGATGGCCTTGACCAGTGGGCTGAGCTGTTGGCGCAGTTCTTCAAAGATTGGGCCAATCTGGGCGGCGCTCATGCCATAATCCGCCGCATCGATCAGCGGGTCGGCAATATGACGATAGCCGGGGAAATAGTCAGCGTACTGCCGGCTCATCTCCAGCGTTTTTTCCAATGCCCGCTGCACGCGGCGGAAGTCGTTGGCCGGGCGCGCCTCAGTCCAGAGTGAGTACGTCTCGGCGGTGTGGCCGGCGAAGGCAGCGACAAAATCGGCCGGCACTTTGGTCAGCCGGTCATAACTGCGGCGGCTCACGCGGATCAAGGCGGCATCATCATGGTCGGCGGGCAGACTATCGGCATAAGGCTGCAGTTCGTCGAGCAGGCGACCGATAGCCGGGTCCGTGGCGGCGGTGTGGGCCAGCCCTTGTAACGCCGCCATCTGGCGCGCGCGGGCGGCGGCGCCGGCGGGAGGCATATAGGTGGACTGATCCCAGTTGAGAACCGCACTGGCCATGGCGATATCGTTGGCGTGGCGCAGGCGGGTCACCAACTCCTCGCGCTTTTGTTGCACTTGCGTAGACATGGAAAATCCTTTCGTAACATTTGGTGTTTGCCGGATGATGGCTTAGCCTCTGTTGAATAGCTGCCAGTATACCACTGGCTCGGCTGTTCGTTGTTGCACAAGCAGCCTTTCGCTTTGGCAAAATTGCTCTGAACCAAGTATACTAGAGCAGCTTTTCGGAGGTCATTGTTGGCCCTAAGCGCATAAAAAGCGAACGAAAAACAAAAAACTATATAGCAACAAGAGGATTGAGGCGCGGCGGCCGCAGCAGATGGCGCAGGCGCCGGTAGTGTTCGGGAGGACAGTCATGAGCGAGCAGCAAGTTAACGAAGCCAGCGTCAATGGAGCCATTGCCAAAGAGGTGCTGGAAAGTGCGGCGCCGGTCGGCGCCGAGCCGGTGAATCAAGCGCCGGCAGCAGAGACGCCGCTGAACAAAGCGTCGGATGAAGCACCTGCCAACGAACCATCTGCCAGCGAGACGCCGGACAATGGCGCCGAACAGGCAGCAGCAGAAGAGCAGACCGCTCCCGCAGACGTGGCGCCGCAGGCAGAGCAGCCAGAGGCGGTGGAACAAGCTGCGCCTGTCGCGACTCCCAGTGCACAATCCGGCGCCGAAGCCGGCACGGTTGCTACTAGTGAGTCCGGCGCCGAGAATACCGGTGATGAAAATACCGGTGATGATGGCAGCACGGTTGTGCGTATGCTCAGCGTCGGCCAGGAGGTCAAGGGCAAGATCAAGCGCATTACCGAGTTTGGCGCTTTTGTCGATATCGGCGTTGGGCGCGATGGCCTGGTGCATATTTCGGAACTGTCCGCCAAGCGTGTGGGCAAGGTCTCCGATGTGCTGCAGGAAGGCCAGGAGGTGATGTTGTGGATCAAGAAGCTGGATCGGGACCGCAACCGCATCAGTCTGACCATGATAGAACCGGGGAAGCGCACGATCCGCGACCTGCAGAAGGGTGAAGTGGTCGAAGGCACCGTCACACGGCTTCTGCCTTATGGCGCTTTTATCGATATTGGCATCGGCCGCGATGCGCTGCTGCATGTGCGTGAAATGGGCGAGGGCTTTATTGCCAAACCCGAGGATGTGGTGCAGGTTGGCCAGGCGGTGGAAGTACGCGTGATCGAAATTGCTCGCCGGCGCAGTCGCGTCGATCTGAGCATGAAAGGTCTGCGCCCTGAGCCGGAACTGGAGCAGCAACAGCAGCAGCAGCAGAGCAACCAGTCGAGGCAGGCTGAGCAGCAGCAGAATTACGAACCGGAACCCGAAGTGGCCGATGAATTTGCCAGTGTCGAAGTGCTGTCGCCCATGCAGTTGGCGTTTAAGCGGGCGCAGGAAAAGAGCGGCGTCACGCTGCCCACCGGCAAATCCAATAAAGGCAGCCGGCGCTCCAACAGCGAAAAGAAGCGTGCGCAGCAAGAAGACATCTTTGAGCGCACGTTGAACACAGGAAAAAAATAGACGGTAGTTTTGCCACAAGCTAAGTTTCTGCTGGAAACTTAGCTTGTAAGATGAATGGAATCGTCCGCACAGGAGGCGGGGCAACGGGTCAGCCGGTTGCCCCGCTTTTTTGTAGGTCAATGAGAGAGGAGCAGAAGAATGGAACTGCAGGGCAAGGTAGCGCTGGTAACGGGCGGCGCGGTGCGGGTGGGCAAGGCTATCACGCTGATGCTGGCGGGCGCGGGCGTGCATGTAGTGGTCAACTACCATTCATCCGCCGGCGCGGCGCAGGAGACGGTGCGCGAGGCGCAGGCGCTGGGTGTGCAGGCGCTGGGCGTGCAGGCCGATGTCTCCGATCTGACGGCGGTGCAAGACATGGTGGAGCAGGTGACGGCTCGCTTTGGCGGTGTGGATGTGGTGGTCAATGCCGCGAGCTTGTTTGAGAAGCTGACCATACCCCTCACCGATCTGAACAAGGATGTGGAGACGTGGCATAAGGTCACGCGCATTTCCATCGACGGCGCCTTTTACGTTTCCAGCTTGCTGGCCCCATCGATGCTGGCGCGAGGCGGCGGGGCTATCGTCAATATCGTTGATCTGTCGGTCTGGACGCCCTGGCCCGGCTTTACAGCGCACGCCGTGGGCAAGGCTGGCCTGCTGGCGCTGACCCAGCAGTTGGCCTTAGAACTGGCGCCTACCATTCGCGCCAATGCCGTTGCCCCCGGCCCCGTTCTGCCGCCGCCTGATTACAGCGAGCAGCAGAAGGCGACCGTTGCCAAGCGCACGCTGCTCAAACGCTGGGGCAGCCCGCAAGATGTGGCGGGCGCAGTGCGCTATCTGATCGAGGCTGACTATGTGACCGGCGACGTGCTCTTTGTGGATGGTGGGGAGCATTTGGGGCGGTAGTACAGAATGTTGTGTCTGTTACGCCGCTCACTGACTATCGCTCCACCAACATGGACATAGCCTGCACTTTCATCTGAGATTTGAAAATGCTGCCAGCTGTTCAGTTTACCCCTTTGCACTTGCCGTTCCTTTTTACTTCAATCTAACAGATAATATTTGACGGCTTCTGCTGCAGCCTGATCCAGTCTGCTCATTTCTGATCTGGCAAGGGATATCAAGATGACGTTTGTCGAATTTTTCAAGCGCTTTCTCACCGTCCTGATTGTGCTTTTGCTGGTAGTGATGGTGTGGGCGGCGAGCACGACGCTGCTGCTGGGCTTTGCCGCCGTGCTGCTCGCCGTAGCCATTACCATCCCCACCCGCTGGCTGCAGCGCTGGGGCATGCGCCGTGGGTGGGCTATGGTTATTTCTGTTCTCCTCGCCACCATTGCTGCAGCACTGCTGGCGCTTTTGGTGCTGCCGCGCCTGGTGGCGGAGCTATGGGGGCTGCTGGCCGCTCTGCCTGACGCAACGAGAGCCATATTTGATAGTTATCAGCAACTGCGCACCAATAGCAAATTTCTCACTGCGGCGCTTCCGGCGTTGTCTGCAATTGGAGCGGCCACGGCCAATATTGACCCAGAGCGCGCCCGGCAAATCCTGGAACAGTTTTTTGCCACCGGCTTGATTGTCGGATCGACTCTGTGGGGCGGTGTAAGCGCATTGGCAGCCGTGTTGATCGATTTTGCCGTTGTGATGATCACCGCCACCTTTTTCCTCGTGGACCCCAACATCTATATTAAGGGCAGCCTTTATCTCATCCCTCGTCCTTATCACGAGCGCGCCATCCAGATTTGGAATGAACTCTATCACGCGCTCAAGACCTGGATTGTCGCCCTCTCGCTTACCATTGCAAGTACGGTAGGGCTGATCTGGCTCATCTTAGGGCTGCTGCTGGGCATGCCGAATGCGCTGGTAATCGCCGTCTTTGCGGGGCTGGCAGCCTTTGTGCCCAATATTGGTCTCTTTTTACCGTTAATTCCAATGATTATCTTTTCACTTGCCGTCAATCCTGCCGGGCTGTTGATCTACATTCCGGTCTATTTGCTGATCCAGATGATCGAGAACAACGTAATTACTCCATCAATTGTGCAGGCGGAGTTAAAGATTCCGGCCGGGGTGCTGCTGCTCTTCCAGTTGCTCATGATTCTGGCGTTTGGGGCGATCGGTCTTATCCTGTCGGTGCCTGTATTTGCCGCCATTATGGTGTTAGTGCGCGAACTGTATTCCTATGATCTGCTGGGTCTGCGCCCTATTCAGGTGTCACTGGCAGCGGATGCTGCCGGTGATTTGGTACTCAAGGAACAACCTATGCTTGACGCCGAGCAAGTAAAACCGTCAATTGATCAGGCGGATCATCAGGGATCATTCGAATTTCAGCCGCCAGACCGCTAGGGAAAATGCGCCGGCGCCTGTCGTCTCATTGCCTGCCAAAATTCTACGGATTTCACTGCAAACAATCCCGATAGACTGCCACCGTTTCCGCTGCGCAGGTATCCCAGCGAAAGCGGGCGGCCTGGCGGCAGCCTTGCTCACCGAGTGCACGCGCCGCCGCCGGCTGGCTGAGCAGCAGGTGCAGCGCATGGGCCAGTGCCTCGTCATCTTGCGGCGCAGCCAGCAGTGCCGCGCCGCCCGCCACTTCGGGCAGGCTGCTCACGTCGCTGCACACTACCGGCGTCGCGCACGCCTGTGCTTCGAGAACGGGAAAACCAAACCCTTCATACAGGCTGGGGACCAAGACGGCGGCGGCGGCGGAGTAGAGCGGCGGCAGGTCGGCATCCGGCACGTAACCGGCAAAATGTACATCCGCCTGCAGGCCAAGCGCCTCGATCTGGCGGCGGATCGGCGCAAACAGCCAGCCTTGCCCGCCGACCAGCAGCAGACGGTGGGGCCAGCCCCACGCCTTGAGCCGCGCCAGGGCGCGCAGCGCCGTGACGTGATTCTTGCGCGGTTCGAGCGTGCCCACCATCAGCAGATAAGGCCGCTGCGGGCTGTACGCCTCCCGCACCCGCTCCATCTCGGCAGGCGATGCCGGCTGAAAGCGGTCGTCCACTCCTTCATAGACCACATGAATCTTGGCGGGATCCGCCTGGTAAAGTTCGATCAGATCGCGCCGGGTGTGGTGGCTGACGGCAATGATGGCAGTGGCGGCGCGCACAAACAGCGGCATCCCCACGCGCAGAAATAATTGGTTGCGCCGGGTATGGTGTTGCGGATAGCGCTCAAAGATCAGATCGTGCACCGTCAGCACCGTGGGCGCGCTAAGGCGCGGCAGCAGATGTTCGGTGGCATGATAGAGGCCGGCCGGCTGCCCGCACAGGCTGCGTTCAATTGGGGTGTATGGGCGGTGCATGATCTGGCCGGCCAGCACACCCAGCCGCCAGGCAAGCTGCGTGCGCGCCACAGTCAGCGCCGGAACGGTGCGCAGACGGGGCGGCGGCAGCCGGCCGCTGTGCGCATTGTAGAAAAAGCGCAGCCGCACGTGCTCTGCCTGCCCTGCCAGCAGATGCACCGCCAGCCGCTCCGCATAGCGGGCCAGTCCCGCACCCTGGTGCACGGCAGGCGAGAGATCGTAAAGAACATCCGGCACAGAGGTCTGTCCAGCTGCTTGCCCATCCATTTGTCCTGCCATTTACTCTGTCACTCTCTCAGCAGCGCGTCAATGCGGGCGACAATCATCTCCATCGCCACGCGGTTGTCCCCTCCACGCGGGACGATAATATCCACATAGCGCTTGCTGGGTTCGACAAATTCCAGATGCATGGGCCGCACCGTGCTCATATAGCGCTGGACAACGGAATCCAATGTACGCCCGCGCTCGTTGATGTCGCGGCGCAGGCGGCGGATAAAGCGGATGTCGGCGTCGGTGTCTACAAAGATGCGCACATCCATCAGATCGCGCAGTTGCTTTTCGACAAAAATGAGAATGCCCTCGACTAAGATCACGGGGGCCGGATCAATGTGCTGGGTATGCGGGCTGCGCGTATCGAGCGTGAAGTCATAAAGGGGCATCTCGATCGCCTGGCCTGCCTTCAAAGCGAGCAGATGCTGCACCAGCAGCTCCGTTTCCAGGCTGTTGGGATGGTCATAGTTGGTGAGCGCCCGCTCCTCGCGTGAAAGATGGCTTTGGTCGCGGTAATAGTTATCATGCTGAATATAAGCGATATGGCCGACATTGACTGCTTCGTGAATGCGCCGGCTGACGGTTGTCTTGCCGCTGCCTGTACCACCTGCCACCCCTATGATAAACGGTGCCTTGTCCGTTTTCATACGTCCTTGCCTTCCGTCTGTGCACCCGGCTGTATACTCGGCATGCCTTTGTGCATCTGCTGCACTGGCCGGTCGTTTTGCCGGTCACTTTGGCGTTCGCCGTACCAGCGGCGCAGGGAAGCCATTTCGCCCGGCAGATCGCTTTGCAGCGTGATTACGGTGCGCTGCGGCGGCCACGGCCCAAGCTGCGCCAGCACAAAGCCTGGCTGCTGCCAGAAGCCCAGCGCACCCAGCGCCAGCAGCGCCAGCGCCGGCCACAGCAGCCAATGGCCCGGACTGTGGCGCACCTGGATGGAGAGGGCAGGCATGGGCGTCACCACCAGTGTGATGGGGCCGGTAAAGGTAGGGATGTCCACCACATCGCTGTGGTCTACTGTAGTACGCTCAACCGCCTGTTCGTTGCCGCCTTGAAAGACCTCCAGCAAAAAAACGTCTTCAGCCGGGCCGGCTCTTCCCTCTTCCATGCGTACAATGCGCAGCCCGATTGCCTGCTGCGGCAGCAGCACTGTTTCTTCACTGCCTGCGCTGGGGAAACTTAAACCGATGGTGGAGACCGGCGTCACCTGGCCTGGTCTGGCCAGCAAAGGTCTGCCGTCTGCGGTCTGCACAAACAGCCCCGGCTCCCCCGGCTGGCCGCGCACGACGGCGCTGCCGACCTGCTCCTGCATCTCTTGCTGCATAAGAATCTTGACCGTCTCCCCGTCAACTGTAGCGATCAGACTCGGCTGCAGCAGATTGGCTGCGGACTGTTCAATATGGTACTCAAAGCGTAGATCGTGCTGGGCGGCGGCTGTACGTTCGCCGGGCGCAAGCTGCTGCGCCGCGAACTCCCAGCCAAAGATGGCGTTGAGCCAGATCAAAGCTAGGGCCGCCAGCATGCCGAGCACAAGCAGCGGGCGCAGCCACACCGCGTTTAGGCCGCGCATCGCCAGCAGCCGTTCTTCCAAAACAATCTCAGTATCCGGCTTGCCGGTGTTGTCTGTGGGGGTCTTCGTGAGGCTGTTCCCGGCGCTACTTGCTTCACCATCTTTATCAGCGTGGAGCGGCGCAGCGACGACACGCACGGTGCGCCGTTCCACATGCGGCAGGCGTGCTTCCAAAAGGCGCTGCAACTCTCCGGCCAGGGCGAGCGGCTGGGCAGAATGCGAATGACGCCAGCGCAGCAGCGCACCGGCTGCGGCCACGGGCAGTGGTTCGCCATTGACACCGCCTGCAGTGTCGAGGGCCGGTGGCGTACGGCGCAGCGTGATGGCAGCCCAGATCAGGCGAGCGAGCTGCACCAATAGGACAAAGCTCAGCAGACTGAAGAGCAGTTGCAGCAGCGGGCTGTGCAGGATTTGAAATAAACCCAGGCTGCGCAGCAGACTGCCGAAACCACCCCAATTCGCCGCTGCTACCGCCAGCCAACGTTCCGCCGCGCCCGCTTCGCCGCCCGATTGGCCTGGAAGCTGGGGTATAAGCCAAGTCAGCGCTAACAGCAGCGCCAGCGCCAGGCTTAGCGCCAGCACAAGCCACGGGGAGCCGGCTGCGCTCCACAGGCTGCGCACGATCCGCTGCCATTTGGCCGCGCCGGTAGGCGGCAGCGGCTGTTCAGCCTCCGGCTGCAACTGGGCAGATTCCTGCAAGTTTTCCATCATGCTCATTTTGGCCGGTTCAACCACCCGCGCACTTCGCGCCCAAGATTTTGCAGGGGCGCACGGCGCACGGTGCATTCCGGCAGCGCCTCCAGAAAGGCGCTGCCATAGTCTTTGCGCCAGGCTCGGCTGTCCAGCAATACGACGACGCCGCGGTCGGCGGCGCGGCGGATGAGACGGCCAAAGCCTTGGCGCAAACGCAGCACGGCGTCCGGCACAGTGTATTCATGGAATGGGTCTTCAAACTCGGCGCTGCGGGCGGCCACCAGCGGGTCATTGGGCACGGCAAAGGGCAGCCGGGCAATGAGAAGACAAGTTAACTCTTCGCCGGGAAGGTCGATGCCTTCCCAGAAACTGCGCGTCCCCAACAGCACCGCCTGTTCGGCCTGGCGATATTCGCGCAGCAGCCGCAACCGGCTGCTTTGCCCATGCTGGAAAAGCGAAATTCCCTGCCGATCAAGTTGCGGGCGAATGGCATCGGCTGTCGCGCGCAACTGTTGATAAGAGGTAAAGAGGACGAGTGTGCGTCCGGCGGCGGCGACAGCCGCTTCCACGATTGCTTGTTCCACCATCTGTTGATAGTGAGGCTGGTTGGGCAGCGGCGCATCGCTGGGTAGAAAGAGCAATGTGCTGCGCTTGTAGTCAAATGGGCTGTCCACCGTAGCGATCTTGACATCCCACAGCCCCAACCGGTCGCGGATATAGCGAAAGCTGGAGCCGGTGCGCAAAGTGGCGCCGGTAAAGATGGCGCAGCGCCGCCGCAGCAGAAGTTCGCGTTCGAGCAATTCGTTGACAGCCAGCGGGGCAATGGCCAGCGTGACGGCGGCGGCATTGTCGGCGCCTTCCATCCAGGCCACACGCGTGCGGCGCTGGCCGCCAGGCGCCAATAGAATATCATCCAGTTGGTGCGCAAGTTCGGCGCTGTTGGTGTGCAGGTCAGCCAGTTCGGCCAGCAACGTAGCGCTAGGCTCGCTTTCCCACCAGCGGGCCGTCTGCAACTGCTGCACCAACTGTTCGATGCTTTTGACCAGGTGCTGGAGTCCGCCGCGCACGCTGCTCCACTCCACCTCGATGCGGCTCCATTCCGGCTGGCTGCGCACGCTGCCGTCGAGAGCGAGCCGCTGCGTATAGCCACCTTCACCGCGACCCGGCGTCTGGCTGCGCGCAAAGGCAGTCAACTGATCCATAAAGCTGTTAAACTGCTTGGCTGTGCGCACTGACTGCTTGGCAATGAGCGGCAGCGATTCGAGCACTAAGGCATGGGCTGTACCCTCCGCCATGCGCCTTACCTGGTTGAGCAGGTCGCCCTCCGGTGAGATACGGCGCAGCAGCAACTGCACGGCAGGCCACTCGACGCGATAGGTCATCTGGTCGGTGGCAGCTTCTTCCAGATGATGCGTCTCATCCACAATCAAATTGCGGTACGGGGGCAGCACCCGTTCTCCAGCTATCAGGTCGGCCAGCAGCAGCGCATGGTTGACAACGATCAAGTGTGCTGAGTCCGCCTGCCGCCGTGCCTCCCAGTAGAAATCACGTACACCCAGCAGACCGGCGCCATTTGCCTGTGCATCGACGCTGCCCCTGCGGCGGACGGCAGATGGGCTGCCGCAGCGCTCTTGTGAACAGGTGGCTGCATCCGAGCAGATGCGCGCCCAGACGGCGCGTTCGGCGGGCGTGTTGAGGACGAGATCGCCGGCGTCGCCTTCGCCGATCACTGCCAGCCAGACCAGCACCTTGGCGAGCACGCTCAACTCCAGTGCAGAGAGGGCATGGCTGGTGCGCCATTCATGCAGACGGCGGGTGCACAGATAATTTTGACGCCCTTTGAGCACGGCGGCCTGCAGCACCACTTCTTCGTCTGCTTGTCTCTCGGATTGCCCATCAATCTGCCTCTCTCGCTCCTCTGCAGCTATTGGCGGGGAGCCAGGGGGTCGGGCGGCTAGCAGCGCCTGCACCTGGGGGATATCCTTGTTGACCAGTTGATCCTGCAGGGCAATCGTATTGGTGGCGATCAGCACGCGGCAGTGGTTGGCCAGGGCGAAAAGAGCAGCCGGCAGCAGATAAGCCAGGCTCTTGCCCGTGCCGGTGCCGGCCTCGATCAGCAGATAGTCGCCGGTGTTGAAGGCGTGCAGCACCTGCGCCGCCATCGCCACCTGGCCGGAGCGCAGCTCGAAGTGGCCGCCCAGCAGGCTGGCGAGCGGCCCGCCACTGCGTAAATAGCCCAGCAGTTCGTCTTCGGGGATGGCCTGCACGGGGCCGCCGCCCTCGCCGACTGCGCGCCCTGCCGCCGGTGCGCTCTCCTCTGGCAAGACTCCATCCGGCGCTCTCCAACCTGTGAACGCGTTTTGGCGTCGCGGGAGCAGACCCTTGCCGCGCCCGCGCGTGTCAGCAAAAAACTGCCGGTAGGCCCAGCCGCTTTCATCCTGTGCGGCCGCCAGCAGCAGATCGTGGACGGCGGTCGGTAAGGCGGCTGCTTGCTGCCAGAGATGATGAAACAGGGCAGAGGTGGCTTCGGCGTCATGCAGAGCACGATGCGCATCCACTAGCGGAATGGCAAAGTGCTGGCACAACTCGCCGAGACTGTAGCTGGCCTGGCCGGGCAGCAGCATTTGCGCCAGTTCGAGCGTGTCGTAGGCGGGGCGATGAAAATCGACCCCTGCTGTGCGCAGGAAGCCCAGATCAAAGGTAGCGCTGTGCGCAATGATGGCAGCCACCTCGCTGCCGACAAAAGCCAGCAGTTCGGGGAGCACTTTGGCCAGCAGCGGCGCCTCGCTGACGTCTGCCGTGCGGATGCCGGTGATCTGCGTGATGCGCAACGGCACGGCGCGCTGCGGGTTGACGAGCGTAGAGAAGCGCGCCAATACCTGGCCGTCCTGAAAGCGTACGGCGCCGATCTCGATAATCTGGTCGCGCTCCATGTCCAACCCGGTCGTTTCCAGGTCGATGGCGACATAGATGCGTCCGCTGTCGCCCAACTCCTGGGGGCGCAACGTTACTGCCGTATGAGGCTGTGGTTCGGGATCGAACACACTATAGTTCTTGCGCTCTGCCAAAGCGTGGGGTCATCCCTTCTAGGTTAAAGGCAGATTTCGCTGGGGAGAATTATAGCGCATTGTAGCACAAAGGCACAGAGTGGACATTGTCCGGCGTTATGCTAACGAGGATTGGCACGCGTACGTTAGCTGTACAGTGGTGGACATCCTAACGGATTGGCGAAGCTGCTCAATCGCGGCTGGGCCTTTCTGCATGCGCGCGGCCGCACATACCCATCTGTCCAAACGCGCCACTCGCTGCGTTTGCCGAGATTGCGGAGCAGCACCAGGTGTTGCGCGTGGTGAAGGCGGGTAAGCAGGCGTAGCGGGCAGTAAAATTTTCTCTGACTGGAAGCAACCAATCAACTCGCAGCCGGATCTCTGTGGTAAAGTAGCGGCATGAATGTTTCCGTCATCGCCACGGTCTTGAATGAAGGCGCTGCCATTGGTGCGCTGCTCGACTCGCTGGCCGTCCAGACACGGACGCCCGACGAAGTGGTAATCTGTGACGGCGGCAGCACGGACGGCACACAGCAAGCCATTGAAGCCTACCGTTTGCGTCACCCGCACGCGCTGCCCAACCTGCGCTTGCTGGTGGAGCCGGGCGCCAATATCAGCCGCGGGCGCAACCTGGCCATCGCCGCCGCCGCCGGGCCGCTGCTGGCTGTCACCGACGCCGGTGTGCGGCTGGAAGCAGACTGGCTGGCGCAACTGACCGCACCTTGGGATGGCGTATCTGAAGCTGATCCTGCCGCGCCGCTGGCCGCTGCCGGCTGTTTTACACCAGTTGCCGACGGCATTTTTCAGACGGCGATGGCCGCCACCGTGCTGCCGCTGGTGGATGAGATCGACCCGCAGCGCTTTCTGCCTTCCAGCCGGTCGGTGGCCTTCACGAAAGAGGCCTGGGCGCGCGCCGGCGGCTATCCCGAATGGCTTGACTACTGCGAGGATCTGCTTTTTGATTTTGCCCTCAACGCACAGCGCCCGCAGCAACCCAGCGCCTTCGTGTGGGTTCCCAAAGCAGTGGTTCACTTTCGCCCGCGCACCAGTCTGCGCCAGTTCTGGACGCAGTACTATCGCTATGGCCGGGGCGACGGCAAGGCCGCCCTTTGGCCCAAACGCCATGCGATTCGCTATATTACCTATCTCGTCATTCTGCCGGCGCTGTTGGGCCATGCCTCTGGGGGCTTCTTCGCCCGCCGGCTGGGCTGGCTAGGGCTGCTGGCCGGTGTGGTTCTTTACTGCCGGCGGCCCTGGCAGCGGCTGACCGTGCTGGGGCGCGATTTGACGCCGCCGGCATTTTTGGCGGCAGCGGCGCTGGCGCCGCTCATCCGCGTGGTGGGAGATGTGGCCAAGATGGCAGGCTATCCGGTAGGCCGCTGGTGGCGCCGCAGGAACCGGCCCGATAGGAGGAGCAAGGCATGCAGTGGAAAGGAAGATTGTGAGCGCTAAGGTCTCCAGACGTGAGGTGGCGGCTGATTTGGTCGAGTCGACGCCGGATTCGGGTGCACTCAGCCACTGGGTGTTGGCTTCGCCGCTGATCCTGTTTCTAGCCTGGCAGTGGGTGGATTTGTTTGCCCACTACAGCCCGATTGGCTGGTATTGGCTGAATCTTGTGTTGGCGCTGCCTCTGTTTGCGCTGATCATCCTGCTGCCGCTAGGTGTTCTCGCTCACATGATTGTCACCGCCGCACCGGGGCTGTTTCAAAAGGCCGGCTGGGATGTGCAGCCGTTGGAAGCGGTGGCGGAACGGGAACAATACTTGGTGGACTATAAAATAAACCTGCGCCATCGCGCTGCCACCAGTTGGCCCCGGCTGTGGCTGCGCGCTGCTCAGGGCTGGGTCTATTGGGAAATTTGTGTGATTCTCATCAGCCCGCTGGTCGTGCTGCCGCTCTTCTTTAGTGCCGTGGATTTCGGCTTTGGGAGATAGACTAATGGCGCGATGGCTCGGAGCTGTGCTGTTTGGCTGTCTGCTTGTGCTGGGCAGCGCTCGCCTCACCTATGCCCAGCAGCAGGAGCCGGCAGCTATGGTTGTGGAGATCACCTTTGCCGATCAGGCTGACGCCACGCGCCTGGCGGGGCGGCTGGATGTGTGGGAGGTGAACCATCGGACACACAAGCTGGTAGCCTATGTGACTTTCGATGAACTGCAAGGTCTAGAGAGCGCCGGCTATGCGCTGCGGCGGCTGCCGGATGCGTCGGGCGCGGCGTCGGTGCCCAACTTCGCCTGCTATCGCACCGTGGAAGAAACCTACCACGACTTACAGCAGTTGGCTGTGGCTGCGCCGGAGCTGGCGCAGTGGGTTGACATCGGCGATACGTGGCAGAAGGTGCAGACGGGCGGCGCCGAGGGCTATGACCTGAATGTGCTGGTGCTGACCAACCAGGCCCTGCCTGGCCCCAAGCCGCGATTGTTTGTCATGGCGGCTATTCACGCCCGCGAGCTGGCTACGGCTGAGATCGCCAGCCGTTTTGCCGAATGGCTGGTCGCCGGTTATGGCAAAGACCCCGAAGCCACCTGGCTGCTGGATTACAACGAAATTCATATCTTGGCCCAAGCCAATCCGGATGGCCGCAAACGCGCCGAACTGGACGCCGTAAATCCGGTGCGCAACCCCAACTCTCTCTGGCGCAAAAATGTCAACAGCAGTGACGGCTGCAGCGACAGCACTCGGCTAGGTGTAGACCTGAACCGCAACAGCAGCTTTCAATGGGGCGCCTGCGAAGGAGCCTATTGCTCCAGCGGCTACGCCTGCGATCTGACCTATCGCGGCAGCGGCCCGGCCTCAGAAGACGAAACACAGGCAATTGAGGCGTATTTGCGCTCCCTTTTCCCTGACCGCCGCGGGCCAGGCCTTGACGACGCCGCGCCGCCGGATACGCAAGGTGTCCTGATCTCGCTGCATTCCTACAGCGAACTGGTTCTGTTTCCGTGGGGCTGGCGTATGACGCGGGCGCCCAATGACAGCGGCCTGCGCACTTTGGGACGCAAGTTGGGCTATTTCACCGGCTACAGCGCCTGCCAATCCGGGGAACGGAATTGCATTTATCAGACCGATGGCAGCACCGACGATTTTGCCTATGGGGAGTTGGGGGTGGCCGCCTACACCTTTGAAGTCGGCACGGCCTTCTTCCAGAGCTGTGGCAGCTTTGAAAGTGCTGTGCTGCCGCATACCTTGCATGCGCTGACCTATGCCGCTAAGGTGGCTGCGCTGCCGTATCAACTGCCTGCCGGCCCCGATGTCGTCACGGCGACCGTGCAGCCGGCGCTGGTAGCGCCGGGAGCGCTGGTGTCGCTCACTGTACATCTAGACGCAGCGCGCACAATCATTTATGACCCATTTTTTGGGGGTGAAACTGTACAGCCGATTGCCGGTGCCACGTATACGGTTGATGCGCCGGCCATCAATGGCGGCGGCCCAGCCCTGCCGCTGAGCGCGGTCGACGCATTCGACTCAGCGGCAGAAGATGCAGTGGCGACTATCGACACCAGCGGCTGGTCCATAGGGCGCCACACCATCTTTGTGCAGGCGTCTGACCAGGCCGGCAGCCAGGGGCCGCCAACTGCTGTTTTTCTGGATGTCGGTACTGGATATGTGCTTTATTTTCCCATCTATGCGACCAGCGGCGATGCAGCGGCTGCCGAGGCGGGTCAGTAGCCATGCCGGATCCCGTCGCGGTTGCACTCTCGCTGTTGATGTTGGTCTGGCTGGTGCTGTATCTGCGCGGTTGGGTGCGGCTGCGCCGGCGTGGCGCTGCGCAGTTGGCCTCCGTCTATCGGCTGCTGGTCTTCTTGACTGCAACGACATTGGTGGGCGTTGTGCTGCTGTCGCCCATTAGTTGGCTCAACAGCCAGTATCTTTTTTTCCGCAGCCTGCAGACGGTCGTCCTTTGTTTGCTGGCCGCGCCCGCCTTCCATCTGGCGTGTGGCTATGACGTGCTGTTGTGGGGGCTGCCCGACGACGCACGGCGCCGGCTGCGCCGCAACCTCCAGCCTGACGCGCGTATTGGCGGCCTTCTACGCATAGTCACACCCGCGGCTGGAGTATGGCTGGCCTTTGTCGCCGCATTTCTGATCTGGCATGAACCGAGTGTCGTCAACTGGCTGCTGCAGAGGGCGATGCTGCACACGCTGGCGCTGGTTGTGCTGGGCCTTCTGGCTTTGCTCTTTTGGTGGCATGTGGTGGGTGCTGGGCCACGCCTGCATGACCCGCTCGCCCCCTGGCTGATTGCCATCATGCTGGTGATTACCGAGATTGTCAATATGGTCACCGGCGTTAGCATCGCCTTTGCGGGTCAGCCGATTTATGCCCATTATGCCGCGCTCGGCGCCGCGCCCGGGCTGCGTGGTCTCGATCCAGCCGGCGACCAGGCGTTGGCCGGGGCTACGCTTTGGGTGGTGGGCAGTATGCTCTACGTCTCCAGCATTGTGCTGGTGTTCAATCGCCTGTTTGTGACACAGGGAGCGGGCGGCCCTGCGCCCGTGGCGGATTGGGACGAGGATGGGCGCATGATTATGCCGGGGTTGGAACATCGTGTGCGCCGCTAGAGAGCGTGCGGCAAAGCAGCGGCTCGATCTGTTGCTGGTGCAGCAGGGGCTGGCCGCCACGCGCGAACAGGCGCGCCGGCTGATTATGGCGGGCGAGGTGACGGTGGATGGCCAGGTGCAGGATAAGCCGGGCTATGCGGCCCCGGTGGTGGCGGCGCTGGCCGTGCGCGCCCCACTGCCCTATGTCAGCCGCGGTGGTCTGAAACTGGCGGCTGCGCTGGATGCCTTTGCACTTGACGTAACTGGTTTAGTGGCTGTAGATGTCGGCGCCTCCACCGGCGGTTTTACGGATTGCCTGCTGCAGCGCGGGGCAAAGCAGGTGTATGCCATCGATGTGGGGTATGGCCAACTGGCTTGGAAGCTGCAGACCGACAGCCGCGTGGTCGTGCTTGACCGCACCAATGTCCGTTATCTGGCGCAACTGCCCGGCGGTGTGCTGGCCGATCTGGCAGTGATCGACGCCAGTTTTATCAGCCTTGCCCTTGTGCTTCCCGCAGCGCTGCGGCTGCTGCGCAAAAGCGGGCAGATCGTGGCGCTGATCAAGCCGCAGTTTGAAGCGGGACGAGATGACGTCGGTAAGGGAGGCGTCGTGCGCGATCCGCACATCCACCGCCGTGTGCTGCGCAAGACTGTGGCGTTGGCGCAAACGCTGGCGCTGCGTGTGGCAGGCCTTACCGTCTCATCTGCCCCTGGCCCCGCCGGCAATATCGAGTTTCTCATCTGGCTGAGTATCCCTGCGCCGGCTGCTCCCGTAGCGGCCCCGCTCGACGTAGAGGCGGCCATTGCGGCCGTGCTGGCGCAGGCGCCCAAGCTCTGACGCTCCGCACTTCCGTGTGGGGTGTGTGCGGCGTGCGTACAGAATCTTTACCAACTCCTGCTGCACCGATTTGACATTGCGATGAATTGCAATGTGCGCTACAATGCCGACGGGCGAACTACACTTTTCTGACGCCTCGCCTACGCCGGACACAGCGCACAAGAGCCTGGCGTGACCACGCAAGAGCTGATAGCAGTATGAAAGGTACGCCGACTTTATGCGGCTGCCAAAGAGCTATTTATTTATCCGAGATCAGGAGATGCGTATGTTAAGTCGCAATCGGGTCATTGGCCTGGTGCTGATTGCCGTCTTGTTGTTGACGGCGGCGCCCACTGTGTTCGGGGCTTTCTCGCCCGAGGTTTTTGTGATCGACCAATCTTCGGTTGACGACATGGTGACTGTCACGCGTGCCACTATCGGCGATGCGGGTTGGGTGGTCATTCATGCCGATGAAAACGGCGCCCCAGGCCCCGTAATTGGCTACAGCCCGATTCCAGCCGGGATCAACGCCAACGTCAAAGTGGCAATCGATCCTGCCGCCGCCACCGACGTGCTGTATGCCATGCTGCATGTAGACAAGGGTGAGGCCGGCGTGTTTGACTTTCCCGGCGCAGATGCTCCTGTTATGCGCAATGATAAACCGGTGACAAAATCATTTGCGCTGATCGGACAGGAATCGACCGTGGTCAAGCTGCTGGCAAGTGATGAACGCTTCAGCACGCTGGCGTCAGCGGTCGAGGCGGCAGGTTTGACGGATACGCTGCGGCAGGCAGAGGCCGTCACGATCTTTGCACCGTCCAACGAAGCCTTTGCTGCGCTTGATCAGGCTGTGCTGAGCGATCTTTTGGCCGATCCTGCCCAACTCAGTGAGGTGTTGCTCTATCATGTCGTGCCGGATGTGGTGATGTCTGCCGACATTACGGACGGCGCTGTCGACACCCTGCAGGGTTCGCCGGTTATGATTGCCGTTAACAAGGGTGCAGTTACGGTGAATGGGGCTGCTGTAAGCGAAGCTGATTTGACCGCTTCCAATGGCGTGGTGCATGTTATCGACCAGGTGCTGCTGCCCCCAAGTGAAGAGGACGCCGGCGGCACGGTTCCTCCTCGCGGCGGTACGGTCCCTCCTGCTGCTGCGGCTGAACTGCCTGCGACCATCGTAGATGCGGCCGCGGCGGATAGTTCACTCTCAAAATTAGCCAACGCTATTACAGCTACAGGGCTGGACGAAGCCTTAGTCGGCACTGGGCCGTTTACCCTCTTTGCCCCCAACAATGCTGCCTTTGACGCACTGCCCAAAGAGCAACTGGCTGCGTTGCTGGCTGACCCGCAGCAGTTGTCCGCTCTCTTGCAGCACCACGTCTTATCCAGCGCCGTCACTGCCGAGGAGATCACGGATGGCATGAATGCAGCGGCGTTGGACGGCAAACCGCTCACTTTTGCCGTCAAAGATGGCAGTGTCAGCGTAAATGATGCCAAAGTGGTGGCGGCGGATATCGCTGCCGGCAACGGTGTGGTGCATATCATTGACCAGGTGCTGCTGCCCCAGAACGCTACTGCTGCGGCAGATACTAGCAGCCGGACAAATGCCGCTGCTGCGACAGCGCCAGCGGACGGCAAGAGCATTGCTGCTGTGGCCGCAGAGGCGGGCAATTTCACTACGCTGCTGGCGGCAGTAAAAGCGGCTGGGTTGGAAGATGCACTCTCCGGCGCCGGCGCCATCACGTTATTTGCACCGACCGATAAGGCGTTTGCGGCACTGCCTGCCGGCGCACTGGATGCGCTGCTGGCTGACCCGCAGGCGTTGAAGAATGTGCTGCTCTATCATGTTGTGCTGGAACAGATGACGGCGGAGCAGTTGGCTGCTGCCGGCATTGCGACTTCGGCGCAGGGCAGCCTGCTCGTCTTTGCGACGCAGGGTGACCAAGTCAGCGTCAACAGCGTGCCGGTCGTAATGACCGACATCGAGGCGGACAATGGCATGATTCAGGTGATCGACAGTGTCCTGCTGCCGCCCAATGCGGATGCCGCGCAAGCTGCTGCGGCCACCAAAGCGCCGACTGAAGTTCCCGCTGCGGCAGTAGTCGCGGCTGCGGCGCCCACCGCCACCTCAGCGCCGGCCGCTACGCCGACCAAAGCGGCGACGGCCACGAGTACGACAAAGCCGACCGCAACAAATACCACTGCTCCGACAGCGACAAATACAGTGACGCCGACGGCGACCAGCACACCAGTTCCGACCAACACCAACACGCCGAAGCCGACGGCAACCAATACGGCGACCAACACACCGGTTCCGACCGCCACCAACACACCAAAACCGACGGCAACCAACACGGCGACCAGCACACCAGTTCCGACCGCCACCAACACGCCGAAGCCGACGGCAACCAATACGGCGACCAATACACCAGTTCCGACCGCCACCAATACACCAAAACCGACGGCGACCAACACGTCGGTTCCGACCGCCACTAATACAACCGCACCGACGGCCACTAATACGGCGACCAGTACACCGGAGCCGACTGCGACCAACACCGCGACTAACACGCCGGTTCCGACTGCGACCAACACGGCAACCAATACGGCGGTTCCGACGGCGACCAGCACACCAGAGCCAACGGAGACCAACACACCGGCGCCAACCGCGACGAGTACCACTGCGCCGACGGCCACCAACACGGCGACGAGCACACCGGAGCCGACTGCGACCAACACAACAGCGCCGACGGCAACCAGCACAGCGGCGCCGGAGGTAGTTGCGGCAGTGGTGGAAGCAACTCCTACGGCAATGGCTGTCGAGACTGCGACCCTTGCAGCTACGGAGGTTATGACAACCGCGGAAGCGACTGCGGAGGCAACGATAGAAGCAACTACCGCAGTGACGGTGGAAGTAACTATGGAAGCAACCACAGAAGCAACCGCAGAAGCAACTATGGAAGCGGTTGCGGAGGCAACGCTGGAAGCCACTGCCGCAATGACAATGGAAGTGAGTGCAGAGATGGATGCGGCTGCCACACCGGCGGCAGGCGCAACGAAGACGCCTGCCGAAATGCCGACTTCGGGTGGTGAATTGAACGGCGGCAGCTTGACACTGCTGGTCGTGGCAGGTGTATTAGCCATGCTCATGGGCGGCGCTTATGTCACACGGCGGCGACCTGTCTAGGCGGCGGCTTATTATATCCTGCTAGACCGGCGTTTTTCTGAACGCTACCCAAGACACCGAGTTTTTCAAAGAGGCTCGGTGTCTTGATTATCAGCGTCCGGCAAACAGCACTTTTGATTGGACAAGATGGCTCCCGCACTTATGGGTTTGTTTGACAAGCATCCGGCCTTTGCTGTACAGTAGGCAAGGTAACATTACTTTGCCCCGGTGTGCCCCATGTCGGCGCCGCCGCGGTTCACTGCCACGACAGCCTGCTACCGTTGTTTGTATACCGAATGGGCGACGCCCGCTTCCCAGTGCTTTCGGCGTAAAGCTCGACACCACAGCCACACATCTGTCTTGGGTGTGGGGTGATGGCGGGCCACTATTAATAAAACGCAGTGCTTAGAAGGGAGACACCGAAATGGCAACCAGACGACTCTGGACGATGTTCAGTGTGTTAGCAATTGTCGCGCTTATTGTCAGCGCCTGTGCCGCACCGGTGGCGCCGGCAGCCCCTGCCAGCGGGGACGGCGCAGCCACGGCAGAGGCGACAACCGAAGCCGCAGGAGGCGCCGAGGCCGTGCCCGCTGCGGCCGGCGGTATTCAAATTCCGCAGATCGAAGATGGTAAGTTTAATGTTGCCTTTGTCTACGTCGGGCCAATCGGCGACGGTGGCTATACGTATGCGCACAACGAAGGGCGCGTATATGTGGACACACAACTGAGCGACACCGTACACACTGCGTACATCGAGAGTGTGCCCGAAGGCGCCGATGCCGAACGTGTGATCCGCAACCTGGCTCGCGCCGGTTTTGACGCTATCTTTACCACCTCCTTTGGCTTTATGGACCCGACGGCAACCGTGGCTGAAGAGTTCCCGGACATCAAGTTTGTGCATGTCTCCGGCTTCAAAAAGGCCGACAACTTCTCCAATCTGTTTGGCGCCATGGAGAGTATGAAGTATATGGCCGGTATGATCGCCGGCGCCCGCACGATGGCGGACGGCGGCAGCCGCGTCGGCTATATTGCGCCTTTCCCCATTCCTGAAGTGATCCGCCATCTCAATGCGGCGACCATGGGAATGCGCCAGACCTGCCCCGAATGCCAGATGGATATCCGCTGGATCTTTACCTGGTTTGACCCGGACAAAGAACGCCAGGCTGCCGAATCGCTGATTGAAGCGGGCGCCGATGTGGTAATCACCGGCGCCGACACAACCGGCCCGGTGCAGTTGGCGGGTGAAAAAGACAAATGGGGCATTGGCTACGACTCACGCAATGCCTGCGAGGTGGACACGGAGCGCTGTTTGACCGTGCCTTACTGGAACTGGGGACCTGAGTATGTGCGGCTGATCAATTCAATGATGGATGGCTCCTTTACGGGCGAAGATGTCTACTTTGATGCAGACTCCGGCAGCTTGGGCCTTCTGGGCTTTATGGAAGGCGAGACAGTTGCGCCTGGCGTGACTGAAGATGTGATCCCGTTGGTTCAGGAGACGATGGCGAAGCTGCAGAGCGGCGAAATGAACCGCTTCACCATTTTCAGCGGCCCAATTAATGACAACAAGGGCAACGAACTGGTTCCTGCCGGCGCTTCGCTGACACAGTCTGATCTTGAAGGGCTGAAGGGAATCGAAGGCCGTGAGGATTGCACCTACTGTATGAACTGGCTGGTCGAAGGCGTCGTACCCGATGCCGAGATCCCGCAGGGCAATTAAGTGTTAGAGGGAAGCACAGCGCGTGCTGCGCTGTGCTTCCTGCATCTCCCAATCAACTTTTTTCGGCGCACTCTCCCTGCGCCACTGTTCCCTTATTGATTATGACTACATCTGCCAACGCTGTTGAAATGTGTGATATTACCAAGCGTTTCCCCGGTGTTCTGGCCAATGATCAGGTGACATTCAGCACCCGCCACGGCGAGGTGCACGCGCTGTTGGGCGAAAACGGCGCGGGCAAATCAACGCTGATGAATATTCTCAGTGGGCTGTATAAGCCGGATACGGGGTCGCTGGCGGTGATGGGGAATCCGGTCGTCTTTCACTCTCCGCGCGACGCCATCAAGGCCGGTGTCGGAATGGTGCATCAGCATTTTATGCTGGTGCCTTCGCAGACAGTGGCCGAAAATGTTTTTCTGGGTCTGCATGAAGCGGGCTTTACCATCAACCGCAGCCGCATGGCAGACGCTGTGAGCCGCATCAGTGACCAGTACGGGCTGCCGGTCGATCCCCACGCCAAAATATGGCAGCTTTCCGTAGGGGAGCAGCAGCGGGTTGAGATCATCAAGACCTTGTATCGCGGCGCACAGATTTTGGTGTTGGATGAGCCGACCGCCGTGTTGACGCCGCAGGAATGTGAAACGCTGTTCCGCACGCTGCACATGATGACGGCGGAAGGCAAGACCATCATTTTCATCTCGCACAAGTTGGAAGAGGTGCTGGCGATTGCGCACCGTGTCTCGGTGCTGCGCGGCGGGCGGCTGGTGGCGACAACGGAGGCCCGCGGTAAGACCAAAGCGGAACTGGCCAGCCTGATGGTTGGCCGCCAGGTGCTCTTCCAGTTGCAAAAGCCGCCGGCAACGGTGGGCGAGACCCGCTTGGAATTGCAGGCTGTGGAGGCGCTGGACGATAAGTTCCTGCCGGCGCTGCGCCGGATCACCCTGGCGGTGCGCAGCGGCGAAATTGTGGGTATTGCTGGTGTGGCCGGCAATGGGCAGCGCGAATTGGCGGAAGTCGTCTGTGGGCTGCGGCCAATCACGCAGGGGCAAATCAACGTAGCTGGTCGCGATGTACGCGCCGCCTCACCGTTGGCAATGATCGAGGCCGGTGTAGCCTACGTGCCGGAGGACCGCAACGGCACGGGGTCGGCGCCGAATCTCAGCATTGCCGACAATTTGGCGCTCAAGGCCTATCGCACGCCGGCCGGCGGGTGCGGTGCGCTGCTGGATGACAAGGCGCTGGCCCAGCGCGCCAAAAGCCTGATCGCCGATTTTGCCATTGCCGCCCCCAGCCATGAGACGCCGGCACGCAAGTTGAGCGGCGGCAATCTGCAAAAAGTTATCCTGGCGCGCGAGATTGCCGGCAAGCCGCAGGTGCTGGTGGCGGCTTCCCCCACGCGCGGGCTGGACATCGGCGCCACCGAGAATGTGCGGCGTGTGCTGTTGGAACAGCGCAGCCAAGGGGCAGCCATTCTGCTCATCTCCGAAGATCTCGACGAGATTTTTGCCGTCAGTGATCGCATTGCCGTGATCTACGAAGGCAGGATTATGGGTGTTTTCCCCTGTGAGGAAGCCGATCTGGCAGAGATTGGCTTGTTGATGGCCGGCGGCGCCAACGTGGCGGCGGCCATGGAGGCAGCATAACCACGGCGTCCGTTTGCAGGTGCGCCCCATTTGAGTCGTGAGCCTATGACCACAGAGACGACAGTCACGCCGCTGCGGCGGACAACGAGAGTGCGCTTTGAGCGGCGGATGGAGCAGCCGCGCTGGCTGCGTTACATAACACCGCTGATCCTGATCGCCGCGGCGCTGCTGGTCGGCGCATTTCTACTCTGGTTGGTAGGCGCCAATCCTTGGTTTGTCTACACCCAGATGGCCACCATTGCCTTTGGGGACATGTACGGATGGTCCGATACGACCATCAAGGCGACGCCCCTGATTCTGGCCGGCTTGGGTGTGGCGGCGGCGTTTCGGATGCGCCTGTGGAATATTGGCGCCGAAGGGCAACTGCTGATCGGTGCTTTTATGGCTACGGGTGTGGCGCTGCACTGGCTGCCTGCCGAGAGCGGGCAGTGGCTGACGCTGTTTGTGATGGCCGCGGCTGGTTTTGCCGGCGGCGCTTTGTGGGGGTTTGTGCCGGGCCTGCTCAAAGCCAAACTGAACATCAACGAAATCATCACCACACTGATGCTGACGTATGTCGCTACACAGTGGAACAACTACTTTGTTTATGGTCCCTGGAGCGAGCGCGGCTTTGGGCTGACGCCGCAGTTCCCCAAAACCGCCTGGCTGCCGCGTTTCACTGATTACGCCGCCGCTTTGCCTGCCATGCGCGGCGTCACTGCACATTTGGGCATTTTTCTGGCGCTGGGGCTGGCTCTGTTTTTCTGGTTTCTATGGCGCCGGACAAAGTGGGGTTTTGAGATCAAGGTGATCGGCGACAACCCGCAGGCGGCGCGCTATGCCGGTATCAGCCTTACGCGCAACATCATTTTGATTATGATGATCAGCGGCGGCATGGCCGGCCTTGCGGGTATGGTGGAGGTGGCGGGGGTCGTCCACCGTCTGCAAGAACGTTTTTCGCCCGGCTACGGCTATACAGCCATTATCATCGCCTGGCTGGCAAAGCTCAACCCGCTGGCTATTATTCCCGTCGCCTATTTGTTTGGCGGCCTCCTGGTGGGTGACGATGTGATTCAACCTGCCGGCATTGCCCGCATGTTGCAGGGCGTCATCCTCTTTGTCGTTGTTGGCGGCGAACTTCTGCTGCAATATCGCGTGAAAGTCGAGCGGGTATAGCGTCTATGGAACTTAGCTTTTGGGCCGGGTTTTTGATCAGTCTGCTGGCCGCCGGCATCACCTATGGCACAGGCATCTTGTTTGCTTCCGTCGGAGAGATTTTTGCCGAGAGAGCCGGTGTGCTCAATGTGGGGTTGGAAGGCATGATGTTGATGGGGGCGGTTACGGCATATCTGACCGCCTACCGCACCGGCAACGCCTGGGTCGGGTTGTTGGCCGCCATTGGCGTAGGCGGCCTGATGGCGTTGCTGCACGCATTTGTCACGATTACGTTGCGCGCCGATCAGGTCGTGAGTGGGCTGGCCCTGGCTCTGCTTGGTTCGGGCATGAGCGCTGTGATCGGTGCGCCGTTGGTGGAAGTGCGCACGGCTCCCCGTCTGCCGGAGTTTCCGATTCCGGGGCTGGCGGACATCCCTGTGCTGGGGACGATTTTTTTTGACCACAATATTATCGTCTATGCTGGGCTGCTGGCGGCGCCGCTGGCCTGGTGGTTTATCTATCGCACCCGGCCTGGTATGGAACTGCGTGCGGTCGGCGAGTACCCGGCGGCTGCCGATGTGTTGGGCATCAATGTCGTGCGCCAGCGCTATGCTTACGTGATTTTGGGCGGTATGTTGGCGGGTGTCGGCGGTGCGGCGCTTAGTCTGGCAATCACGCCGCTGTGGATCGAAGACATGACGGCCGGACAAGGCTGGATCGCCCTGGGGCTGGTAATTTTCGCCGGCTGGAACCCCTTGCTTGCGGCCTTTGGCTCCTACCTGTTTGGGGCGCTTGGCCGTCTGCCACTCGATGCGCAGCAGTTGCCTTTGTTTCTGGCGGCGCCGCAGTTGGGTTATTTTATGAAGATGCTGCCTTATCTGTTTGTGATTATTCTGATGCTCATCAGCGCACGCGGCAATATGCGCCGCCGTATCGGCGCCCCGGCTGCCCTCGGCCAGGCCTATATGCGCGAAGAACGCGGCGTGTAAGCTATGCTGCCTCCTGCTCATGTAGCCTATACGTGGCTGGCGCTCAGCCTGGCCCAAGATGCATTTAGCGTTGCGCCTGCCGCGGATTACCGGATGATCGGCTTGGCGGCGATGGGGCCGGATATTATTGATAAGCCACTTGCCGGCGTCTATTTTTACCGCAAGTACAAATCGGCTGTGCTCTTTGCCCATACATTGCTGGCCAATCTGCTCGTTCTCTGGATGACCATCGCTCACATCCCGCGTATCTGGGTTTACGCCACGGCGTGGTTGGGCCATGCTGTGCTCGATCGGTTGTGGCATTTCCCCGCCACTTTCTATTGGCCGCTGCGCGGCTGGCGTTTTCACGTCTGGGGCAAGCAGGGTTCAGAGCAAGATGCGATCGGCAAAGCCTACTGGTACGCTTTTACGCGCCGCAAAGAGCTGTGGGCGTGGGAAGTGGGGGGTATGCTGGCATTGGCGCTGTTCGTATGGCGACGGCAGCTTTACCGTCGCGACAACCTGCTGGAGTTTCTGCTGACAGGCCGCTGCAACAACATGCGGCAATAGGCGAGTACCGCGCATGGCTGACTTGGGGAAAGGGCCGGTATCCAACGTGGCGCGCCAGCAATTCTCAATTTGAAATTTGGACATCGTTCTGAGGACTTTTTAGGCCAATAGGGCTCTGTCCTCAGTCAGAATTGGTTACAATAGCCTACGTTTGGGACAGGACACGCCAGTCTTTCGGCCTTGAGTGGCGGAATTAAGCAGCATGGAGGCCGAATATTGGGAGCGTCTTGCAGGTTGACATGATTCGAAATTCAGATCGGCATGAATCCTTGCGGCATGTGCCCGCAAAATGCAAGGTTGACAACCGTCTCGGACCGCCATGAACATCTGTAAGCAAAGTTCCAATCTCAAATTGAGAATTGCTGG
>JBBRBX010000029.1:0-49288 GCA_038205395.1 Caldilineales bacterium
TATGTCGCTAAGCCATCGCGAGCGCGTCATCTGCGCCCTCAGCCACCAGACGCCCGACCGCGTGCCGTGCGACCTGATGGGCAACGCCACTATGTTGTTGGACAACACCTATCTGCATCTGCGCGACCATTTGGGGCTGGCGCCGATCCCGCCAATGCGCTCCGGCACCAGCGCCAACTACTATGACGAGCGCATCCTTGACTATTTTGACATCGACTTTCGCCGCATTTTTCTCAAACGCGGGCCACAGAATGTGGTGGTCTATCATGAGGATGGCTCGTTCACCGACGCCTGGGGCATCCGCTACAAGGAAGCCGGCATTTTTGTCAATGCGCTGGAACATCCGCTGGCCACTGCCGCGTCGGTGGAAGACATCGACAGCTATCCGTGGCCGCAGCCGGAGCAGTTGTTCAACGCCGAAGGCTTGGGCGAGACGGCGCGGCGGCTGTATGCTGAGACCGATTTTGCGCTGGTGGCGCGCAACCCCATGTCGCCGGGGTTTCTGGATCGCGGCTGTAACCTGATGGGGATGGCCAACTTTATGATGTTGATGGCCAGTGACGAGGAGGTGGCCGACCGGCTGATCGCACGTGTGCTCGATGTTTACTATGGGGCTTATGAACTGTTTTTGCGTGAGGTGGGACCCTATGTGCAGGTGGTGGAAGTGGCTGACGATCTGGGGGCGCAGCGCAACTTGCTGATCTCACCCACCATGTACCGCCGGTTTATCAAGCCGGCGGAGGCAAAGCTGTACGCCATGATCCACGAACTGGCTCCCAATGCCTTTGTGATTCACCACACCGACGGCAACGTCTACAGTATTCTGCCCGACCTGATCGAAGTAGGCGTCAATGTGCTCAACCCTGTGCAGACTTCGGCCAAGGGCATGGATGCCGCTGCACTTAAGAGCGCGTTCGGCGACCGCCTGGCCTTTCACGGCGCAATCGAAAAGATGGAAGCCTCCACAGATGAACTGGTGGCCGAAGTCAAGGCGCGCATCGATGTCCTGGGGGTCGGCGGCGGCTATGTGCTGGCTTCCTGCAACCATATGATCGACGTCCCGCCGCAGAACATCGTGGCGATGTTTGAGACGGCGCACAGCTACCGGCCCTGGGCGTAGAGGCTTTCCGGCGTGGCCTTGCATGCACCCTGCACGTCTGCTAGAGTGCACGCCATGCAGGCACGAACGTTTTGGAAAAGCGTGACAATGGATAGTTCCAACTTCCTTGAACAGTTGCTGGCGCTGCTGGCCGCCCACCATGTCCATTACTGTGTGATTGGCGGCCAGGCTGTCAATGCCTACACCGACCCGGTAGTCAGTCTTGGCCTTGATCTGATTGTGGCTGTCGAGCAGTTGAACGCCGTCAGCGCTGTATTGGCGCAGCATTTTGAGGTCAAGCCCTTCCCGCATTCGCTCAATGTGTACTGTCCTGGTTCTGATCTGCGTGTGCAGATTCAGACTGACTCGCGCTATACGGATTTTCCTGCCCGCGCCCAACGCCAGTTGATTCTAGGGATTGAACTGCCGGTTGCCGCCCTGGAGGACACCCTGCGCGGCAAGGTGTGGGCCGCCCTTGATCCTGAGCGGCGCGCCAGCAAGCGGCAGAAGGATTTGGCCGACATCGCCCGGCTGCTGGAGGCGTATCCACACCTGCGCCCCCAGGTTCCGCCCGCCATCCTCGACCGCTTGCTGGTCTGATTGCTTGGTTGCGCGCCTCAGCCGCCTGTCAGCACAACTGTGAACGACAGCGGCGGCAGCTGCAAGCCGGCTTGCCCGTCGTTAATGGCCATCCCTGGCAGCTGCTGGGGCGTGATGGCATCCGGCTGCGCAAAGGTGTTGGCGGTCTTGGGGTCGGCGCCGCCAAGCTGGTAGACGGCTGTGATGCGTTGCGGCGCTGACCCCCGCCAGGCAAGTTCAACCGGCAGCGCATCCGTGGCGCTGCGGTTGACCAGGAAGAGGGCCTGCTGCCCGCTGGCGGCGTCGTAGCTGGCGGCTGCATCGAGCAGCGGCGTCTCGCCATGCGTCTTGGCCGTGTAGGTGGGCGAAGTGACGGCCAGGTCGAGCGATTTGCCAGCGGCGTAGCGGCGGAACAACTGGAACGGATAAAAAATGCTCTGTTTGACCATCCCGTCGCTGCTGGTCAAGATCGGTGCAATCACGTTGACAATTTGCGCCACACAGGCGATCTTCAGCACATCGCAGCGGCGTACAAAGGTGTTGAGCCACGTAGCGACCACAAGCGCATCGGCCAGGTTATAGACATCCTCCACCAGGCGCGGGGCCTCAGCCCAGCCGCCGCGCAACGTCTGATCGTGATAAAAAACGTTCCATTCATCCCAGGATAAGTAGACATCGTGGCTGGAGCGCAGCTTGCCTTTGACGAAGCGCAGCAAGCCCGCCATTGTGTCTACATAATTTTCAAAAACAGCCGTGGTGGCCAGAAAGCTGCCCAAATCATCGGCGTGATTGCCGGCATAGTAGTGCATCGAAATATAGTCTACGTATTCCCAGGTCGTCTCCAACACGGTGCGATCCCATTCCGGATAGGTGGCCAGTTGCGGGTTGGACGAACCGCAGGCAACCAGCTGCACCTGGGGGTCGTTCCATTTGAGCAGCTTGGCCGCCTCGCGTGCTTTCTTGGCATAGTCGATCGCATCCATATGGCCGATCTGCCACGGGCCATCCATCTCGTTGCCCAGGCACCAATACTTGACATTGTATGGTTCGGGATGGCCGTTGGCCGCACGCAGGTCAGCCCAGCGTGTGCCAAGCGGGGCGTTGCAGTATTCAAATAGGTTGCAGGCGTCTTCGACGCCTCGTGTGCCGAAGTTCATCCCCAACATCGGCTCCGTTCCCAGCGCCTGGCAGAACTGCATAAATTCGTCTGTGCCGAATTGATTGGTTTCGATCGACTGCCAGGCCATTTCACGCAGCCGTGGTCGCTGCTCTTTTGGCCCCACCCCATCCAACCAATGGTAGCCGCTGACAAAGTTGCCGCCGGGATAACGGATCGTCGTAAAATTCAACTCGTGTAAAGCCGCCATCACATCGCGGCGAAAGCCATGCTCATCGGCAAGCGGAGAGCCGGGTTCGTAAATGCCGCCATAAATGCAGCGGCCCATATGCTCGGCAAAGCCTCCAAACAAAAGCGGCGAAATATCGCCAATTACGCGTTCGACATCGATGGCTACTCGTGCTGTGTTGTTCATGCTGTTTGCTCCCAGGTCGTGAATAAGATGAGGAATGTACTTCATCCGGAAAAGGCGGGCGCGGCGGCCTATGCACACTGCTTACAGCAAGAGCGGGCCGGCGCCGGGCGTCGGCAAGACGGCAAAGAGATGTGGCTCGATGGCTGTCGTGCGCTGGTAAAGCTGGTGTGCAGCGTCGATAAACGGCTGCACATGGGCGGGGGCCACCAGGGCGACGAGGCAGCCGCCAAAGCCGGCTCCGGCCTGGCGCAGCGCGATTACGCCGGGCGCCTGCCAGGCAGCATCATACATGGCCTGCAGCGCCGGCGCCCCAATCTCATACAGATCACGCGCACCCTGGTAGGACGCTGCAAACAGGCGTTGCAAAACGTCTACCTGCCCATCCGCCAAAGCAATCTCCAGGTCAAGTACGCGCTGGTTCTCTTCCAGGATAAAGCGACAGCGGCGCGCCACAACCGCCGGCAGCCGATCTTCCTGGGCGGCAAACGCTGCCGGCGTCACGTCACGCAGGGATTGGATTTGCGGATAAACCTGCAGCAGCAGCTTCACTCCTTGCTCGCACTGTGCCCGCCGTTCCGCATATTCGGTGCCGGCCAGGTTGCGCTCGGCGCGCGTGTCGCAGATCACCACGCTCAGGTTGCCCGCCAGATTCGTCACCCGCGTGCTGAGGTCGCGGCAGTCCAGGAGCAGGGCGGAGCCGGCTTGTCCCAAGGACGAACTGTATTGGTCCAGGATGCCGCAGTTGACGCCCACAAACTGGTTTTCGGCGCGCTGGCAGAGTAGGGCCGCCTCCACCTTGTCGAGTGTGAAGTTGCCCAGCAGTTGAAAGATGTTGGCCACAGCCAGTTCCAGGGCCGCGGATGAACTGAGACCGCTGCCGGTCGGCACTGTGCTGTGGATCAGCCCATCAAACCCTTGCAGCGGCGCACCGGCAGCGGAAAGCTGCGCCGCCACCCCCCGCACGTAATTCGCCCACTGCCACGCCGAATCGTGTTGAATGTCGTCCAGTGCAAACACACTCTCGCCCGGCAGGTTGAGTGAGGCAATGCGTACGCAGCCATCTGTGCGCGGCGCGGCGGCAATCCAGATGTCGCGATCAACCGTCATGGTCATGACATAGCCCAGGTTGTAATCGGTGTGGCTGCCCATCAAATCGACACGGCCCGGCGCGCGCGCCCACATGCTGGGTGGGCGACCATAGCGAGCGACAAACTGCTGCTGCTGCCAGGCGTGGCGTGTTTCAGGCTGCATACTGCATAACTCCCGACTGTTACGTCTGTTGTAGCCGGCGTGGCCAGTGGCTAAGATGCACCATCATTGCGCCGGCGATTGTGTTGCGTGCGGCGCTACAAGCGCTGGAGATCAAACGTTGTCATGTCTGTATCACGTCCCAGCGCAAGCCGCACCAGATTGGGCCACCAGTTGATTTGTTCGCCCAGGCTCTCGTAGCGATCAAGCACTTCAGCCGTGCCGGCGCGCAGTTCCCAGCCCCGTTTTACAGCTTCGTCGCTGCGCATCGACAACTTTGGCAGCAGCCATTTGCGTCCGATGTGCACGTGAAGCACTTCGTCTGCCCAGTCATAATCCTGAATGTGCGCCGCAAGCGGATCATTGGCATTGGTGCTGATTTCATATTCCAGCCGTTTGCCTGTTTTGCTGGGCATCAGGTTTTGTTCAATCGCATAAAGCACCAGGTGCGCGGACTGGACGTCCAGGCTGTGCAGGCGAATGGCCATACCGGGATGGATAGCAATGTTTGCCTTCCAGTCAATGCCTCGTTGTTCAAAGTAAATTGTGCCAAGCATGGCATGGCGCACTTCGTCCCAAAGCTGGCGCGTCATATCTACATAATATTCCCAGGGTTCATCCTGTGTCTGCACAATGATGCGCGCCATATATTCGGGCACGTCCATCTCCACAATGCGGCGGCACATCAGCGCCAGCGTGCGTTCATCCAGAGAAACTGACTCATTGAGCGAGACCTGGCGCTGCGGGTTGACGAATGTCCAGCGCAGGGCAAAGCGCTCGTCGCGCTGGGGAAAGAAATCCGGTGCGCCGCTGGAGGCAGCACGGCCGGCGGGGAGATGCTGTGGCCGCTCTTCTGCACCTGAGACACCGCCGGCCGCGTGCAAGTAGGCAAGCAGATGCTGCTGCCAGGCCGCTGCCTGGGCTTGTTCTTGCGCGCTTTGGCGAGCGGCTGCCAGCGCTGCCTCTCCCCACGCCTGGCTTTCCTCCTCATCCAGCAGGATGTGGCGCAGCATGCGGCGGGTCGGGTAGTCCGCAATCGGGTTGGACTGCGCGGTGTGTTGGCGATAGGCTGCGCAGAGCGCCGGCCGCAGCACGCCATAGATGCCCACCACTTTTTCCAGCGTTGTGTGGGCACAGAGTAGTTCGTCAAAAAGCTGGTCGAGTACGGGATCGGGGCTGATATCCATGCGCGGGGCGGGGCTGCGCATTTCGCTGATGCGTTTGCGCAAGGAGGCGACGTGTTCGGCATCCAGGCTGGCGTGCAGCCCCAATGCTACTTTGGCCTCCCATTCCGGCGTCGGCGCCAGCCATGCCAGTTCGGCTTCCATCAGTCGTTTTTCAATCCAGGCATAGCGAAGCAGGCGCTGGACATTTTCCTCGACGCCGTAGCCGGTCTGGGCCGCCTGGGCATAGGTGCAGAGGCCGGCCAATGGTGGGATGGGAGCGAACATAAAACTCCTTAGGCAAAAAGAAAAGAGAAGAAACCGGTTTCTTGATGAGGAGGATACAGTAGCGGGAGCCGGTTGTCAAGCGATTTGGTGAAGTTAGTTGCCGCTTTAGTCTATGCCGGCGCGCTGATTCTGCTGTTCTTGCTTGTTCCAGACTCTTGCTGACTACTGCAGCGCGCCATCTTCCGGCTCTCCACCACAGTTGCCGCCGATTTTGGAAAAAAAGCTATTGACAAGTGCAGCGAATCCATGATAGGGTTAAACCGGTTTCTGAAAGCTATGTGTTTCACCAATCGGTCAGTCCCTAGCAAGTATGTCGCAACAATCAAAAAGTGCAATTGCCGGCATGGCCGGCGCATGGCTGCCGCTGCCGGCGTACATCCCTCCGGCGCCCTGTAGCGCGTCCTGTTTGGTTCTATCGGCTCTATTTAGCTGTTGTTGATCTGCACGTTTGCTTTTGGCATTTTATCCTGGCAGAGAGAAACGATAAGGAGCAAGACCATGAGACCTCAGGCAAAGCGAATCCACTCGCTTAACGCTTATCATCGCAAATACTCATTCTGGTTGGCGCTGCTGATGTTGGCCAGCCTGCTGCTGGCTGGCTGTGCACCGGCTGCTGCACCCGCCCCAGCCGGCGAGGCGACTGAAGACAGTGCTGCCGCTGCCCCTGCCGAACCAACTGTACAGTCGGAAGAAATGGGCACTGGTTCGATTGTACTCAACATGTGGGACGGTATTGGCGCGTCTGATGGGGAAATTTTGACTCAGTTGCTCAACCAGTGTGTCGAAGCCAACCCCGACATCACTGTCAAGCGCCAGATCATGACGTGGGACGTCTACTTCGATAAGTTGGCTGCTGCCATTGTTGCAGGCAGCGGCGGCCCTGATTTGTTTATCCTATGGCATTCCGTCATGCCCCAGTACGCCAAATCGGGCTTTCTCCATCCCATTGGCCAGATCATGTTCGACGAGGGTATGTTGCCCAAAGACGACTACTCCCCTGCACTGCTGGACGCCTTGACGATCGACGGCCAGATTTGGACTGTGCCGTTCGACAACTATGGCGTGGGCGTCTATGTCAATCTGGACCTGCTGGAGAAAGCCGGCATCGATCCCAATCAGCCGCCGCAAAATGCCGAGCAGTGGCTGGAGTATGCGCGTATGTTGACGCTGGATAAAAACGGCAATCATCCCAACGATGCGGGCTTTGATCCCGACAATGTGGAGCAGTGGGGCTGGGCGGTGGATTGGCCGCGCGCAACCGTGCAGCCGGCGCTGTTCCAGTGGGGTGGCGACATTATCAGCCGTGACGATGATCCCAGAGCGTTGATCAACAGCCCAGAATCGGTGGCTGCCACCCAGTTCTTCGTCGATGCGATTCAGAAGGAGCATGTCGCCCCCAAGCCTGCCGGCGCAAACTTTAATGAATTATTTGCCAATAACAAGATTGCAATGTGGCCGATGGGCAGCTGGATGTACAACTTTATGAATCAGCAGGAAGGCATGCATATCGCCATGTGGCCTTATCCGCCGCTGGGTCCTGAGCGCGGTGCGACTCTCATGTGGTCACATACCTTTGGCGTGGCCAAAAGTGTCGAGGGTGAGAAGTTGGATGCCGCCAAGCGGATCATCAAGTGCCTGTCAGACAATTCAGCACTCTGGACGGAAAAAGCCGGTATGCCTACGGCGCGCTTGTCGCTGCGCGCCGGCTTAGCCGACAAAGTCTGGACGCTACCGGTGTTTGATAAGCAGTTCCAGGCCGAAGGCGTCACGGAGTTTGCCTCGACCCGCTTCTCCGAGATTATGGGTGCGGTTGAGCCGGCCTGGAGCGCCGCCCTCAACGGCGACCAGCCTGTTCAGGAAGCGCTTGATCAGGCTGCGGAGCGCATTAACAAGGCGCTGGGCCGTTAGATCTTGACTTGGTTCCATGTTGCTTGCTGGCAGGGTGCAGCACCGTCTGCACCCTGCCGGGACAGCAACCGTTGAGGAAGGCAGATGCAGACGCAGACGCAGATCGCGATTCCCGCCAAACTAACTGTTTCCCGCAGCGCCCAGCGCAAACTTCGCCGGCGGACGGTGCTAACCGCTTACGCATTTGTGCTGCCTTATCTGCTGGCTTTTCTGCTGTTTCAACTTCTGCCGTTTCTCACCGGCATTGCGCTCAGCTTTTCCGAGTGGGAACTGCTGGAAGGTACGCGCAAGTTTGTGGGGCTGCAAAACTTCATTGAAATTTTCGGTGATGCGCTGTTCTGGCAAAGCTTTGTCAATTCTTTCTATTTTGCTGTGCTGACGATGACCGGCAATGCATTGGTTGCCTTGATGGCCGCACTGGCGCTCAAAACAGTTCTGCGCGGGCAAACAGTGTTCCGCATCGTACTCTATCTGCCTGTCATCTTGTCGATTTCAGTCGTAGGCATCGTTTGGGGCCGTGTTATCAGCAACGATGGCCTGCTCAACTTTTACATCAGCCAATTGGGTATTCCTCCGATTTCATTTCTAGGCAATGCCGCCCTTGTCATCCCCTCCCTCTCCTTTGTGACGGTCTGGTGGGGTTTTGGCTTTCCCATGTTGATTTTTTTGGCTGCCTTATATGCCATTCCCGACAGTTTGTATGAAGCCGCCCGTTTGGACGGCGCCGGCAGTTGGGCGCTTTTTCGCTTTGTGACGCTGCCGCTGCTGCGCTACGCGCTGCTGCTCGTGGTCGTCACGCAGTTTATCAGCCACATGCAGGTGTTTGGGCAGCCTTATATTTTGACGCAAGGCGGCCCTGGCTATGCCTCCTATCCGCTGATCATGTACATCTATCAATCCGCGTGGCGCTACTATCATATGGGCTATGCTGCGGCTATGGCAGCGCTGCTTGGCATCTTTATGCTGTTCGTTGTGCTGATCCAACTGCGCGTGCTGGGCGAGCGCGTGGAATTCTAGGGAGATACCTATGGCAGTCACACGGCGCCGGTCAAGGCGGGTTTCTTTTGGTAAGCTGGCCGCATATTTTCTGCTTAGCTTGCTGGCGTTTTCCATTCTGTTTCCTGTTGTGTGGATTATAGCGCAATCTTTGATGCAGGAATGGCAGATCTACCGCTGGCCCATCACCTTCTTGCCCACGCCTCCCACCTTGGATAACTATCGTGACCTGTTCCTATCGCGCCCGGATCGCCCCCCCTTGCCGATTTTGCGCTGGCTGCTCAACAGCATCTTTGTTGCTTCTTCCGTCACTGTTCTGGTGCTGACTGTCGCGGCATTGGCGGCCTACGCCTTTGCTCGCTTTGATTTCCCCGGCAGCAATGTGCTGTTTCTGTTTTTTGGCGCCAGCATGCTGATCCCTGCTCAGATCACATTTATCCCTTCCTTTTTGATTATCCGCGGGCTGGGTTGGGTGGACACTTATCACGCGCTTATCTGGCCGCCGATTGCCGGCTTTTTTGGCGTCTTTTTCCTGCGCCAGTTCTTTCAGACGATCCCGCGCGACTTTGAGGATGCCGCCATCATCGACGGCTGTTCGCGGCTCGGTGTCTTCCGCCATGTGATTATCCCCCTGTCCACTTCCGCACTGGTGACACTGGGCATCTTTACCTTCCTTGGTAGTTGGAATGACTTTGTCTGGACGTTGATTGTGCTCAACAGCAATGAGATGCGCACACTCACCGTCGGATTGACCATCTTTAATGGCGAATACTGGAGCGAGCAGGGAATCATTATGGCGGGAGCCGTTTTCACGTCGCTGCCTGTGGTGATTTTGTTTCTGTTTCTGCAAAAACGGATTTCGGAATCGATGCTGTTGGCAGGGATGGGCGGGCGTTAGCCGCCGGCTGCTTTGGCGAATGCCGGTATCGGCTCCGTCTGGGGGGCAGGACCTGTTGATTGGCGAACGATCAGGCTGGTGCGCACACGCGTGTATACACTCTCAATATAGTGGTCGCCCGGCTTGTCCAGGAGATCAAACAACAGGCGCATAGCCAACGCACCAATTTCATAACGCGGCAGCGCTACCGTGGTCAGGGCCGGCTCAGATTGCGCCGCCAGCCAGATGTCATCCAGGCCCACTACTGAAAGATCGCCCGGCACGCTGATGCCTTGGCTGCGCGCCTCCTGCAGCACACCATAGGCGGTGAGATCGTTGGCGGCAAACAGCGCCGTGGGGCGTTCGCCCGCTGCCAGGATTTGCACCAACGCTCGCCGCCCACCATCCTGCTGCAAGTTGCCCTCCACGGTCAGGATTTGGTCGGTTGAAATGCCACAGCCGGCCAGAGACTGTCGGAAAGCGTCTGCGCGGTAGCCGCTGGTGGGCAGATGCGCCGGGCCGCTGACATGGGCAAAGCGACGGTGGCCCAATGCAAGTAAGTGCTCCACCGCGGCCTGGATGCCGCGGCGAAAATCCACCCCGATCGCGCTGACGTTGCCGCTGCGCGCCTGCACCTCCCAATCCAGGATAACGACCGGCACATTGTTGGTCTCCAACTCTTCCAACCACTCCTGGGCAAAGCCGCTGGTCATGATTAGGACGCCATCGACGCGCTTGTCGACCAGCGAATGCACATAATCCATGCCGCGCCCCATATCGTAGTTGGTGTTGCAGAGAAAGAGGTTGTAGCGCCTTGTCAGCGCAATATCCTCGATGCCGCGCAGAACATCTGGATAGAAGGGATTGCCGATGTCGGCAATCATCACCCCAGCCGTCTGTGTGCGTTTGGAAGTCAGGCTGCGGGCAACGCTGCTGGGGCGATACGCAAGCTCTTCGATAGCCGTTTCCACACGCCGGCGAGTCTCCTGCCTGAGATAGGTATAGTTGCCGCTCAGGACGCGGCTGACTGTAGCCTTGGAAACACCGGCCTTTCTAGCCACCTCGCCGATTGTTGCCCGCCCCATTGCTGTCCTTCCTTGATTGAGATGTGAAACCGGTTTCTCTTTATGGTTTGAGCGTACCACGCGCGCGGGGGGATGTCAACCGGTTTCGGGAAGATTATGGCTTGTGAAGTGTCAGCCGTGCGCAGCAGATCTCGCGCCGCCGCGCACGGCTGACGCTGCTTATGGCTTGTAAGGCGTTGCCCAACTTTGCGCGGCGGCGCCATTGTACAGCGCCTCCATCACGCTGCTGCGCGCAGCTGCTTCGCCGGCTGTCACCAACGGCTGGTGCTGCTTGCCGAGCACGGCATCGAGGAACAGTTCGAACGCGTGTGGCCAGGCTTCAGGCAGGCTCGGCCATGGCTCCTCTCCATTTGCCCCTTCTACATGCGAACTCTTAAAGTAGACGTCACCCTTGCATACATAGGCATGTCCTTCCGTGCCGGAGATCAGCACGGTGATCGGGTCGGCCACGTCCACCCAGCCGGCAGCCAGCGTGCCCACCACGCCATTGTCGAAGACCAGCAGCCCCTCCCCAAATTCGTCGGTGGCGCCATAGTTGCCAAGCGCAATGTCCAGTGCGGCTGTCGCACGCGTTACATCGCCCATAAGCCACATCAAAATGTCAAGCGAATGCGTGCCCAGGTCGCCGAATGCGCCCACGCCCGCTTGTGCGGGGTCGGCCATCCAGCGCCAGTCGGTGTCGAACCAGCGCCCGATGGAGCCGGAATGGCAGTTGGAGTGGCGAATGCGGGTGATCTTGCCAAAGGCGCCGTTTTGAATCTGCTGGCGCAAAAACAGGTGCGCCGGATTACCGCGCATAAAATAGCCGGTCTGGAACAAGACGCCGGCTTCCTCAATTGCGCGCGCCATGCGCCAGGCGTCAGGCGCAGCCAAGCCAAGCGGCTTTTCGACGAAAAGATGCTTCTGCGCGGTGGCTGCCGCCAGCACGAGCTGCTCGTGCCGGTTGGTCTCCGAACAGACGATCACGGCGGGGACGGCGTCGTCAGCCCAAATGGTGGACAGATCGGCCACCACCTGCGCATTCAGCTCGTTTGCCCAGCGTGCCGCGCGTTCGGGCTGATGATCCCATACATACTTGACTGCCACATCTGTACGCGCCTGAATGCGCTTAACAAAACCGGGCGTATGAATGTGTGCACAGCCCACAAGAGCGAGTTGAGTTGTCATAATCATTTGAATCCAGTAACTGTTTGTGATTTTCGATTGATTGGCGGAAGCTGTTTCCCATCCCTTGTTATAGGGCTGATGGCGCAAAGATGCAAACATCATGCTGTTGCAAGCCCGGCGTAAGCTATGGTCTTGTGTGGAAGCTGCAATTTCAACCGAAAAGATAAAATTGCGCACATCTTGACGCCGCTTCCAAGCAGTAGTACAATCGTGGAAGCATTGAACATCGTAACCAAATATGTGCAGTAAGAGGGGAGAAAGAACCCTCTAGGCTTATCTTTGCGTTTCGCATAGCTCCGCCGCTTTTCCCCATAATCTATGGAAGTGAGGTGCAGAACCTAAGACTGCAACTGCTCTGCTAGAGGCTTTACATCAATTTCCCCAAAACTGTATGGCTAGAACTCTCGCCCGTTATTTTTAGTAAAGGAGTGTTCGATGAGCAACAATGCCAACATTTCGCGCCGCCAATTTCTGCAAATTTCCGGTATGACCGCCGGTGTTGCCCTATTGGCTGCTTGCCAGGCTATGCCCGCAGCTCCGGCCGCGGCTCCAGCAGGTGGGGAGGCCGCTGCTCCCGCTGTGGCCGGTAAGAAGATGGAAGCCTGGTCGCAGATGACCGATATAGCCCAAGAGTCACTCAAAGGCATTATCGAGAACTACAACAAGAGCAACACAATTGGTGCGACCTTAGAATTTGTCTATATCCCCGTAACGCAAGGCAGCCAGTCTGACGAAAAGCTGTTGACAGCTGTTGCCGGCGGCAACCCTCCGGCCCTGCATAATGCAGACCGCTTCACGGTGCCGCAGTTTGCACACCAGGGCTTCTTCACCAACATTACTGAATATGCAGATGCGGCTGGGGTCACCAGGGATCAGTACTTTGACTTTGCCTGGGATGAGGCCACCTATAAAGATGGTGTGTATGCCCTTCCCTTCGACACGGACACGCGCGCCTTGTGGTACAACAAGGACATTTTTGCTGAGGCTGGGCTGGACCCCGAGAAGCCGCCGCAGACGCTGGACGAGTTGAAGAGCATGGCAGAGACGCTGACCACACGTGGGAACGGCAACCAAGTCACACGCTTTGGCTTCCACCCGCTGTGGGATCAGATGTGGCTCTATACATGGGGCTTTGCTTTTAAGGGTGAATTCCAGGACCCCGCCACCAAGCGCATTACCTTCAGCCATCCCAACAATATCGCCTCTATGGAGTATATGAAGCAGTGGGTGGACGAGTTAGGCGTCAAAGATCTTGACGCCCTGATTGCTGCATGCGCCGGCAGCGCCTGCAATGGCCCCAACGACTGGTTCTGGACAGGTCAGCTGGCAACAGCGGGCAGCGGTGACTGGAAGGTGGCGCAGGCCAGGCAGTTCAAGGCTGACACCAACTATGGCGTCGTTCCTATTCCTGGCCCTGATGGCCCCGCGCCGCATGCAAGCTGGGCTGGCGGCTGGAGTTGGGCAGTGCCCGAAGGCAATAAGGATGTTGCCTCGGCATTTGATGCGCTGGCCTACATCTGCGGCGAAGAAGGGATGGGCAAGTACTGCCGAGACACCTATCATATCCCGACGTTAAAGGCTGTGGCCGAAGATGCTTATTTCCGCGAGGACCCGCTGCACGCGCTGTTTATGGATCTGCTGCCGGTGTCACATGCGCGGCCACCAATTCCATTGGGCAATAAATTGTGGGACCTACAGTACACGGCCTTCCGTGACGAGATTCCGCACGGCACCAAGACGCCTGAGCAAGCTCTGAAGGACATTGATGACACAATCAACAAAGAGCTGGAAGAGATCGGTTTCTTCTCGTAACATCTAGTGGCAAGAGCAACTCGCCGCTTGCCAAGCGCCGGCTCAATAAAATGACAGCCCCGCAACAATAGGTATGGCAGGTTAGGGTGACAAATAGTCTCCCTAACCTGCCTTGTGTCCTCACAACCAAGGAACGTTACAACTAAGGAAACGTTATGGCCAGTACGGCGACAGCACCTCCTTATCACCGGCAGCGACGTCTATCCCAGCGCACGCACCATACCATCAGCGGTCTTTTGTTTGCGGCTCCTTGGCTGATCGGACTGATCGTTTTCTGGATTTACCCCACGCTGGCCTCAGCCTACTACAGCTTTACTTCGTTCAATGCCGTGCAGTCCCCCAAATGGGTGGGGCTGGCAAACTACATAGAGTTGTTCACCGAGGACCCCAACTTCTGGGCCGCAGTCTACAACACGCTGTATTTTGCTGTCGTGTCCATTCCGCTGGCCATTATTTTTGCCTTCAGCCTTGCCATGATGTTGAACACGAAGGTGAAAGGTCAGGTTGTTTATCGAACCATCTACTTCCTGCCGACTCTGGTGCCGGAGGTGGCGTTGGCTTTCGTTTGGATTTATCTGTTTACGCCCGGCTCCGGCTTGGTCAATGTACCATTTGAGTGGTTTGGCATTTATGGCTTGTGCTGGCTGACTTGTCCGGAGATGGCGCGCCAGACGCTGGTGTTGCTGGCGCTTTGGATTATTGGCCAACAGGTAGTGCTATACCTTGCCGGCTTGCAAGATGTTCCTCAAGATCTTTATGATGCTGCCGACGTAGATGGGGCCGGCTTTTTTCGCCGGTTGTGGAACGTAACTGTTCCCATCATGACACCGGTTATCTTTTTCCACTTGGTCACCTCAGTGATCGGTGCGCTGCAGTTCTTTGCTATTCCTTACATCATGTCCGGAGGCACTGGTTTTCCGGCCAACAGCACGCTGTTCTATTCCATCTATTTGTATAAGCAGGCATTCCAGTACTTCCAAATGGGGTATGCCTCTGCGCTCGCCTGGCTGCTCTTTATGACGACGCTCGTGATCACACTTGTGATCTTTCGCACGTCGCGTCTATGGGTGTTTTATGCCGGCGGCGATCAACTCTAGTTGCACATGGAAGCGAAGAGGCAAGAACCAACTATGCAGCGCAATCACTTTACTAAGAAAAAGCTCAAGCGCATGTTGGGCAGCGTGCTTAAACATGCAGCTTTGATTCCAGCGGCGTTTATTTTCCTGCTGCCGTTTTTGTGGATGCTGTCCACATCGCTCAAGTCGAATGAGCAGTTATATGTGTACCCGCCGATCCTGTGGCCAGTGCCGTCGCACTGGGAAAATTATCCGACGGCGGTGACCTACATTAACTTTTTTCTTTATCTGCGCAACACGCTGATTATTGCTGTTTCCTCAACGATTGGCTCGATTATTTCGTGTTCGCTGGTTGCCTACAGCCTGGCGCGCATTCCCTGGCCCGGCCGCAATATACTCTTTTTAGTGACTGTCGCTACGCTTATGCTGCCCTTCCAGGTGACACTCATTCCCCTGTTTTTGGTTTACAAAAACCTTGGTTGGGTTGGAGATTTCCGCCCCCTAATCATTCCTCAGTTTTTTGGCGGTGCACTTTACATCTTCCTGCTGCGCCAGTTCTTTATGAGCATCCCAATGGAACTGTCCGAGGCTGCGCGCATTGATGGGGCCAGTGAACTGCGTATCTACTGGTCGGTCATTCTGCCGCTGGCCAAAGCAGCGCTGGCGACTGTAGCCATTTTTGAGTTTATTGCTCGCTGGCGCGACTATCTTGGTCCCTTGATCTATCTCAATGATCAGAATCTCTATACGCTTTCCCTGGGCATTTACCAATACCGATCCCAGTATGGGGCTGAATGGGCACTGCTCATGGCCGCGTCGGTGCTGATCACCTTACCCATTATTCTGTTGTTCTTCTTCCTACAAAAAACCTTCGTACAAGGCATTGCGCTTACCGGCATTAAAGGCTAAGCGAGTTTAGGACACTACCGTGACAAACTCAGTTCCCGCAACCAAATCGAAGTTGCGCGCCCACTATGTGCTTAGCACCCACTGGGATCGCGAATGGTATCAGTCATTTCAGAATTTTCGCTATCAACTGGTGCACCTGCTTGACCGTGTAATTGCCGGGCTGGAGGATGGCCGATTAAAAGGGCCTTTCCAGACTGACGGCCAGGCAATCATCCTGGAAGATTACTTGGAGGTCAGGCATGAACGGCGCGCACAGGTGCAGCGGCTGGCCCAGGCGGGCAAGTTGGTGATCGGCCCCTGGTATGTGCTGCCCGATGAGTTCCTGGTGTCGGGCGAATCGTTGCTCCGCAACATCCGCTTGGGCCGGCAGATCGCGCGTGAATTTGGCGGGCAGCCTTCCAATGCCGGCTTTGTCTGTGACCTGTTTGGCCACAACAGCCAGATTCCCCAGATCTTTGCGGGCTTTGGCATTCATGCCGGCCTGATCTGGCGCGGGATCAACCATCTTCAATCGCGCCACGTGCGCTGGCGCGGGGCAGATGGCACGGAACTGGTCGCCTACCGCTTTCCCAGTGGTGGCTACTGCGACTACACCTTCCAGGTGCGCCACGCACGCGAGCACCAGATTGAGGTGACGCCGGCCACGGTGGAAGCCGACCTTGACCAGTACCTGCGCTACGAAGCCGAGCACACTGAAGTCGATCCGCTCCTGCTGTTTGACGGCGGCGACCATGAAGAGTGGGATCAGGCCACTTATGCCGGACTGGTGCAGTATGCCGGCAGCAGCGACGAATTTGAGGTTGTGCACACCAGCCTTGACGCTTATCTGGCCGAAGTTTTGCTGCAGTCTGCCCGTATCGGTGCAGTGGTGGAAGGCGAACTGCGCGAACCTGGCAGCGACTATGACGACCAACAGTGGCTGATCCCCGGCGTCGCTTCCAGCCGTGTCTGGATCAAGCAGGCCAATGCCGAATGCGAGACACTGCTCTGCCAGTGGGCCGAGCCGTTTAGCGCCTGGGCGCACTTGGCGCTGGGGGCTGAGCCGCCACAGGGCTTTCTAAATGTGGCGTGGAAGTGGCTGCTGCAAAATCACCCGCACGATTCGATCTGTGGCTGCAGCATTGACGTGGTGCACGAGGATATGAAATACCGTTTCAGCCAATCGCGCCAGATCAGCGACCGGCTGGCGCGCGAGGCGACACAGCAGCTTGCCGCCAGCATTGAAGGTGGGCTGGATAACGACGAACTGCGCGTAGTAGTCTTCAACCCGTTGGCGCAGCCTTTGGACGAACCTGTTGAACTGGCGCTGCAAATTCCCGTTGATTGGCCGCAGTTCAACGAGTTTTTTGGCTTTGAGCCTAAACCCGCATTTCGCATCTACGACGCGCACGGGCAGGAACTGCCCTATCAGCAGCTCAAACAGGTCACCAACCGGCGCAATGTGCGTATCTATGCCGTCAAGTTTCCCGAAGAGCACCCCAGCCATGCCGTTACGGTCTGTTTGCGCCTGGCGCTGCCGGCGCTGGGCTATACTGCCTTGACAGTACGCGCCGAGCGTTCAGGTCACGCCACCCGCTATCCTGCCACACCTTCACTGGCGACAGCCGAGAACACAATGGAAAATGAGCACCTGCGCGTGACGGTGGAAGCCAACGGTACGCTCACGCTGTTGGACAAGCGCAGTGGCGCCAGCTATGCGCGGCTCTTGACCTTTGAGGACTGCGCCGACATTGGCGACGGCTGGTATCACGGCCAGGCGGTCAACGATCAGGTATTTGTTTCCAGCGCTTGCTCTGCCGCCGTTGCGCTGGTGCACAACGGCCCGCAGGTTGCCACCTTCCGTATCCGTACAAGCATGGCCGTGCCGGCGGCGTTTCGCTTTGATGATCGCATGAGCCGCAGCGAGGAACTGGCAACACTGGTGATCGACAGCCATGTAACGCTGCGTGCCGGCGCTGAGCGGGTTGAGATAGAGAGCACAGTGCACAATGTGGCGGAGGATCATCGGCTGCGTGTGCTGTTCCCCAGCGGCGCATGCACTGCCGCCAGCTACCTGTCTGACACGCCATTTGACGTGGTTGAACGCCCCATCGCTCTGCGCGCCGACAATCATCTCTATCGCGAGTTGGAGGTGGAAACCAAAGCGCAGTTGACCTGGAGCGCAGTCTACGACGGCAAACGTGGGCTGGCCGTGATCAGCAGCGGCTTACTGGAGAGCGCAGTGCGCGACCAGCCAGAGCGGCCTTTGGCATTGACCCTTTTGCGCAGCACGCGCCGTACAGTCTTTACCAATGGTGAGCCGAACGGTCAATTGCTGGGCGACCTGACCTTTCGCTATTGGCTCGCACCGCTGGACACCGCGCCCGACCGCGCTGCTCTCTGCCATTGGGGACAGCAGTTGGCGGCGGGTCTGCGTACAGTGCAGCTGCGCCCGGCAGACCTGGCTTTGCACGCGCAGACCCAGGCAATGCCGGCGACGGCAAGTCTGCTGCAGATGGATGGAGCAGCCGTCGTCACGAGCACACGCTGGATTGAGGATGCGCTGGAAGTGCGCCTGGTAAACCCGACCACTGTTGCCGGTGAGGCGCGCCTGCACTTTGGTCACGACGGGAAATTTGCTTATGTGCAGGCGGTTGACTTTGAGAGCAACCCGCTGGAGGAACTGCATCGCCTGCTGGACAACGAAGTGACAGTCACGCTGGCGCCCAAACAGATCAAGACGCTGCGCTTTACAGCCGGGTAATTGCTGCAAGGCTGTAGGGCCGACAGGCGAGGCGCCTCAGATTCGGCGCTGTGATTTGAGATAAACGTTGCTGAAAACTGCCTATTGTATTCTAAGATGGAATGATATATGATTTGGGCTGCATCCCCAATACCAACTGTTGAGCAGCCTATGAAAATTCCGCTCTACGAGCAGCTCTATCGCTTTGTGCTTGCCGAAATTGATGCCGGCCATTTTGCGCCGGGCGCGCGCGTGCCCTCCGAGAAGGAGCTGGCGGAGCATTTTCACGTCAGCCGTATTACTTCCAAGCGCGCCCTGGAAAAATTGGCGGCCGATGGCCTCATTCAGCGCACCCGCGGGCGCGGTTCCTTCGTCGCCACGGCTGAAGAGAGCGTTTCTCCTGTGCCGGAAGGTGCGCCGGAAGGTGTGCTGGAAGGGGCGAGGCCACACAGAAAAGGCCAGCCGCAGTTGGTGGGGCTGCTGGCGCCGGATGCATCGGACACCTTCGGCACGCATCTTGTGCGCACGATTGAAAGCCAATTGCGCCGGCATCATATCCGTATGATTTTCTGCCGCACAGAAGGACGGCGCGAGCAGGAAGAGGCGGCTATCGCCGATTGCCTGGCATTGGGTGTGGCAGGCATTATCGTTTTTCCCGTCTATGGCGAGTATTACAACGAGCGGCTGCTGCGGCTTGTACTCGACCGCTTCCCCATCGTGCTGATCGACCGTTATCTGCGCGGCATTCCCGCGTGCAGTATCTGCACCGACAACCGGCAGGCGGCCGAAGAACTGACCAATCTCCTAATCTCATTGGGGCATCGTTACTTTGCGTTTATTTCGCCGCCACCCGCAGGCACTTCCTCCATCGAGGATCGTCTATTGGGTTTTATGGCGGCCATCGCCGAACATGGCCTGCCCTTCAATGCGGAGGAAGACCATATCTACAATTATTTCACGCTACCGGGCGCCCTGACGCCGGCAACACAAAATGTGGAGCGCGACGCGGAGACGGTGCGCACCTATATGCGCAGCCACCCGCACGTCACAGCCTACGTCGCCTGCGAATATCCAATGGCTTTATTGGCTGAACGGGTGCTTGGCGAACTGGGGATTGCTATCCCTGCCCAATGCGCCCTTGCTTGTTTTGACGCGCCGCACACCCCGTTAGAAAGCGCAGATGTCACTTATATTGAACAGGATGAGGAAGGAATGGGCTGTGAGGCAGTGGCTTTGCTGCTGGCGCAAATGGCTGGTCGTGAAGTGCCCCTGCATGTGGCCACAGCCCACAAACTGGTGCGTGGTAAGTCAGCTTGATATATCAGCATAGGAGATAAATTTCCATATTGACATATCAGCAAAAGTACTATAGAGTAGGGATGTCTTGCACAGAGTACCTCAGTTGAATTCCCTGTTTGCGTATTGATTGTTTAGGTGTTGAGGCAATGCCGTGGGTACGGCGTGTATGCTGGAGCAGCGCACGATCTTTGCTTCCATCTCTGCGGGGAGATGGCTGTGTTGGTCGGCGTGGGTTTGCACCTTTGCGCGCTGGTTTCCGCAAACCAGATGGCAAAGGAAGCATATTTACCCTGTTTGACAAGCGCCGGCGTAAACTTGTATAGTAGCTGTGCTCTCACCGTGTTCAAGTAACCTCAAACCATATACGCATTCGCACCGGCCGGCCACCAGGCTGAGATAAGGAGGTGAAGCCAGCAATCTTGCTTGCAGTGCATGGTCCCCAGTCTCATGTTCATTTTGTTTTTGAACGTATCCCAATAGGAGGCATCTGTTTATGAAGTTGCACAAACGTGTATGGGCGCTCCTCAGCATTCTGATGGTGGCGTCTATGGTTTTGACTGCGTGCGCCACACCGGCGCCGGCGCCTGCCGCTCCGGCAGGGGACGCCGCCGCCACCGAAGCTGCCGCCACTGAGGCTGCTGCCCCCGCCGCCACGTCTGATCGCGCCAAGACGCTGATCATGGACATCGACGGTGGCCGTATGCAGGACCCTGAGTTGTGGAATCCCTTTGTGCCCGGCAACCGCCGCGACCAGGGCTACCATCAGGTCTGCCTGGAGCCGCTCTTTATCCTCAACTACCAGACCGGCGAGTTTATGCCGTGGCTGGGCGAGAGCTTCACCTCTAACGACACCTTTGACGAATGGACGCTGAAGCTGCGCGATGGCGTCACCTGGCAAGATGGCGAAGCCTTCAATGCCGACGATGTCGTTTTCACCATCCAGATGTTGATCGACAACGCGCCGGAACTCAGCGACTCGGCGGCTATGCAGGATTGGGTCGCCAGTGTTGAGAAAGTGGACGACTTAAATGTCAAGTTTACCCTGACTCGTCCGAACCCGCGTTTCCAGCTTGATTACTTCTCGGTGCGCATCTGGGGCGGTGTCAACATCATGCCCGAGCACATCTGGAAGGATCAAGACCCGCTGACTTTTAAGTATTACGATCCGGCGAAGGGCTATCCCGTCTGCACCGGCGCCTATAAACTGTCCGGCGTCTCTCCGACGGAAGTTACCTGGACGCGCGACGACAATTGGTGGGGCGCCAAAACCGGAACGTTCAAGCTGCCCGAACCTGAGACGATCATCTGGACATGGGCCGGCCCCGAAGAAACACGCGCCGCCCTCATGGCGGATGGCCAGTTGGACAGCCTGATGGACGTGACACTGGGTGCACTGCAGGCCGTACAGGCGCAGAATCCCAACGTGGTTACATGGTTTACCGACATGCCGAAAGCCTGGGTGCCCGATCCCTGCGCACGTGTGTTTATGTTTAACTTGACCGAAGAACCGTGGAGCGACAAGGACATGCGTTGGGCGATCAACTATGCGATCGACCGCGAGCAGATCGTCAAGATTGCCTATGAAGGTACAACGCTGCCCTCTAAGAGCATCTTCCCGGCCTATCCGCCGCTGGATCGCTTCGTAGCGCTGGCGGAAGACGCCGGCATCTATGACACGTATCCGCTGTGGGAGCACAACCCGGACAAGGCCAAGGAGATCATTGAATCCAAGGGGTACACGCTGAACAGCAACGGCTACTACGAGAAGGATGGTAAGGAGCTGACGCTCGACATCGCTACACATGAAGCGTTTATCGAGAAGCAGCGCATTGCCGCCGTCGTCGTGGAAGAGCTGCAGAACATTGGCATCAATGCCAGCACGCGCAACGAAGCCGGCGCCACCTGGGATGACAACCGCGCAATGGGTAATTTTGAATCCCAAATGAACTGGGACATGTGCGCCTCGGTCAATGAGCCGTGGGCAACCATGGACCGCGCCAACGTGCGCTGGCTGGTGCCCGTGGGCGAACGCGCCAATGGCAACAACATGCGCTGGTCCGGCCCCAAGGCCGAAGAGTACAGCAAACTGGTCGATGAGATGGGCACGCTGCCGCTGGGCGATCCCAAGATTGACGAACTGTTCCTCAAGGCTTGGGAGATCTACATGGAAGAGCTGCCCGTGATTCCGATCACGCAGGCCAAGAAGATTATCCCGTTTGACACCACCTACTGGACCGGCTGGCCGACGGCGGAGAATGATTATATTCACCCGCCGACCTGGTGGCAGTCGTTCCCCGTCATTTTGCAAAATTTGACGGCGACCGGCGCCCAGTAAGGAATCTGCGATTCGTTTCTACGTTGTTTGTACGCACCTGCACCGGCTCAAATTTGAGCCGGTGCAGGATCTCTCCTTAACACAGTACATTTCACTTCTGGATATACTATGGGCGGAATAACTTGGGGTTACGTTTTGCGCCGTGTCGGCATGTGGCTGCTCACGATTCTAATCGGCACTACGCTGATCTTCATGATCCCGCGGCTTGCTCCCGGCGATCCGATTGCGGCCATGGTAAGCCGCATGTCGGCGCAGTCCGGCTTTGTGGCCAACAGCGCCGACATGATCAACGCCTGGCGCGCGCGTTTTGGCCTGGACGAACCACTCTATATTCAATATTTTAACTTTCTCTCCAATTCCTTGCGTTTTGATTTGGGTTATTCTCTGGCTTCGTTTCCCAGCCGGGTTGACAGCATGGTTTTTAATGCCTTGCCGTGGACGGCTGGGCTGCTGTTAGTGGCGACAATCCTTTCGTTTGTAATTGGCAACACCATCGGCGCGTTGATGGCCTGGCAAAAGACCCCCGGCTGGATCAACAATCTGCTGCCGACTTCGTTAATCTTCACTTCCATCCCGTTCTTTATGCTGGGCATTCTGCTGATTTATGTCTTTGCCTTTGGTCTGCGCTGGCTGCCGCCTTCAGGCGCCTATGGGCGTGGGTTGACGCAGGGCTTTAACCTGCCGTTTATCACCAGCGTCGCCTACCACGCCATTCTGCCGGCAATGGCAATTGTGGTTACATCAATGGGGTTGTGGGCAATGGGCATGCGCGGCATGATGATTACCACGGCCGGCGAAGATTATATGATCCTTGCTGAAGCCAAAGGGCTAAAGCCGAGCCGCATCTTCTGGCTGTATGGCGTGCGCAATTCGATCCTGCCCCAGGTTACGGCGCTGGCACTGAGCTTGGGCGCGATTGTCGGCGGCTCGCTGTTGGTGGAGTATATCTTTGCCTATCCGGGCGTTGGTTATCTGCTCTATCAAGGCATTGTCACTTCCGACTATACCCTGATTCAGGGCATTGTCTTTATGTTGATCTTTGTGACGGCGACAATGGTGTTGATTCTGGACCTGATCTACCCGCTGATCGACCCGCGTATTACGTTCGAGAGAGGATGACCACAATGTCCGCAAGCGCTGACACCGTCACTGTTGGCGGCCCAGCTAAGGCCAGGACCAAAGCGCGCAGAATCAACCGCTTTGACTCGCCCTGGCTCAACCCCAAGTTTATTACTGGCCTGATCATGGTGCTGTTTGTGGCGCTGATGGGCGTGGTCGGCCAGTTGTTTTGGCCGGTCGAACTGTCGTATCCGGCTTCCTCGCCGCTCAATCTGCCGCCGCCGTGGGTGCCTGGCTATGGCGAAATCCGTACAGCGGCTGAGGTAGAGGCCGCCGAGGCCGCTGCCAAAAACGCTGCAAAGCCTGCTACTTCGTTGACCGGCGGCAATCCCTTTGCCAAGCAAAATGAAGATCAGGCTGCAGCGGCTGCTCCGGCTGCTCCAACCAGCCCCTTTGGTTCGCCCAGTTGGGAGCACCCCATGGGGACGGAGAGCAACGGCCGCGATATGCTGGCGGTGCTGCTGGTCGGCGCACCCCGTTCGCTCTCGATCGGCTTGATCGCCGCCACAATCGGCATGTTGGTCGGCATCCTGCTGGGCTTCACCGCCGGCTACATGGGCGGCTGGGTGGATGCAGTCATCCGCACCCTCTCCGATTCCATCATCGTCATTCCCTCGTTGGCGGTGCTGATTGTGATCGGGGCTTACGTACGCACAGTGAGCATTGAAAGTATGGCGCTGCTCTTGGCGCTTTTTGCCTGGCCGGCGCCTACAAGGTATATCCGCGCCCAGGTGCTCAGCATGCGGGAACGTGGCTACGTGCACATGGCGCGCATTTCCGGCGCCAGCGCGTTTGACATCATGTTTAAAGAAATGATGCCCAACATGCTGCCGTATCTGGCTGCCAGCTTCACCGGCAATGTCTCCGGCGCCATCTTGGCCGCCAGCAGCCTGGAAGCGCTGGGGCTTGGCCCGACCCGCATTCCCACCCTGGGCATGACCATTTTCTACGCCATTCGCGCCGCCGCTATCTTGCGCGGCATGTGGTGGTGGTGGGGGCCGCCGATCCTGATCCTGGTTATTCTATTTGCTGGATTCTTTCTGATGACCATTGGCCTGGATGAAATTGCCAATCCTCGCCTGCGCGGCAAGAAGGCGGTGGCGGCATGACCAGCACGATGAGTATGCCCGGCAAGGTGAATATCCCCTACAGTTCCGCTGTCGTCACCGATAGTACGCTGCGTCGCCAGGATGTCGTGCTCGATGTACGCAATCTCAAGGTTTACTATTCTACGCCGACGGGCGATGTGCGCGCCGTGGATGATGTGAGCTTCCAAGTGTACCAGGGCGAAATTCTGGGTCTGGTCGGCGAATCCGGCTGTGGCAAGACAACGACAGCCATGGCCATTCTGCGCATGGTGCAGCCCCCCGGCCGTATTGTAGATGGCGAAGTGCTGCTTGAGGGCGTTGACCTGACCAAAGTCTCCGAGGAGGAACTGCGCGACCTGCGCTGGCGCACGTTGGCGCTGATTCCGCAAGGGGCAATGAACTCGCTCAATCCGGTGATGCGTATCAGCCATCAGATGGCGGAAGCGATCAATACCCATGAAGGCCGCCAGGACAACAAGAAGCTTAAGCAGCGCATTCTGGACTTGTTTGTCCAGGTGGGGCTGCCCAGCCGCATCTATGACATGTACCCACACGAGTTGAGCGGCGGTATGAAGCAGCGTGTCTGTATCGCTATGGCTGTGGCGCTGCACCCGTCGCTGATCATCGCCGATGAGCCGACCAGTGCGCTGGACGTGGTGGTGCAGCGCGTGGTGGGTCAGACGCTGCTCGACATCAAGCAGCAGATGGGCGTGTCGATGGTGCTGATCGGCCACGACATGGGCTTGCAGGCGCAGTTGGTGGATCGCATTGCCGTCATGTATGCCGGACACATGGTGGAAGTCGCGCCAGTGAAAAGCGTCTTCTCGGAGCCACTGCACCCTTACACGCAGCTGCTGATCGAGTCGATCCCGTCGATCAAGGAACGCAAGCCGCTCAAGCTGACTGAAGGCATCACGCACGACCTGCGCAACCCGCCTCCCGGCTGCATCTTTCAGGGTCGCTGCCCCTATGTCATGGATGTCTGCCGGCAGATCAAGCCGCCGCTGACTGAATGGCGTCCACATCACCAGGCCGCATGTCACCTGTACGATGAGCAAATCCTTGCCGTGAGCCGGACAGCGGATCTGGCAGAGAAGGAAACTGTCGATAATGTCTCAGCCCTTACTTGAAATTCGCAACGCAACCAAAGTCTATGGCGGCGGATTCATGCACGCCAGCGCAACCACAGTGGCGCTGCAGAATATGAACATCATGATCGACGATCGCCCTGCCACCATCACCACGATTGCCGGCGAGAGCGGCAGTGGCAAGACAACGCTGGCCAACCTGGTATTGGGGTTCACCAAAATTACGTCGGGCCAAATCATCTACAAAGGCGTCGATGTCGGCACAATGGATCGGGGCCAGTTGCTGGATTATCGCCGTGAGGTGCAGGCGGTGTTCCAAGACCCTTATGCTGTCTATAACCCGTTCTATCGCGTCAAGCACATCTTTGACATGGTGCTCAAGAACTTCAAGTTGGCGAGCAACAAGGCAGAGGGAGAAGCGCTGATCGAAGATGCGCTGAATGTGGTGGGTATGCGCGGCGAAGAAGTGCTGGAAAAATATCCGCACCAATTGTCAGGCGGCCAGCGCCAGCGCATGATGGTGGCCCGCGCCTACATGCTCAAACCGCGCCTGATTGTAGCCGACGAACCGGTCTCGATGGTGGATGCCTCGCTGCGCGCAATGATTCTGGATATCATGCTGCGGCTGCGCGACGAACATAATATTTCGTTCCTGTACATCACCCACGATTTGTCGACCGCTTATCAGATCGGCGACCGCATCTATCTGCTCTATCAGGGGGCTATCGCTGAACGCGGGCGCACCACTGAAGTGATCGAACAGCCAAAACATCCCTATGTACAGTTGCTGATCGAATCGATTCCGGTGCCGGATCCCAGTATCAAGTGGGGCGGCGAGGAAGTCACCACGCTCGACGACGAGCAAATGCGCGTGAACGTCAACAGCGGCTGCCGCTTTTATGGTCGCTGCCCACATCGCATGGATCGCTGCCTGGTAGCCGCACCGCCGCTGTACACAGTAGGTGAGGCTGGGCATGAGGCAGCATGCTATCTGTATGAGGACGTAAGCGAAAAAGTGGCTGCATAAAAAGACGGATCGGGGCGATGCGGCGAACACTCGCCGCATTGCCCCTTTGTGTTACGCCTCAATGGCGACTTCACGACCTTCTTTCTGGCTGCGGTAGATGCCGTCGAGAATGGCCATCACTTGCAGTGATTGTTCCGGCGGCACGGGTGAAGGCAGACCTTCCGCCACGGCACGCGCAAATTCGACGCATTCCAACGCGTGCGGCTCCAGTGTGTCTTTGGTCAGCTTGAGCGTGCAGTTGTACTGTTGGCGTGTGGCATAGTTGGTGGAGAATATCTCCGCTTTGGGCCAGTGGCTGCCGCCTTCTGTGCCATAGAGCCACATCTGCATATCTTCGCCTTCGGTGTCGTGATGCAGCAGCCAGCTCACCTCAAGTACAAGCGTGGCGCCGTTTTCAAATCGCACAAACGCTGCCGCAAAGTCCTCCACGTCGAATGTTTCTGGAATGGGGGCATTGTACCAGGTTGCCCAGGCGCCGGGCCGGTGGGCCAACGGGGCCGCCGCTACGCCGCTGACTGCCACCGGCTTAGGGTTGCCCATCAGCCAAAGCGTGAGGTCGAGAATATGGACGCCGATGTCGATGCAAGGGCCGCCACCGCTGATACTCTTGTGGATAAAGGTGGGCGTGGGGATCAGCCCGTTGCGGCGCATCATCCAGCCGCGAGCGTGGTAAATGTCGCCCAGTGCGCCCGACAAAATCTCATTTTTGAGCGCCTGCGAATTGCCCTTAAAGCGAAAGTGCTGCGCCGTCATCAACAACTTGCCCGCCCGGTCGCGTGCTTCGATCATGCGGCGGATTTCGTCGGGTGTGGGGGCCAGTGGCTTTTCACAAATTACATGTTTGCCGGCAGCCAGCGCACCCAGAACCAGCGGCGTGTGCGCCATATTGGGGGTGCAGATATCGACAATATCGATGCTGGAGTCTTCCAGAATCTCCTGTACGTCAGTCGTCAGCCGGTTCACGTTCCAAGTGCTGCCCCATTTTTCCAGGGCTGCACTGTTGACGTCGGAGGCGGCTACCACCTCCGCATATTCGGAAGCTTGCCAGCCGGGCATGTGCGTGCGCGAAATTCCGCCTGCGCCGATAACGGCCACCTTAAGGTGATTACTCACGAGATTGCTCCTAATCGATTTTGGTGAATTGCGTGGTACAAATAGAAGATATAAGCCATGTGTCACTGCGAAGTATCGCCTATATTGGCAGACGCTGTCAATGGATGTGGCGAAGGAAATTTGATTGCTGAGAACGGATGACAGCTATGCAAGGTGCGGGAGAAGGGCAGCAGCGCGAACAGCGTGAACGCTGGTACGTCGTGCTGATTGTCGGCGTACCGCTGTTGTTGATGATCGGGTACATTGCTTATGTGGCCGTGCTGCGCGACTTGTGGGCGGTGTGCCCGCCGCAGTGCGAAGGGCGCGATCTGCAAGACGTTGCTTTGCGTGAGGCCGATCTGCGGGGGGCTGACCTGCGCAGCGCCAATCTGGCCGGCATGGATTTAAGTGGTCTCGACCTGACGGAGGCAAACCTTTATTTTGCCAATCTAGCGCGCGCGGACTTGCGGGCGGCAGTGTTGGTGGGCGCCAATCTTAATGCTGCGGCTTTGAGTGAGGTGCGGCTAGACGCTGCCGATCTGCAGGACGCAAGCTTGCGAGGCGCTCGTCTCACCAATGCCAGCCTTGCCGGCGCTAATCTTGCCGGCGCCGATATGAGCGGAGCAACTTTGTCCGGTGCAGATTGGCGGCAGACAGTTCTGGACGAGGATACACTGCTGGACGATAAGTGGCGACTGGTGTGGGATATTGTGAATCGACCGGCGTCCGGACGAAAGTTGGCGGCGGCTGATCTGGCTGATGCCAATCTCAGCGGCGCCAATCTGGCGGCGGCTGACTTGCAGGGTGCGCTGCTGCTGCGCAGCAATCTACTGGGAACGGACCTGATGCAGGCTAGGCTGGAGCTGGCGGATTTGCACCAGGCACAGATGGATGAGACAACGCAGATCGACGCCAAGTGGCGGCAGGTGTGGGCCATTCTGCAGTCGGCCCAACGCAATCGAGCGTTGGCCGGGGCGGATTTAAGCTACGCGTTTCTGGCGCAAGTGTATTTGCGCAGCGCAGATTTGGCCGGCGCCAGCCTGGCGCACTCCAACCTGCGGGAAGGCGATCTGCGCCTGGCCGACCTCAGTGGGGCCGACCTGCGCGCGACGGATTTTACACAGGCAGCGCTGCAAAAAGCCAGGCTGACGAACGCTGACTTGCGCGGGGCAATGCTGGCCAAAACCGATCTGCGTGAGGCCGACCTGAGTGGGGCAGATCTGAGAGGAGCCGACTTGTCCAACGCTGTTTTATTGGGGGCTACGCTGGAGGGTGCACGGCTCGATGGAGCCATACTCGACGGCGCTTTATTTCCAGAGTAACACTTTTACTTTAACTGTTGTTGTTTGAGGAGGAATTTGTGTACCATCGAACATATTGGACCGTCGAAAAAATCGGCGAGCGATTGAACCTGATCCAGCCGCTTGTCCATCGCCGGCACGCCTATCTGCCGGCTTTTCAACTGTTGGAACTGCCTGACCCGATGACAGCGCCGCCGCTGGGGGCCATCGACCGCAGCAGTTGGCAGCCGATTGCCTACAATGCTCACTGGGGACGCCGGTATATGGACTTCGTGCTGCATACGAGCTTCCAGGCGCCGGCAGACTGGGAGGCGGACCGCCCCACTGCGCTTTATTTGCCGTTGGGCGAAGCAGGTGATTTCAGCCATCCGGAAGCGCTGGCCTACATTGACGGTGAAGCCTACGCCACCTGCGACCGCCACCATCAGGAGTTTCTGCTGCCGGCCAAGATGCGCGACGGGAAATCGCACGAATTGGATTTGCATGGCTGGACGGGCATGATTGACAGCCAGGGGTTTGGCATTGACCCTGGCCTCTTTATGCGCGCCTGTGCCGTGGTGCAGATCGACCAGCCGACGCGTGATTTTATTACAACCGCGCGCGTGGCGCTGGAAACGGCTACCCGGTTAGACGACAACAACCCCGCCAGGGGCGAACTCTTAAATGCGCTCGACGCTGCCTTCAAGGTGCTCGACACGCGTGACCCGCTGGGGGATGCATTCTATGCCAGTGTGCCTGCCGCGCACACGACGCTGCGTGAAGGCATTGCCAAGGCCGGCCCGGCACTGGCTGTCGAGGTGGTGGGCACAGGTCATGCCCACATTGACGTCGCCTGGCTGTGGACGCTGGGGACAACGCGCCGCAAAGCCGGACGCACCTTTACAACGGTGCAGCGGCTGATGGAGCAGTTCCCGGAGTACCATTTCACCCAGAGCCAGCCGCAGTTATACGATTATGTGCGCCAGGACTACCCGCAGCTTTTTGAGGAGATCAAGCAGCGAGTGGCGGAGGGGCGTTGGGAGCCGATTGGCGGCATGTGGGTGGAGGCCGACTGCAACTTATCCGGCCCCGAATCGTTGGCGCGCCAGTTTCTGTTGGGCCGCACCTTCTTCCGCGAGCATTTTGGTGAGGCGGCGGACACTCGCGTACTATGGCTGCCCGATGTCTTTGGCTATGCCTGGAACCTGCCGCAGCTCATCAAGGAGGCGGGACTGGAGTATTTCTTTACAATCAAAATCGGCTGGAGCCAGTACAATCGTCTGCCCTACGACTCGTTCTGGTGGCAGGGATTGGACGGCACCAAGGTTCTAACCCATTTCAGCACGACGCCCGATTTCGGCGCATTTGCCTCGACTTACAACGCCATGGCTACGCCTGCCCAAAATCTTGGCACCTGGCAAAATTTTCAGCAAAAGGAGATGCAGCATCAACTGTTGATGGCCTTTGGCTATGGTGACGGCGGCGGCGGCCCCACGCGCGAAATGTTGGAAAATATTCGCGAGATGAACGACTTTCCGGGTCTGCCCAAGATGCGAAACGGCTCCGTGGCGGAGTTCTATGCCACAATGGAGGCTGAGGCTGGTGATCGCCTGCCGACCTGGAACGGCGAACTGTACCTGGAACTGCACCGCGGCACGTACACCACGCAGAGCCGCAACAAGCGCGCCAACCGCAAGAGCGAGTTCCTGCTGCATGACACCGAATTCTTGGCCACAGCGGCTAAGTTGGCCAATCCCACCTATGCCTATCCCCAAGCGCAGATCAACAAGGCATGGGAGCTGGTCTGTCTCAACCAGTTCCACGACATTATTCCCGGCAGCAGCATCGGGCCGGTCTATGTAGAGTCGCAGCAGCAGTACGCCGAGATCGCAGCCATGGCCGAAGATGTACTGGCGGGTGCGGTTGCGGCGCTGAGCACGGGCGCCGGCAATCTGCTGGTTGCCAATCCTACCAGTTCTTCCCGCAGTGACCTGGCCTTCTATGCCGGGCAACTGCCGGCAGATCGCGTGCCGGCCACGCGTGAGGGGACGCCGCTGGCTGTGCAGCCGGTCGCCGATGGCGTCTTGATCGATATCGGCGAGATACCTCCCTATACAGTCGCTGCACTCAGCCTCTCCCCAGGAGAAGGGGGCACAAGCAGCCCCAGCGGCGCGCTGGCTGTGTCGCCTACGCTGTTGGAGAATGACTATCTGCGCGTCGAACTTAACCAAGAGGGTGATATCACGCGCGTCTTCGACAAAGTGGGTGAGCGTGAAGTGCTGGCAGCGGCGGGCGTGGCCGGCCAGTTCCAGGCGCATGAGGATCGGCCAATCAACTGGGATGCATGGGATGTGGACATCTTCATCACCGACAAAATGTGGTTGGCGGAGCCGGCGGAGTCAGTGCGCGTCGTGGAAGAAGGGCCGCTGCGGGCAACCATCGAAATCAAGCGGCGGATTCTCAAAAGCCCCTACACACAGCGCATCTCACTGAGCCATAACAGCGCCCGGCTCGACTTTACGACCGACATCGATTGGAACGAGCGCCATATCATGCTCAAGGTAGCCTTCCCGGTGGACGTTTTCAGCCCTACGGCGACATATGAAATTCAGTGGGGCAACACCGAGCGCCCCACCCACCACAACACCAGTTGGGACTGGGCGCGTTTCGAAACATGTGCGCAGAAATGGGTTGATCTCAGCGAGGGGGGCTTTGGCGTCAGTGTGCTCAATGACTGCAAGTATGGCCATGACATCAAAGACAACGTGATCCGGATCAGCTTGCTGCGCAGCCCCAGCATGCCCGATCCGCTGGCTGACGCCGGCAAGCATCGCTTTGCCTACAGCCTGCTGCCGCACAGCGGCCGCTGGGATGAGGAGACGGTGTCGGCTGCCTATGCACTGAATGATCCCTTGATCGTGCGCTATCAGGAAGCGGAATCGACGCTGCCGCCGGTCACCGGTGAGGATGGCACGCCTGCCGCCCAAGGTCCTTATCCCCCGTCACTGGTTGCCTGTGATGCGCCAAACGTCGTGATCGAGACGGTCAAGCGCGCCGAGGACGGCAATGGCGTTATTGTGCGTTTGTACGAATGCCAGCGCAAACGTGGGGCAGTGAATCTCTCTTTTGGTTTCCCTGTAAAAGCAGTCTATCGCACCAACTTGCTCGAGGAGATACAAACCGAGCTGACGGTAGAGGATGGTGGGGTGTCGTATCCGATCCGTTCGTATGAAATTGTGACGCTGCGGATTGTCTAGGTTTTAAACTGCAAGTCTTGAACCATGATTCGTAGGATTATCGGACTAGCACGATTGTCGGGCAAGCACTGCTCTTCAAATCAAGCGAATCTGATAGTCCTACGAATCACGTTTTAGACGGCAAGTGCAGGCAGTTCTACACCATTGCCAGCGCCAGGAGAGCTGCCCCCATGACGGGTGTCTGTTCGGCAGTCTTGACCTGCGCCGCCGGCAGCCGCTGCATAATGGCGGCCTGGTAGGTGTCAAAGATAATCGGTCCGGTATTGAGCAGGCCGCCTACAATACACACCTCCGGCCTGCCTTCTTCCATCTCCAGCTTGCGCGCCACAGCCGCCACTAACTCAGAAACATCATCGGCCCCTTGCCGCACGATTGCAAGAGATGTCTCGTCGCCGGCCATTGCTTCGCTTACCACCATCGGCGCGAGGGCAGCCAGTTCGGCCCGCGAGATGCCCACCACATAAAGGCGGTTGAGCACGTCGTCGATTTCGTTGATCTGCAGCGCAGACAGCACCTTTGCCAGCAGCGGCGTGTGAGGCGCGCGCCCATCGTGGGCGCGCACAGCAGCGCGGATTGCCTGCAAACCCATCCAGCAGCCGCTGCCCTCATCTGAAACAAGATGGCCGCGCCCGCCTGCCATCCATGAACGGCCATCCGCAGTCCGGCCATAGCAGGAGGAACCCGTGCCGATGATCTGGACAATACCCGGCCGCCCACTCAGTCCACCAGCGAGCGCCGCGCGGCAGTCGTGATCCACCCCAATGCGCTCTTCGCAGGCAAGATTTAGATTGCGGGCAATCTGCCGGATATGTTCGCGGTCTGCCTCAGAAGTTACGCCGGCCATGCCGAGAAAGATCGCTTCCGCCGGCTGCCTGGCGATCTGCGCTTGGGCTTCGGCGGCTGCGACCGCCCGATCGATATTTTGCTGCGCCATCTCGATACCGACATCGTCAATATTAGAGCTTCCGCTTTGGCCGTCGGCCAGTAGTTTTCCGTCCAGCCCCAGCAATGCGGCGCGCGTGCTGGTGCCGCCGCCGTCAATGCCGATTACAAATAAGGGCATAACCTTTATCTCCCCCTAGGCGCGGATCAAGACCGACGCCATTTCACGCGGCTGGAGGGTCAACTGCACTGCGCCGTTTTCCACCAGCAGCGGGCCGAGCACGTTTTCCAGCAGATCGCAGCGATCGGCGCTGCCGATCCGGACGAGGCCGGAACTAATCGTGGCTTCCTGCACGGCGTCACTAGCGTTGAGCAGGCGCACCAATGTCGCGCCGGCTTCGTAAGCAGGTTTGACATGTGTGGTGATAACCGGCAGATCGGGCAAAACCAGCAGGCTGCCGGCGGCAGGCCAGGGCAGTTCACCGTGCGGCTCACCCAACTGCTGCAGCAGCGGAGCATCGTTGGCGGCCTCCAGGCCCAGGCGGTGTGCTGCGCTTTCGTCAAAGCTTCCGCTGTATGGGCGAATCCGGTAGCGGGCCGTCACCAATCCCGGCTGGTGCGCCCGGAAATTTGTCTCCCAATACGTGTTGGTAGCCCAGCCGAGCAGCATTGCACGTTCCAGGTTAAAATGACGCTGATTGTCGCCGAAGTGGAAATCCCCTAACTGCACCATCGGATTTTCCGGTGTGGCTATCGTGACTCCCAGCCGGCCGTCGTTGAAGTCCACCCAATTCTGCGTTGTGAAATAGTCGCGGCAGACGCCCGGCAGTTGATCTACTTCGGGCAGAACCGCTTGTCCACCTAAATCAAAGCGCGCCTGCGCAGCAGGCAAGTGGAAGGGGAAGAGTAAGTAAGTAGCCTCGGGGTGCGGATCCTGGCCCATTACCCACTGGGCGCGGAACTCGACATAATCTGCGTAATTGGGCACAAAGGTGCTTTGCAGCAGGCTGCCCGCGATCCCCGGCGCGCGCAGCACCTGCACGATCTCCACGCCCAGCGGCGTGCGGAAGACATTGTGGCTGAGTACTTCCTGCGCCACCTGGCGGCGCACGCGCCAGGCCGGTTTCCAACCGCGTTCGCGTTCGATTTCGGGCGTTTGCCAGCTCATAAAAAACATGCGGTGGCGCGGCCAGGGGTGGCTGCGGTCAGCCACTTCTTCGTGTACGAAGCCGTTGAACGGATAGCCCGCTTTGTTATCCACCCATTCGTGCTCAAGTGAGCGGTCGTACCACGAGGTTACGCCGCCGTGTTCGCGGTCAAAAACCAACCGGTAACGTGCGGTTTCAATGATGCTATCTTCGTACATACCGGCACTTAATTGATACTCGGTAATATCGTCGCGGCGCACCACTGCGTAGCCAAAAGGAGGCAGTTCAATTGGGCCAATAGCGGAACGCTTGCGTGTGACCGTCTCCCTGTCCACCGTTTCCGTCGGCGCGTGGGCTGTCATGCTGGGCTGGCGATCCTGAAAATGGCGGCCGGCTGTGCTGTCGTCGGCTGTCCCGCGCTGCTGCAGCACCCAATCCGGCACATCGGCGGCCACAGTGCGCTGCCAGGGCAGCGGGTTGACGATCAGGATGTCGTCGTCGCTTGTGCGTGCGACCGTGCGTGCCAGCGCCGCCAGCGCATCTCGCTGCAGCAGCAGGCTTTGGCTGCGCGCAGCATAGGCGTAGTGGGATTTGTGGTTCCACTGGCTGACTGTGTCCTCCCCTTCCGGCTGGCGGATCGAAGTGTCTGCGCCCCAGGTGTGCTCATCCCACAAGATAAGATTCTGCCAGGCTGTCTGGCGGTAGAGGCGCAGGCTGCGCGTCAGCCAAGGGTCATTGTCGCTCAGCCCGGCAGCCTGCAGCGCGCCGGCCAAGCCATCGGCGGTGCGCAGGCGCGTGCGGCTGTAGCGGTTGATTGTCTGCTCGCGGGCACTGCTGGCGCAGCCGAAGTTCCAATAGTCCGTCCAGTCGCCGCGGTGTGTGGGCAGCGCCGCCGCGTGGGGTTTGACGGCTGCCCACCATTGGCGTGGCGTGGCAAACTTGATATGCGGCGTCTTGCCGGCTGCGTTCCACTCATCGATCCAGCGTGTAAACCCTTCGAAGGCTGAACCGTTGTCGCCAAAGGGATGATAACTTTGCGCCATGACAACGGGCAGTTGATAGTCAATCTCTGTGAGCCGCTGCAGCACGCGGGGCCACCAATTGTTCTCAAAGTCATCACTGCTGTGGCCAATCCCATAGCGCCAGCCGGTGTCGTAAGTCCAGCCGTTGTAAGCCATAATCGTGCGCCCGCTGGGGCCTTGCCAGTGGAACACGTCAGGCCGATTCAGTGGCGCTCCGCCAAAGTGGGTATTGATCGCCATTGTAAAGCCTTCAATACCCAGGTCCGCCAACAAATCCACCAACGGCCAGTTCTCGCCGTTTACGTCGCAGTTCATCGCTGAAGTAATGGTGATGCCGTAATCATTGCGCAGGGTGCGCAGCAGTTGGAAACTCTCCACCAGTTCATCACTGTCCAGCAGCGGTGTGACGTTGGCGAACATGCCCGTCACCTCAATGCGACCAGCTTTTTCCAGCGCCAGAAAGCGTTCGATCTGCGCCGGCGTAGCCTGTTGCAGCCAGCGACTCAAAACATAGGTGTTTTCTACAGTCCAACGAAAAGCGCCGTCGCTGTCACTGCCCGCATAGCATTCCGCCAGTTCGAGCGCTGTGGTAAGAAAGCGCTCATGCATGTCCAGCACGATTGGCTGGTCATGCGTATACCCGATATCCGTGTGGCTATGATGAATAAAGTACAACGTTTCCACGCTCGCCATTGCTGAACCCTTCTTGTCTTTTGTCTGGAAATGTCTGAAAAATCGATTTTGGCGCGTTTCACAAATTTACTTCTCTTACTGCTCCCACCCATCCACAAGCAGTGCACGCGTTTCCTCTACCGCTACTTCCCAAAGCGCCAGCATTTCTTCATCAGACCGCTGGTAGAGACCGGCAAAGTTGCCGTCGCCGTAGAATTCTCGCAGCGCTTGCCCGCTCAGCCCGGTCATACCTGCACGCTCCGGTAGACGTTTTTGCTGCTTGGGCATCTCCACGTTGGGCAGCCGCGTCCACGGAAAGTTTTCCATCCATGAGGCATGGCTGGCAATCGGATCGATCTCCTGCACCTTTGCCCACGTGCGCGGGCCGCGCCACCAGTCGAACCATTTCACCTGCACACCCGCGTGCTCGGCCATCCATTCACCGACAAAGGCTGCACCGGGAGAGTTGCCGCCGTGACCGTTGATCAACACGATGCGCTTGAAGCCGGTGGCGGTCAGGCTGTCAAGCAGATCGTGCAGGATGTTGAAGTAGGTCTGGTAGCGCAGGCTGACGGTGCCGGGATAGGCGAGGAAGTAGGGAGTGCAGCCATAATGGACCACAGGAAAGACCGGCACCTGCAGCGGCTCGGCAGACTCAAGCGCCACTCTTTCAGAAAGAATGCTGTCTACGCTGAGACTGAGGTAGGCGTGTTGCTCCGTGCTGCCCAGCGGTACAACGGCGCGGTCATCGTCTTGCAGGTATGCTTCCACCTGCATCCAGTTGAGATCGGTAATGCGCATGATAAACCCTTCAATTGTCGTGGCTGCCGCCCCAACAGTGGGGCCAGGCAGAAGGATACACTAAAGTCGATGGATTTCAGAAGTGGCTGTAAGCCGCCGCCGCGCTTCCCCGAAGCGTCGCCTATTTCAGGAGAAGTGCAGATGCAGTGTAGACTTGTCGCCAAATGGTTGTCTATTTTCGGTAGAGGAAACAAACTATGGCTCTCGGTATCGGCATCGTCGGTTTGCCCAATGTGGGCAAAAGCACGACCTTTAATGCCCTAACCAAAACACAAAACGCAGAAGTAGCCAACTACCCTTTCTGCACAATTCAGCCCAATCGCGCCATTGTACCGGTGCCCGATGCACGCGTCGATACGCTGGGGCAGTTGGTTAAACCGGAAAAACTGGTTTACGCCACTGTCGAGTTTGTCGATATTGCCGGCCTGGTCAAGGGCGCCAGCCAGGGCGAAGGCCTGGGCAACCAGTTTTTAGCCAATATCCGCGAGACGGCCGCTATCGTTCACGTCGTGCGCTGTTTTGACGATCCCAATGTCGTTCATGTTTCGGCCAAGCCGAACCCGCAGGAAGACATCGAGATTATCAACATGGAGTTGATTTTGGCTGACCTGCAGCAGTTGGAGCGCAAGATTGATCGTCTGGCGCGCGAGGTCAAGGGCGACCGCAAGCTGCAGCCACAGCTGGAGGTGGCGCAGGCGCTCAAGGAGCAGTTGGAACGCGGGCTGCCGGTGGCAGCCTACCCCGATCCGGCGGAAGACGCCTATCTGACCCTCAATCGCGAATTGCGTTTTATTACCGGCAAGAAGATTATTTACGTTGCCAACGTCGACGAAGAGCATCTGGTCGAGGACAATGAGTATGCGCTGCAGGTGCGTGCGTTAGCTGCGCAACACAACGCCGAGTACGTCAAATTATGTGCCAAGCTGGAAGAGGAGATGGCCGGCCTTGCAGAAGATGAACGGCAGGAGTATCTCTCCTCGATGGGTGTGGCGGAAAGCGGGTTGGAGCAGGTCATCCATCATGGCTATCATGCGCTGGGACTGATCAGCTTTTTCACGGCCGGTCCCAAGGAGGTGCGCGCGTGGACTGTGCGCCGCGGCGCCAAAGGGCCGGAGGCCGCCGGGGTGATTCATACTGACTTCGAACGTGGCTTTATTCGCGCCGAGGTGATTTCCTATGCCACCTACGTGCGCCTCGGCAGCGAAAACGCTGCCAAGACGGCAGGCGAGATGCGCGTTGAAGGTAAGGAATATGTCGTGCAGGATGGCGATGTGATGCACTTCCGTTTCAACGTGTAGCTGCCGAGCGCGAGGGAACAATGGCGCAATTGCGTAGAGAAGTGGGTCTTTTCGGCGCCGTGATGATGGGCCTCGGCTCCATTGTCGGCACCGGCGTCTTTGTCAGCATTGGGCTGGGTGCGGAAATTGCTGGGCCGGCGGTTGTGCTGGCTATCTTGGCGGCAGCATTTGTTGCGACGGCCAATGGCCTCTCCAGCGCTCAGTTGGCCGCCAGCCATCCTGTTAGCGGTGGCACGTATGAGTACGGTTACAAGTATCTGAATCCGGCGCTTGGCTTTACTGCCGGTTGGATGTTTCTGTGCGCCAAGAGCGCCTCGGCGGCGACGGCGGCGCTGGGTTTGTCCGGCTACCTGCTCAACCTTGCCGGCGTCGACCAGCCGCTTGTGCGCACGCTGGTCGCTGTGGCGTCTGTAGCTATCCTGACGGCGATCATTCTTGGCGGCGTCCAACGCTCCAACCGCGTCAACACCATTGTTGTTTCCATCACGCTGGCGGTGCTGCTCTTCTTTGTTGCAGCCGGGCTTCCCAGCGCCTTGGCCAACGCCCCAACCAACCTCACGCCTTTTTTCGCCCCGCAAGCAGGCGATTCGTCGCTGCGCGCGTTTCTACATGCGACTGCGCTGATGTTTGTCGCCTATACGGGCTACGGGCGCATTGCCACATTGGGGGAGGAAGTGCGCGAGCCGCAGCGCACGATTCCACGCGCCATTGTGACCACTCTGGTCGTGACTATGTTGCTATATGTGGCCGTCGGCTTTGTGGCTGTGGCTTTTGCCGGGGCCGGCGAGTTCGCCGCTTTGACCCGGTCGACAGCGGCTCCATTGGAGGCCATTGCACAGCGCTTTGGGATCGCCGGGGCAGGCTTGATCCTGGCGGTTGGGGCAATAACGGCCATGTTGGGCGTGCTGCTCAACCTGATTTTGGGTCTCTCGCGCGTGTTGTTGGCTATGGGGCGGCGGCGTGACATGCCCGCCGCCGTGGCCGCCATCGATGAAGCCCGCTCCACGCCCACCGTCGCCGTAGCGGTCATGGCGATTGTCATCGGCCTGCTGGCTTTGGTGGGCAGTGTCAAAGTGACCTGGTCATTCAGCGCCTTTACGGTGTTGGTTTATTACGCCATCACGAATTTAGCTGCGCTGCGGCTGCCTGCGCAGCAGCGTCTCTTTCCCGCCTGGGTCTCGTGGGCCGGTCTGTCGGCGTGTGTCTTCCTGGCTTTTTGGGTGGAGGCAGTCTACTGGATAGCTGGTTTGGGGTTGATTGGGGTGGGCCTGCTGCTGCAGCGGGTAATGCAGCGCCAGGCCGAGCTTTCTCTAGAATAAGTGCCTACCCTGGTCAAGAGCGCTGACAGGCAGGGAGACAGACCATCATTATATTTGTGCCAAAGCCTGTCGTATAGACCGTACGTCATCCGGCGTGGTGCGACAGCAGCCGCCGATGAGGCGGGCGCCGGCGGCGTACCAGCGCTGGGCCGGCAGGGCAAAACCGCTTGCGCTGCCGCCAATCCAGCAGTTGTGCAGAGGGTCCCATGCTTCACCACTGTTGGGATAACAGAGCAGAAGCTTGTGCGTAATTCCGCCTGCAGTGCGCAGAATTTCTTCAATATAACGTGGGGCGGTGCAGTTAACGCCAACCGCCACGATTTGGTCGCTGGCGTTGGCGAGGGCTGCACAGTCGGCAAACAGACCGCCATCCGACACTTCTTGGCCATTGCGACAACTGAATGAAAGCCATGCCGGCAGATGAGGGAATTCACTGAGCAGCGCCACCAGCGCCTCACCTTCCCGTGCACAAGGAATGGTTTCGCAGGCCAAGAGGTCAGCGCCGCTAGCTGCCAGAATTGCCAGGCGCGGGCGGTGGAAGTCCATCAGTTCGTCCCTGCTCAGCCCATAGCCGCCGCTGTATTCGGATCCATCGGCCAGATAAGCGCCATAGGGGCCAATTGACGCCGCCACTAGAGGGCGTTTTCGTCCAACACGGTTGGCAGGTTCGCGCCAAAAATCATCGCGCGCCTCGATTGCCAGGTGTACACTCAGCCGCAGTAAGTCTGCTGCCTGCGCCTCGTTCAAGCCACGACGTGCGAAGCCTGCAAAGGTGGCCTGGTAGGAGGCGGTCGTAAGCACGTCGGCGCCGGCCATCAGATAGTCGTAGTGCACCTGGCGGATGAGGTCAGGCTTTTCAAGCAGCACGCGCGCGGACCACAATGCATCGTTAAGATCGGCCCCGCGTTGCTCCAACTCAGTCGCCAGCGCACCGTCCAGAATGACGGCGCGCTGGCGCAGCAAAAAGGATTCAAAAGGGTTCAAAAGCCTTGCCACCAATCCAGACGTGATTGTGGGTCGAGAAAAACGCCTCGATCCCGCACTGCAACAACAACCGATCCGTCCCCGGTCGTACCCAACACTTCGTCCTCACGCAGTGCCGGTAGAAAGCCTCTGCCCGCGGCGTTGCTGCTTTGATAGAGCGCCACCAAGTTGGGATCGACGCACATGTTTTCCAGATGAACAGCATAGCCATTGGCCACTGAATCTTCGCGCGTAAAGCCAAGCGTGATGCGGGTGGCTTCCGCGTACAGCACCAGCGCCTTATAGCCGCCGCCGTAGATTTGCGCGCCGCGATGAGGGATGCCTAAAGCTTCGCCGGCATTTGCCTGCAGCGTGATCAGGGTGGCGCTGCTCTGCTCCAGCGGGCCGAGCGGGCATCCATGGTCGCCGCAGCTCCAGTCCCAGTCATTGACACGGTACGCCTGGCCAAACGGAGGGCGACGGTAGTCGGTAAAGATGCCGGCCAACTGCGGTGGGTCACTATCCACCGGGCCATCTTTGTTGAACAGGTCAGACACGATGTTTGCCGGTGTGTAGCCGCGCAGCGCCAGATTTAGATCCGCGTGCAAAGCATCGGGGTGGTTGAGACCGCCGCCCTCCACAGGGACTGTGGTGAAGGTGGCGCCGGATGCGGCAGGGCAAGGAGCCGGCTCCGGCGCAGCAGGTGGCTGCTCGTCCGGAACTTGTTGCGCCGCGGCTTCCTCCACAAACACTTCACTGTCGCTGACGGCCTGGGCGTCGGCCGCGGCTTCTTCCGGCAGTGTGGCAGCCAAGATCGCATCCTCCATCTCCGGCGCATTTGCCGGCAACGATTGAGAGAGGGCTGCTTCGGTTGGCGTTGACGTTAACGTTGACGTTGGCATTGGTGTAACTGTCGGCGCACCAGTGGCTGTGGGCGTAGGTGGAACGGCTGTGACTTGGACTACACGGGTGACCTCAATGACACGTGGGGTAGGTGTCGGCACCGCAAACAGTGTTGCGCGTACGGCGAGACCTACCATGCGCAGATCGGGACGCGGCGGCTGATTGAGCCGCCACAGATTGGCTGCTAAAAGCACAATGCAGATCGTAAGCAGGATGCTGAGCAGTACGGAACCGTTGGGTCGGCGTCGCCGCATCAAAATAGCTCTACGTTCACTAACTCAACCGCGCCATCAACTCGCTGCGCCGAAATGTGGCCGCACCGGCCAGAAAGAGCAGCACATCCAATATCCAAAGCAAAAGCCCTAAAGCCAGAACGAGTCCCAGACTGAGGTAGACCAGGCCTGACAGTTGCCCTATCATTAAAAAGACCACCGGCAGTACGACAAGGCTTCCCAGTTGATACGCCTCTTGAAAGGTGTTGACGCGCGCAGAAACCAAGACGGTTACGCCCAGCCCTATGCCTGCCGCGGCTGGGCCAACCCAAAAAGCCAATAACAGCCAAAAGCCATTGGGCAAGAAGATTTGGCCGGTTACCCGCCAGGTTACGAGGTCCACCACAATAGTGTACAGTACAAAACCTCCGACTCCCACCAGCACCCCTGGAATCCAACCACCCAGCATTTTGGCCAACAGTAGTTCGTGATCAGTCGTGGGGGTGTAGACCAGTGCTTCCAGCGTCTTGCGTTCCTTCTCCCCGGCAAAGCTGTCGGCGGCCACCACCGAAGAAACCATCAGCGGAATGATTAAGAACATGGGGGCAAACATGTAGACAAGCGCAAAAACCAATCCGGCCTGGGTGGCGTTCAGACCAGCCAATGTGGGCTGGATGGAGGCGGGAATGATACGCTGGATCTCCTCCATATCGCTGCTTGTCATCCCCACATTTTCCGCCAGGATCACGATGGTCCCCAAGAGCAGCGGCAGGCCGACCATGAGAATGAGCGGCACGATCAGCAGCGGCATAGCCACGGCCTTTGTGCGCAGCGCCAACGTCACATCCTTGTGCACAATGGCAAAGATCGCTCGCCAGTTCACAAGTCGCCTCTTTTTGGCCGATAATTACGCATGTTCCAAGGCAAAATAAACATCCTCCAGCGATGGCTCATCCGGCTCCACACGATAAAGCGGCACCGATGCCGCCGCCAACATCGCAATCAACTGCGGGACGTGTTCACGTGCCGCGCCATGCACGCGCAAGAGTGTTCCATTGTGATCGGTTCCGTTGCCGTCGCGCGTGCGTTCGACGAGAGTCACATGGGGCGCTGTTTGTAAAAGCGCTATCACTTGCTGCGCCCGTTCTCCATCCACCTCAACCAACAGGCGGTGGCCGCGATTCAGGCGCGCCGCCAGTTCGCTGATTGTGCCGACGGCCAAAGCACGCCCATGCGCCAGCACGACGACCCGATCGCAAAGGCGTTCGGCTTCCGCCAGGTTGTGGGTGGCCAAAAAGACTGTACGCCCACGCTGGCGCATGCGCTGGATCATCTGATGTACTTCGCGCGCCGCTGCCGGATCGAGGCCGGAGGTCGGTTCATCCAGAAAAACCACCTGCGGGTCATGCAGCACAGTGCGGGCCAGGGCCAGCCGCTGCCGCATCCCTTTGCTAAAGCCGCCGACTTTATCATTGCCGCGCTGCTCCAGATCAAAGAGCGTCAGCAGTTCATCGACGCGGCTGTGCACCTCCGTTTTGGGAACGCCAAACATATCTGCAAAATAGATCAGCGTTGCGCGTGCCGTCAACCGGTCGTCCAGGGCCGGAGTTTCCGTCAACACACCAGTGCGGGCGCGAATTTTGGCCCCGTCTGCGGTTGGATCCAAGCCAAAAACGGTGGCCCCCCCGCTGGTGGGTGACAGTACACCGTTGAGCAGCCGCACAGTCGTCGTCTTGCCGGCGCCGTTGTGGCCGAGAAATCCAAAAACTTCTCCTTCGGCAATTTCCAGGGTCAGCCCAGCGACAGCCACTGTCTTACCAAAATGGCGTGTCAACCCCTGTGTGCTGATGACAATTGTCATAATCTTTGCGCCACAGCGCCTAGCTGCGCACCTCATCGACAAAGCGGCCGGCGCGCATAATTGCAATGCGTCGCCCATCCTCGGTGATACCGGCGACCTCCATGGTTGGAGTCCCCACCATAAAATCGACGTGCGTCTCAGCCTGATTGACGCCCAACACAGCTAATTCCTCACGCGACATTGCCCCGCCACCTTCTACACATTCGGGATACGCTTCGCCGAAGGCAAAGTGGCAGGCGGCGTTTTCGTCAAAAAGAATCTCGTAGTAGACGCGGCCGCTTTGGAAGATCGGCGAACGCGAGTCGACCAGCGCAATTTCGCCTAAGCGTTTGGCCCCGTCAATAGTGAAGAATTGTGTCAGCACCTCTTCGCCACTGTTCGCATGGAACTCAACCACTTCCCCCTGCTCAAACCGAAAGTAGGCGCCATCCACCTCGTTTTGCATTGGATACGAGGGGCGCGACGTGCGCACATATCCCTGCGTGCGCTGGTTGTGCGGGGTGCAAAAGATTTCTTCCGTCGGCATATTGGGTTGGAAGGCGACGCCGGCTGGGGTTGCAGCCGCACCGCCTATCCACAATGGACGGTCAGTGAGGCCAATCATAAGATCAGTCGAGGCTTTGCCATCCGGTCCAAGCGTTGGATCAAAGAGATGAACTGCGCGCACCCTCTCTCCGCGTAGATAATCGGCAGCACCTTTGAGCATACGGTTGAGTTCGTCCCAAGCCGCCACTGGGTCGGCCTGGTCGGCGCGCACAAAGCGCAGAATATCCTGCCAGAGCGCAGCCACGGCTTCGTCCGCCGCTAAATCAGGGTAGACACGCTGCGCCCAAGCCGGCGTGGGCACAGCAGCCACACACCACTGCTGCTGATTGGCCATCACCGCCTCAGTATAAAATTTGACGGCACGTGATCGCTTGACTGCGACGGTGCGTGTGCGTTCGGGCGGAACATCATCATAGGCATAGGGAAATTCCGGCCCGACCAGCGCCAGCCGCGCCCACTGTTCATCCACCATCTGGCGGTGGCGTTGAATTTCATAGTCAGGCAGCTTCCACTGTTCAAGATCGGCGTTGAGCAGCATGGCCCGCTGCGCCAGAGAGTCTACCCAGTCAACATGGACATAGGCGGCTCCCAATGTATAAGCTTCCGCTACCAGCAGCCGCACCAATTCGGCGTGCGCCAGTTCAGCGCGAATGACAAGCGACTGGTTGGGTTGTAGATTGATGCCTGTATTCAAGAGCAGCGCAGCATAGTTCTGTAAATTGGGCTGGTAAGGAGCTTTCATCCGTTTCGACGCCTCATTGTACAAAAAGGTAAATTGTTGCCGTAAGAGTAGCACCCACCCGTGCTCCCGTCCAGTCTGCGCCGGATTGAAAGTTGTGCAGAATAGACCTGCGCTCAATTCCCGATGATAGCCTACTACTTAGGCGAATGAGAAGGGCGTCAACGCACAGGCCGTTCAAGGCGAGCGACTTTGCCCAGGCAGGCTCTTTTCGGCTACCGGCCTGAATCGGCGATAATAACAAAAACACCCATCAGTAAAGGATTGCTCATGAACGCTTTGCTGGAAAAACTTCATCTGTCCCAGACCAATATTGGCGTATGCAGCGGACCCAACCGCTGGATCGACAGTGGGGCCACGCCGCTTGTCTCCTTCTCGCCGACAACAGGCGAGGCGATTGCGGCTGTGACGCCCGCCACCCGCGCCAGCTACGATATGGTCGTCGCCGAGGCACGCGCAGGCTATGCGGATTGGAGCCGGCTGCCTGCACCCAAGCGCGGCGAGGTGATCCGCGATCTGGGAACGGTGCTGCGCCAGTACAAGGAGCCGCTGGGCGAATTGGTCTCTCTGGAAATGGGCAAAATTCGTGTGGAGGGGCTGGGCGAAGTGCAGGAGATGATCGACATCTGTGATTTTGCCGTAGGGCTTTCGCGCCAGCTTTATGGCTTGACCATGCACTCCGAACGGCCCGGACACCGCATGTATGAGCAATGGCATCCGCTTGGCCCGATTGGGATTATTACGGCGTTCAACTTTCCTGTCGCCGTTTGGGCCTGGAATGCTGCCTTGGCCGGGGTATGCGGCGACAGCATGTTGTGGAAACCCAGTGAGCTAGTTCCTCTTTGTGCTGTGGCGGTGCAGCATCTCGCCAACCAAATCATGGCCGATCATGGCGTCAGCGGCGTCTTCACGTTGGCTGTAGGAGGTGGCGATGTAGGGCGCTGGATGAGCGAAGATCCACGTCTGCCGCTGATTTCGTTTACCGGTTCCATTCCCACCGGGCGACGTGTAGCGCAGACGGTGGCGGGGCGCTTGGGCCGCAGCCTGTTGGAACTGGGAGGCAATAACGCGATTATCATTTCCCAGAACGCCAATTTGGATCTCGCCATGCGCGGCATCCTGTTTGGGGCTGTGGGCACAGCCGGCCAGCGTTGCACTTCGACCCGCCGGCTGATCGTACATACCAGTGTAGTCGATACGCTGTGCGAGCGGCTGGTGAAGGCTTACTCGCAGGTGCGCATCGGCGACCCGCTGGCGCCGGATACACTGGTTGGCCCCCTGGCTACAACGCGCGCCGTCGAGGCAATGGAGGCCGCCATTCGCCGCGCTGTGGAAGATGGCGGAGAACTGCTTGCCGGCGGTAAAGCACGTCTGGAGCTTGGGCCGCAGTTCGTCGAGCCAACCATTATCCGTATGCCGCGCCAGAGTGAGATCGTCAAAGAAGAAACCTTTGCGCCGATTCTTTATATTTTGACCTATGAGACCATTGAAGAGGCTATCGCTCTGCATAACGGCGTCACGCAAGGTTTGTCTTCCGCCATCTTCACCGACAGTCTGCGCGAGGCGGAGCTTTTCCTCTCGGCAGGTGGCTCCGACTGCGGAATTGCCAACGTCAACATTGGGACATCGGGAGCGGAGATTGGCGGCGCTTTTGGCGGTGAGAAAGAGACCGGCGGCGGCCGCGAATCCGGCTCCGATGCTTGGAAGTCTTATATGCGCCGCCAGACCAACACAATCAACTGGTCAAGGGAATTGCCGCTGGCGCAAGGGATCGAATTTGGTGGGTAAGCATGGTTGAGACAGGCAATACAGCGGTTGCTGATTTTCTGGCGGAACTCCGCCCGCGTGTGGCCGGCGAGCTGCGTGACGATCTATATGCGCGTACGCTTTACAGCACAGATGCCAGCCTTTATCAGATCATGCCCTATGCGGTGCTTATTCCCCGCCATGCCGATGACATGCAGGCGGCTGTCGAACTGGCAGCGCGTCACCACATGCCTCTGCTCCCGCGTGCCGGCGGCAGCAGCCTTGCCGGCCAGGCCGTTAATGCGGCACTTGTGCTCGATACCTCACGTTATCTCGACCAAGTTGTCGAGTTGAACGTTGAAGAGCGCTGGGTGCGGGTGCAACCGGGGATTGTGCTCGACAGCTTGAACGACACACTGCGGCCTCACGGTCTGCAGTTTGGTCCCGACCCCGCCTCCAGCAACCGCGCTTGTCTGGGTGGAATTGTTTCCAACAATGCCACCGGCAGCCATTCGATCCTTTACGGCATGGCGGCTGACCATGTAGTGGAGATGCGGTCATATTTAAGCGATGGATCGCCTGCGCATCTGCGCCCGCTCGATGCTGCGCAGGTAGCGTGGCAGGCACAGCAATCGAATCGGCTTGGCGACATCACCTGCCGGATAGCTGCTTTGGTGCAGGATGAGCACAATCGGGCCGCTATTCGCGCCGGTACACCGCGGCATTGGCGGCGCTGCGGCGGCTACAACCTGGATCGCTTTGTGCACGACGGCGGTATCAACCACTATCTGCCGCAGGACAGCCGCTTCAACCTGGCGCAGTTGGTTTGCGGGGCCGAGGGCACGCTGGCGGCCATCACGGAGTTGAAGCTCAAGCTTGTGCCGTGCCCGAAGTTGACCACGCTGGTTATCATTGAGTTCCCCACGCTGCTCTCTTCGCTGGAAGCCACGCCTGCCATACTGGAGACACAGCCGTCGGCGGTTGAGTTGATCGACGACCTCAGCCTGCGTATGGCGCGCGCTAAGCCGGAATATGACCGCTTGCAGCGCACATTTTTGCATGAGGACGCCTTTTGCTTCCTGGCTGTAGAATATTATGGTGAGAGCGAAACGGAACTGCGGGCCAAAACTGACGGGTTGATTGCTCATCTGCGCAGCCAGGCTGTGCTTACCGGCCCCATTACGCCGCTGGCGGATAAGGCACGCCAGGCAAATGTCTGGCAACTGCGCAAGGTGGGCCTCGGCCTGCTGATGAGCATACGCAGCGATTGGAAGCCGATCCCGTTTATTGAGGATACAGCCGTCCCGCCCGAACATCTGGCCGTCTACATCCCCCAGATTGAAGCCTTCTGTCGCGATCTGGGAACGGAGATGACCTACTATGCTCACGCCAGTGCCGGCTGTCTACATATTCGTCCGCTAATCAACACCAAGCTGCGGCCTGAAATCGACAAAATGGAGGCAATTGCGCAGTTTGTGGCTGGTCTGCTCGGTGCCTATGGCGGTGCGCTGTCGAGCGAACATGGCGATGGCCGCGTGCGCAGTTGGTTGAATGAAGCATTTTATGGGCCGGAACTCTATGGCGTGTTTCGCCAGGTCAAACGTGTCTTTGATCCTGCAAACCTGTTCAACCCAGGTAATATTGTTGATTCGCCGGCGCTGGACCAGCACCTGCGCTACGGCCCAGACTATACAACTCTGCCCTTGCGGCCCAATCTACATTTTGCGAAGGGGCTGGCAGATGAAGCTGAGATGTGTAACGGGGCCGGGGTTTGTCGCAAGCTGACAAGCGGCGCCATGTGCCCCAGTTTTATGGCCACGCGCGATGAAGAGCACAGTACACGCGGGCGGGCTAACATGCTGCGCGCTGCTCTTTCTGGTCGTATCCCTGCCCGCGAGTTGACCAGCCCGCGCATGTATCAGGTCATGGAACTGTGCGTCAGTTGCAAGACCTGTAAGGCCGAGTGCCCTTCATCGGTCGATATGGCCAAGCTGAAGACTGAGTTTTTGGGCCAGTACTACACCCAACATGCTCGCCCGCTGCGCGACTATCTGTTTGCCAATATCGATCTGTTGAGCCGGCTGAGCAGCGGCTGGCGCGCGCCGCTGGCCAATCGTCTGCTTTCCCTGCCATTGACCAAGCAGCTACTTGACCGTGGGCTGGGTGTGAGCAAAGAACGCACACTGCCGCGCTTTGCACGGCAGCCGTTTGGCATCTCCTCGCCTCGCAGCCGTGATGCCACTGCGCGCGCAAATTCTGCGCATTTAGCCCGGCCCACAATGCTGCTTTTTGCCGACACCTACAACACCTACAGCTACCCGCATGTGGCGCAGGCGGCTTGCCGGCTCTTTGAAGCTGCCGGGCTGCGTGTGCAGGTTGCTCCGTTGAGCGACTGTGGGCGTCCTGCGCTTTCAAAGGGCATGATCGAGCGGGCGCGCCGGCAGGCTGTGCATGTTTTGGACGTATTGGAGCCGCAGGCGCGTATGGGTGTGCCGATTGTCTTTTTGGAGCCAAGCGATTGGTCCGCCGTGGTGGATGACTATACATCGCTGCTGCCCAATGACCGGCGGCTAGCGGCTGTGGTCAGCCACTGCTTTACCTTTGAGCAGTTTTTGGTAGCGCTGTTCGACCACGGGCAGTTAGCGCTGCCGTTTACGGGCGAGAGCAAAAATGTGCTGCTCCACGGCCACTGCCACCAGAAGGCGTTAGGGGGAACTAAGGCGAGCATCCGTGCCTTATCACTTCCTCCCGGCTACAAGGTGACGGAGATTGACAGCACCTGTTGTGGAATGGCGGGCGCTTTTGGCTACGAGCGGGAGCATTATGCCGTGTCTCTCAAGATGAGCGAGCATAAACTGGCGGATGCCGTGCGCGCGGCGGCAGAGGATACACTGATCGTTGCGGCTGGGGTAAGCTGCCGTCAGCAGATTGGGCATGTGACAGGGCGGACAGCGCTGCACCCCGCAGAAGCGCTGCTGCAGGCGCTGCGGACGCAGTAAAGGCAGTAAAGGGAAGCGGCGGTTAAATCTTTAACACGCTGCTGCCTGCTGCTACGTAGACTTGATCGCCGGGCGCCGGGCGTACAAGCGCTGCGCCGGTAAACTCGCCGAAGGCGGGAAGAATGCCGATC
>JBBRBX010000030.1:0-48812 GCA_038205395.1 Caldilineales bacterium
AATCTCGCTGCCGTTGAGCAGTCGCACATAGTTTTCCAGGGTGGGCGAGCGCGGGATAAAGGTGAGCGGATAGCTGAAAATCTCGGCGTTGTAGCGGAAGGAGCCGGTGATCATATAGAGGAACGGCGCACCGATCAGCAGCACGCAGACCAGCAGCGCCGCATAGAGCAAGGTGCGTTCCAACACCTTTGACCAGATTGCCGGACGTTTGGCGATGCTGCTTGTCTGGCCGGTGGTTGTGGTTGCAGTTGCCACGTCAGTCCTCCCGGAAGATGCCCATCACGCGCAGTTGGATCAGCGTGAGGGTCAAAATAATGATGGCGAGGGCGTAACCGATGGCCGAAGCATAACCAAACTTGAGAAAGCGGAAGCCCGTAAGATAGAGGTACATCGTCATAAAAAGGCCGGCGTTGTTGGGGCCGCCTTGCGCGCCCACCAGGATGCTGGGTTCGGCAAACAAGTTGTAGGAGCCGATGATGGCAAAGGTAAGCACAAAAACGAGAACGGGGCGCAGCAGCGGCAGGGTAATGTGGCGGAAAACCTGCCAGCGGTTGGCGCCGTCGATCATGGCCGCCTCTCGCACTTCTTCAGGAATGTTTTGCAGCCCGGCCATAAAATAGAGAGCATTGATGCCGGTGAAACGCCAGACGCCTAAAATCAGAATAGCAGGCATGATCCACTGTGGCTCTTGCAGCCAGCGCACGGCCGGCAGCCCCAGCGGCTTGAGGATAAAGTTGTTGATCAGGCCGTACTCCGCGCTGAAGACCAGGGTAAAGATGATGCCGACCACCACACCTGATGTGATGTTGGGCGAGAAAAAGAAAAGGCGAAAAAACTCGCGGCCATGCAGGTTGCGCATAAAGAGCACTACTGCCAACAGCAGCGCCAGCGGCACGATGATCAAAATACTGCCTGCGGCATAGTAGGTCGTGTTGAGCAGCGCTTTGAGAAACGTGGCGTCGCTGAGCAAGTTGGTGTAATTCTGCAGCCCGATAAACTTTGGTTCACTGCCGATGCCCACCTGCTGAAAAAAGCTGAGGTAGAGCGCCCACAGCACCGGATAGAAAAAAAAGATGGCATAGCCGATAAAGAAGGGGCTGATAAACAGGTAGGGCGCCATACGCCGCTGCCAACTGGACATACGAACTCCTTTCCTACCATGTTCTCAAGATTAAAGGATTCCCTTGACAGGCTCGCCTGTCACGCTGCCTGCACAGCCAGGGAATCCTTTAATCAGAGAAATCATGGTTCAAATTACGCGGGTTTTTCCTGCTCCATGGTCTTGCGGATCTCATCGGAGATCTGCGTGAACACATCCGCCGGCTTCGTCTTGGCGTCCCAGATATCCTGCCACGCCGCATCCAGCTTGGACTGCATTTCAGCGCGGTAAGGGCTTTGGAACTGCGGCGGCACGCTGGGGCCGACCTCGGCGAAGAGACCGCCCAGGTCCTGACCGGAGAAATACTCATCCGGCTTGTGCAGGCGCGGGTCATCCATGGCTGGAATAAACGGCGGGAAGAGGTTGGTCATCTCATAGCGGCGCACGTTGCCCTCCTTGGAAAGCATACTGTGCTGCTGAAACTTCCATGCCTCATCGGCGTTGGGGCTGGTCTTGACGATGCAGTTGCCCGTGCCGCCCCAGCAGCTTGTGCGCGTGCCGCCTGCTTCCCAAGCGGGCAACGCAACCGCCTTCCATTTGCCGGAAAGATCGGGGACGTTGTCCTTAAAGAAGCCGGCGTACCAGTCGGCGCCGACGCGCGACAGCCACTTGCCTTCATTGACGGCAGCCCACCAGTCATTGCCGCCCGCGATGCCGCCCGTCTGCGTGTCGGCGATCCCATACTCGTCGCGCCAGGCCATAATTTTGTTCATAGTGTCGATCGATAGATCGCTGTCCAATGTAACATTGCCGTCAGCGTCAAACCAGTCACCCCCGCGCTGGCGCAGCAGCGCGCCGTGGTCTTCCAGCGGAATAGCCTTGACCGTGTCGTCGGAGACTTTCTTCGCCTCGGCGACAAAATCATCCCACGTCGCCACCTGGGTGAGGTCAACACCGGCAGCTTCCCACACGTCAGCGCGATAGTAGAGCACCACAGGCGTCAGCGCATGTTCGATGCCGTAGATCTTGCCGTTGTAGGTGTAGAGCGCCTGGCGAGCTGCCACCAGCTTGTCCATGTAGCCTCCCTGCTTGAGCATATCAGCCAGGTCCACCAGACCCGGGTCGCCGCCGCGCAGGAAACCGCCAAAGCGTCCTTGCTCAATGTCGGAAAGGTCAGGTGCGCCGACACCGCCCGATTGCAGAGCAATCTGCAGCTTGTCATGCATGTCGGCATAAGCGATCTCGCTGACGTTCAATTCGAAATTGGGGTTGACCTCATCTTTGTAAGACTGCGCCATTTCGCGGAACCAGCGGGCGTGGGTGTTGACAAATGTCCACAATTCCAAAGTAAGGGCGCTGGCAGCCGGGGCGGCGGCGCCTTCACCGGTCGTGGCTGGGGCGGCGGCGGGCGCGCAGGCGGCGACAGCAAGCGCCGCGCCTGTCATCCCCATCAGTTTGAGCAGGTCGCGCCGCGAAAGCTGCGATGATTCACGAGATTGTTGCATGGTATTCTCCTTAAAACGCTAAATTGGGACGGACGTTGCAAACGGAAGAATTGAGTACCGGAACAGTTTACGGCAGCAGTGTGCCGGCGAACGGATAACAGCAAAAGGCCTAACTGCGCAAATTATTGATTATTGATAATTATGTGGCGATGTGTATAATAGCGGTATTCCCTTTGCTTGTCAAGAGGCAGCAGAAAATTTTTCGGATGCGCAGGCAGTCACCTACTTGATCAAACTTGGAGGTCAGCCAATGCACAGACTCCAGCAGAAGACGATCCTCATTACCGGCGCAGCGCGCGGGATCGGCGCAGGCATCGCGCACAAGTTTGCCGCCGAAGGTGCGCGCGTGGGGGTGTTGGATGTAGACGAGGAGGCATGCCAGGCGGTGGTGGATACCATCAAGGCGACAGGCGGCCAGGCCGTGTCCCTGCGGGCTGATGTGACGCAAGAAACGGACGTAGAACAAGCCGTGGCCAGGCTGCGCAGCACATTCGGCTTGATCAACGTGCTGGTCAACAATGCCGCCATTATGCCGGCAGGCCGGCTGCACGAGACCGCGCCGGCTGACTTTGACCGCTGCATCGCCGTAAATCTGCGCGGGGCATACCTGGTCAGTCGCGCCGTGATTCCCCAGATGATCGAGCTGCGTAGCGGCAGCATCATCCACATGGCCAGCGTCACCGGCGTCATCGGCTTGCCTGGGCTGGCGGCGTATTCAGCCACCAAAGGCGCGCTGATTGCGCTGGCGCGCGCCATGTCCACCGACTACGCCCGGCTGGGCATCCGCGTCAACACCGTCTCGCCCGGCACTATCGACTCGCCTATGCTGCAGGACTTTCTCGCCGCCCAATCCGCACCAGACGACTACCGCCGCGCCTACGATGAAATGCACCCGATCGGGCGCGTCGGCACAATCGAAGAGGTGGCCAATGTCTTCCTGTTTCTAGCGTCGGACGAAGCGAGTTTTGTCACGGGCGCCAACTACCAGGTGGACGGCGGCATAAGCGTCAAAGGCGAACAGCCGCAGGACAGCAGCCATAAAATGGATGAATCCATCACATAGAAAGGGAGAGCTACATGAAGTCGCTTGCACTGCTGCGTTTTTTTATGCCCACCACCGGCATCCGCACTGGTGTACTGATGGAGGGCGTCGTGCACGACGTAACACCCACTGTGGGGCCGCCGGCTGCCTGGCTGCAGGCCAGCGCCGGTCGTGTAGCGGCCGCCATCGACGAACTGCGTGCTGCGGCTGAGAAGGCCGCCTATCGCCTGCCGGTGAACGATCTGGAACAGCCGCCGGCGACCGACTGCCTTCACTGGCTGCCGCCGGTAGACAGCCAAGATATATGGGCGGCAGGCGTCACCTATGCGCGCAGCCGGATTGCACGCCAGGAGGAAGCAGTTGATGGCGGCGATGTCTATGCGCGTGTCTACAGTGCGACACGGCCCGAACTCTTTTTTAAGGCGCAGGCACCCTGGGTTGTCGGCAAACATGATGCCGTAGGCATCCGCCGCGATGCCACCTGGAATGTGCCTGAGCCGGAGCTTGCACTGGTTCTCAACCCGGCGCTGGAGGTGGTTGGCTACACCATCGGCAATGATATGAGCAGCCGCGACATCGAGGGCGAGAATCCGCTCTACCTGCCCCAGGCCAAAATCTACCGTCGCTCATGCGCGCTGGGTCCGGCCATCGTGCTGGAGCCGCTTGAAGAAGCGTGGCCGCAAATCGCCATCCACATCCGCATTGAACGCCAAGGCAGCGAAGTATTCAGCGGCAGCAGCCACAGTGAAAGAATCCACCGCCGGGCAGCTGAATTGGTGGAACATCTGGGACGCTGTCTGGACTTTGCCACTGGGGCCGTGCTGCTGACCGGCACCGGCATTGTGCCGCCCGACAGCTTTACCCTGGCCGAAGGCGACCGCATCACGATTGCCATAGACGGGGTGGGCGAACTGGTCAACCATGTCATCGTCATCTAAACATGGGCTAGCACGATGAACCGGAAGGAATAAAGGCGCCTGCATGAAAATTACGGTGATCGAGTCTTTGACATGGGCCGAATACCCCCGGTTGTTGGTTGTGCGCGTGCATACCGACAGCGGCCTGATCGGGTTGGGAGAAACAGTGGACAAGGTGCCGGGTGCGCGCGGGGCGCTGCACGGCACCATCGCGCCGCTGGTGCTCGGCCAAGACCCGCTCGATATTGAGGGCGTCTGGCGCTTTGTCATGGACAACATCATGTACCACGGCTTTGCCGGCGCGGAAACACGTGCGCTTTCTGCACTGGAGGTGGCGCTATGGGACATCATGGGCAAACACTACGGCGCGCCGCTTTACCATTTGTTGGGAGGCAAGACGCGCATGCAGATCCCCACCTATAACACGTGCATCGGCTTTGGCCGGCTGCAGGATTACGCCGCCTGGCACGACGACGCCGGGCGCCTGGCGCAGTCGCTGCTGGACGACAGTATACGCGCCATGAAAATCTGGCCCTTTGACCGCTTCAGCGAGGCGAGTCATGGTCAATACATCACACATGCCCAAGTAGAGGCGGGCCTGCTGCCGGTGCGCCAGATTCGCGATACGGTTGGTCTGCAGATGGAGATCGGGATTGAATGTCACTTTCGCTGGAACCGCGCCAGCATGGAGCGCATCGCCCGCGCCCTCGAACCCTATAACATTCTTTTTTTGGAAGATGTCATGCCCGCCGTCTACCCGGATGAGATCAAACTGCTGGGCGAACGCACGACGATCCCCATCATCGGCTCGGAACTGCTGATGACGCGCTGGCAACTGCGCGAATGGATGGAAAAACACGTCTCGCAGATCGTGATGACCGATCCGGTGTGGAACGGCGGCATTGCTGAAACGCGCAAAATTGCCGTGCTGGCGGAGACCTATGGCCTGCCGCTGGTGCTGCACAACGTGGCCGGCCCCATTTGCCATGCCGCCTGCATGCATCTGGCCGCCCACATCCCCAATCTCTACTTTGTCGAGTCGGTGCGCGCCTTCTACCGCACCTACTTCCCTATTTTGAGCGAGGGAGAAGTCATTGTCAGCGACGGCTGTCTCTCCATACCTATAGGGCCAGGACTGGGGGTGAGCCTGCGCCCGGAAGTGCTGGCGCGCCCCGACCTGCAGCGGCTGGTTTCTGAAGGGGAGGGATTGGCCCAGGGCCGCCGCGCTATGGGCGACCACTGGGCCGTCGAAGCCATTCGTTAGCGGAAGCCATTCGTTAGCGGAAAACTGTCTGGCTTTGCTCGTGCATGTAGAGCGGCAGAGAATAAAAGCTACCAATGCCTTTGCCGCTCATGCCGGAACCTTTCCAACCGCCAAAAGCCTGCACGCCTGGCCAGGCGCCGGTGGTGGCGCCGGTGGCACGATTGACATAGATCGTGCCCGCCTGGATGTTGTTCAGGAAATAACGCGCCTCCTGCTCATCATCGCTGAAGAAGCCGGCCGTCAGCCCATATTGGGTATTGTTGGCGGCGCGCATGCCTTCCTCCACGCTTGCCACCTTGGCGACATGCAGGATGGGCAGGAACAGTTCGTTCTTGACCAGCGGGTGCTCTTCGGGCAGACCGGCGACAATGGCCGGCTGCACATAATAGCCCCTGGCAAAGTCGCCCTCGGTCAGCACTGCACCGCCAAAGAGCACCTCGCCGTCCTGCCGCGCCTGCGCCACATAGCGCTGATAATCATCATAGGCGCCCTTGTCGATCACGCTGCCCATAAATGCCGAACGGCTGCTGGGGTCGCCCACCGTGAGTTTGGCGGTGGCGTCCACCAACTTGTGGACAAATTCATCGTAGACAGCGGCATGTACATAGACGCGTGAACAGGCCGAGCACTTCTGCCCATCCAGCCCAAAGGCTGAGCGCACGACACCCTGCACGGCCTTATCCAGATCGGCCTTGTCGGAGATGACCGTCGGGTTCTTGCCGCCCATCTCAATGATGGCCGGGCGCGGATAGCGGCCCGCCAGCGCATTGCGCGCCACTTGCATCCCCACTTCATACGAGCCGGTGAAGGTCCAGCCGTCAATGTCCGGGTTGTCCTGCAGCTCTTGGCCGACCGTGCGGCCAGGGCCGGAGACGTAATTGAAGACGCCCGGCGGCAGACCGGCTTCCGCAAAGAGTTCAGCCGTCTTCCAGCCGGTGTAGAGCGTGCTGGACGCGCCCTTAAAGACTACAGTGTTGCCGGTGACGAGCGCAGCGGCAATGGGCGCACCGGACAGCGCCATCGGAAAGTTGAAGGGAGAAATGACCACCCAGACGCCGTAGGGCTTGAGCACGCTGTAGTTGCTCTCGGCGGGGTCATCGGGGTTCATCTTGCCCAACTCATTCACATAGCCGCGGTTCTTCTCCATCGCGCCGGCATAGTAGTCGAGCAGGTCGGCGGTTTCCTCCACCTCACCCAGCGCCTCCAGCCGGCTCTTGCCCACCTCGAGCACCATAATGGCTGAAAGCTCAAAATTGTGGTCGCGGATTGTCTGGGCAATGCGGCGCAGCACGGCCACACGTTCCGTCCACGCGGTGGCGGCCCAGCCAGGGAAGGCGGCCTTGGCGGCGGCCACAGCTAGGCGGGCGTCCTCCGCCGTCCCCTTTTGCGCCGTGCAAAGATGCAGAGAGGTGTCGGCTGGGCTGTACGCTTCTGTTTTTTCGCGGGCATATACCTTTTCGCCGTCGATAAACATGGGCACTTCCACACCCAGCATCTCTTTCCGCACCTTGGCAAATGCGACGTCAAAAGCCGACTGCAGTTCCTCGTTGTCGGCAGACATGGTGGAATAGGTGATTTTTGTTTTCAGGGCCATAGTGATGCTCCTTTGCGCAATAAGGACAACGGCCGCGCACAGTCGCCGCGGCCTGGCTACGCGTTCATGTCCACGCTACTGGATTGGCAGGCGCCGTGCAAGTGACGATTGTCACCAGATCAAAAACCGCCTATGTAGGTTGAACCGATTTCTGCTATTATAGTGACATACGGTAAACAGCAGCGATGAGCTAAGGAAGAGTAGACGATCGTGGGCCTTACCTTCGAATGGAACCCAATCAAGGCAGCAAGTAACTGGGAAAAACACAAAGTATCTTTTGAAGAGGCCAGTTCTATTTTTGAAGATTTACTCAGTGTAACAATATTAGACCCGGATCATTCGGATACAGAAGACCGTTACCTTATAATTGGCGCCTCCAGCCGAAGTAGGTTGTTGATTGTTTCGTTTATAGAACGCCCACATACGATTCGTATTATCAGCGCACGGACGTTAACGCCAAGAGAGCGTATTCAATATGAAAAAGTCTAAAACTGAAAATGACGATGAACTGCGGGCGGAATATGATCTTGCACAATTGTTAAAAGAAGGGGTGCAGGGCAAGTATGCTGCGCAGTATCAGCAGGGAACCAATCTAGTGTTATTGGATCCCGATGTTGCTGCCGCTTTTCCCACACCTGAGACTGTCAACGAAGCGCTGCGTCTGGTAATGAAGCTGTCTTTGATTCTCAAGTCACATTCACAGGCCGGCTAGGCAGAACAGTGCGCCTGCATTACGCAAAGCAAAAGCGCCACACAGCCAGGCCAAAGCAAGCCACGCTGATCGTCAGCAGCAGTACCAGCCAGCCTATTCCTGTCCCGTAAAGCTGGCGACGTGCGGCCAGCCCTCGGTGTCCCACCGGATCGGCTCGATGCGCAGCTTGGAGATGCCGCCCCGATTGGCGTCGTAAGCATGGTACACCAACCAATCCACGCCGCCGGCGGAGAAGATGCCGTTGTGCCCAGGCCCGCGCCAGCGGTCGTAGGGGCCGGTAATCTGTGTGCCGCCCCCCTCCAACATAGGCATACCGTCGCGATCCAGGTAAGGGCCGCTGATTCCGGTGCTTTTGGACGCCCGCCCCACGCGCACGTTGTAGTCGCTCTGCGCGCCCTGGCAGCAGTGGTCAAACGAGGCGAACAGATAGTAGTAGTCGCCATGCTGGATAATAAAAGCCCCTTCGATGGCCTCTGTGTTCTCAGGCGAACCGCGGCGGCTGGCCAACGAGAGGATTTCTGCGTCGCCCACCGGCTTGCGTGTGGTGGCATCCAGCTTGACAAGCTTGATTCCACTCCAGTAGCTGCCAAACGCCAGCCACGGCTGCCCGTCTGCATCCAGCACAAAGTTCGCATCAATGGCGTTCCAGTCGTCGCTGGTGCGCGTGCGCAGCACCTCGCCCTCATCCACCCACTGATAGTCAGGGCTGTTGGGATCCAGTGTGACATTGGTGGCCAACCCAATCACCGAATCACGGCTGCCCATCGTCGAGCCGGCGTAATAAAGCTGCCACTGGCCGTCAAAATACGAAATGTCCGGCGCCCACAAGTCACCGACGCCCGGCACAGCCTGTCGCACCCAAGCGGGTGGCTGGTCGAACACCCGATAGCACCACTCCCAATTGACCATATCTTGTGAGCAGATGACGACAATGCGGGCGCCGCTCGAAAAGACGTAGTATGTATCGCCCTCCTGCGCCATCACCGGGTCGTGAATGCGCTCCACAAAGCCTTGCGGCTCTACCGGCGCCGGTTGCGCAGGACCGGCTGCTGCGGCAGCTGTGCCCGGTGCTGCATTGGCCGCAGCCGCCGGCATAGATTCAATAGTTGCTGCGGGCGCCTGTACGGGGCGGCAGCCGGCAAGCAAAAAGAGCAGCACCGCCAGCGTAACATAGGCATTGATCACATGAACTCCTTTTCGTTTCAGATCACACTCCGCCAAGGCCGCGCATCGGCTACAGTTCAGTGATGAGCCTTTCCGCTTTCTCCACCATCTTGCGCTCGCCGGCAAAGGCCAGCATGGGTTTGGCTGCTTCCAGCGCCACCCAGCGCGCCTCGTCCACCTCATGGTCATGGTTGGCTACGTCGCCTGCGCTGTATTCCAGCAGGAAGAAATGCACGCGCTTGTGAAAACGCACGCGCTGGGCGCCGCGGCTGCCGTAATACCAATATTCGATCACGTCGATAGGGGCCAACAGCACAGTTTCCAGCCCCGCCTCCTCGGCCACCTCGCGCTGGGCGGCGACTTCCGGCGTCTCGCCGGAATTGACCAGCCCTTTCGGAAGCTGCCAGCGGCCCTGAGGGGCTACCAGAATCAGGGCGATTTCAATGCCGTCTGGCGTGCGCCGAAAGGCAACACCGCCGGCGGAAACTTGATCCAGTGTCGGCATGGTAGCATTATACCGTATTGATGGCGCATGTAACGGGCAGACAGCGGTCACTTCGCCGAAGTCGCCCATTCATGGGATAATGGCAGCCAAAAGAGCCTTGTGTGCTCAACCACAAACGGGATTAGAAAAAGCGGAAAAGAGTTTTATGTCAACAAAAACCAACTGGCTCCCCAATATACGCGCTGTACTTTTTGATATGGATGGAGTCGTCTATGTAGGTAAGCGCCCCCTGCCCGGTGCGCAGGCTATGTTCGACTATCTGGACGCCAGCGGGCGCAGCTGGCTGTGCATCACCAACAACGCCAGCATGACGCCGCAGCAGTTCGCCGCCAAATTGGCGGCAATGGACATCCATGTCGCGCCGGAGCGCATCCTGAGCAGCGCTGAGGCGACAGCGCACTGGCTGGCTGAGCGGGTTGCTGACGGCTGGCCGCAGGGCAAGGTGTTTGTGATGGGGATGGACGGTCTGCGCCTGGCGCTGCAGGCCAAGGGCTTTGAACTGACCAGCAACCCCTTGGCCGCGACCTATGCGGTGGCGGGGGCCAACTTCAACCTTACCTTTGAAGATCTGGTTGAGACGACGATTGCGATCCGCAACGGTGCGCGCTATATCGGCACCAATGGCGACCTCACCTTTCCCACTGAGCGCGGGCAGATTCCCGGCACAGGCAGCGTGCTGGCCCTGCTGAGCGCGGCCAGCGACGTACAGCCTTTTGTCATCGGCAAGCCGAATCCGCCCATGTTTGAAATCGCTATGCGGCGGCTGGGAGTGAGCGCCGCAGAGGTCATGATGGTGGGCGACCGCTACGACACCGACATTGCCGGGGCGATTGCCTTGGGCATGAAAAGCGTAGGCATTCTGACCGGCATCGATACGCGCGAGCATTTTGCAGCGCAGGAGCCACCGCCGCACTTGATTGCCGAAGACCTGCCGCAACTGCGGGAGTGGATGCAGGAACCCTAATGACAGCTATTCCTTTGCTCCCACCCACGGCGCCGGATGCGCACGTGTCGCTGCTTGATCTCTCGCTGCCGGAGTTGGAGACGTTTCTCGCCGGCTTGGGCCAGCCCAAATTCCGCGCGCAACAGGTGTGGGAGTGGATTTATCAGCGGTATGCCGGCAGCTTTGATGAAATGACCAACCTGCCCAAGCCGCTGCGCGAACAGTTGGCCGCGCAGGCTGTGCTGCTGCCACTGCAGCCGGTGGCGGAAATGGTGTCGCTTGACGCCGACACACTCAAGACGCTCTTTCAACTGCCCGATGGCCAGACGATTGAGACGGTGCTGATGTTGTATGAGGAGCGGCGCACGCTCTGCATCAGCAGCCAGGCCGGCTGCGCCATGGGCTGCACCTTCTGCGCCACGGCACAGGGTGGGCTAGCGCGCAACCTGACGACGGGTGAAATCGTGGCGCAGGTTCTGCACTTTGCCCGTTATCTGGCCGACCCCGCCGCGCCACCGGTGACGTCTGTGCGGCGCCCCACCGACGTGACCAACATTGTGCTGATGGGCATGGGTGAGCCTATGCACAACTACAAAAATGTGTGGGCCGCGCTGCGCCGGCTGACTGATCCCGCCGCCTTTGGCCTGGGAGCCCGCCACATCACCCTCAGCACGATCGGCCTCGTGCCCATGATCGACCGGATGGCGGACGAAGGGTTGCAAATCGGGCTGGCCGTCAGCCTGCACGCGCCCAACGATGCGCTGCGCAGCCAACTGGCGCCCATCAACAAGGCGTATCCCATCGACGATTTGCTGGCAGCCGTGCGCCGTTACATCGACAAGACTCACCGCCGCGTAACCTTTGAGTATGCGCTGATGCGCGACATCAACGACAGCCCTGAACTGGCCCAGGAACTGGCGGACAAGCTGCGCGGCATTCTCTGCCACGTCAACCTGATCCCGCTCAACCCCATCCCCGACAGCCTCTACCAGCCTACCAGTGACGAGAACACCGAGCGTTTTGCCCAAATCCTGCGCGCCGCGGGCGTGCCGGCCACCGTGCGTCTGCGGCGCGGCATCGAGATCAACGCCGGCTGCGGCCAGTTGCGCCGCACTGTCGCGCGGCAAGGGAGCTGAGCAAGCCGATGGATCTCTTGCGCTTTCGATCCGCCGGCTCGCAGCGCCCCCCGTCCGCCGACGCCACCCGCCAGGCGCTTGACGATATTGTGCGCGAGTCGCTGGCGATTGTCCTGCCGGCGACGGTGCTTTGCATCTGGGCTTGGGCGGCGTATGCCGTGCTGTTCATCCCTGCGCTCACGGCCACAGCCTATGCAGCCTTGCTCATTACCAGCCTGACCAGCCTCGCCGCCTACCAGTTGGGGGCATCGCGGCTGCGGGCGGCGGTGTCCATCTATCTAGGCGGTCTTGTGTTGACGGTCACACTGATCATAGCGGCAGTGGGCGTTACGCAGGCGGGCCTCCTGTATATCCCACTCATCGTCGTTGTTGCCATGCTCAGCGACACAAAAGTCACGCTGCTGGTGACTTTGTTTTGTGGGACACTGGTCAGCACTGCGGCTTTGCAGGCTGGGCTTGCTGCGTCTGCTGCGCTGCTGCCCGCCCTGTTAATCGGGTTGACGGCGCTGACGGCCTGGGTCAGCAGCCGCCGGCTTTACACCGCGCTCGGCTGGGCGTTGAATGTGACCGAGCAGGCGCGCAAAAGTACGGAAGAGGCGCGCAACCATCGCGGCGAACTGCGTCGCGTGCTGCAGACGCTCGACATCGCCTATGATCGCCTGGAGCACGCCAACCACGCCCTGATCTTTGCCCAGGAATCGGCGGAAAAAGCCTACCGCTTCAAGTCGGAATTTGTAGCCAACGTTTCGCATGAACTGCGCACGCCGCTCAACCTGATTGTTGGCTTCAGCGAGATGATGGCCACTGCGCCCGAAAGTTATGGCGGCGTTCCCCTGCCGCCCGCCTACCGCGGCGATATGCTGGCGACCTATCGCAATGCCTGCCATCTGCTTGAACTGATCAACGATGTGCTTGACCTGTCGCAGTTGGAGGCGGGCCAACTACCGCTGATCAAACAGAGCGTCGAACTGGGTGAAGTCATCCACGAGGCGGCGGCTATGGTGCAGGGGCTGGCGGACGCACGCGGGCTGGAACTGCAAATTGTCGTGCCCGGCGAGCCGCTGCCGCTGCTGCTCGACCGCACCCGCATCCGCCAGGTGCTGCTCAACCTGCTGACCAACGCCATGCGCTATACCGAGCGCGGCTGGGTGCGCGTTGAGGTGGAAGTCGGGGGCGATAGTGAGAATCGTCGTGAGGATGGCGCCGAACCAGAGCAGGGGGCCGGCCTGGTGCGTGTTGTTGTGGCGGACAGTGGCCGCGGCATCGACCCCAGCAGTCTGCGCCGCGCGTTTGAAGCCTTCAGCCGGCTGGACGAGGAGCAGGTGCGCAACGGCAGCGGGCTGGGGCTGGCGATCAGCAAGAAGTTTATCGAACTGCATGAAGGCAGCATCTGGATTGAAAGTGAACCAGGCCGGGGCACGCGCGTCACCTTCACCTTGCCTTTACCGGAGAAGTGCAGCCGGCCGCGTGCAGCCTCTCGCCTGAACCAGCCGCTGGCATCCGCCGGTGCGCCGCCCCAAGTGCTGGTGCTGCACGACGACCTGCGTGCCCTCAGCCTGCTGCGCCGCCACGTCGCCGGATGCGACTTTCACCTGGGCGGCGACTTGGCGACACTCCAGTCGACCCTGGCTGGGCTGCCGCATGTGGTGCTGCAGGACCCCACCTGGCTGGCCGGCACGCCGGATGCGGGCGTGCTGTTGGCTCTGCCGGACCATGTGCCGCTGATCACCTGTCCCCTGCCGTCGATGCGCCACCTGGGGCTGCTGATGGGCGCCGACGATTATCTGCCCAAGCCGGTCACGCGCGACGATTTGGCCGGCGCCCTCGCCCGGCTGCCCAAGCTGCCCAAGACAGCCTTGATTGTGGATGATGACCCGCATGTCGTGCGCCTGATTGGGCGCATGTTGCGCACAATCGACCAGGACCTCCACTTTTACGAAGCATTTAACGGGCATGAAGCACTGCAGATCGTGCAGACACAGCGGCCCGATGTCATTTTCCTCGATCTCAACATGCCCCAGGTGGATGGACGTGCGGTCATTGCGGCACTGTTAAAGGAGTTTGCGGCGGCGCCCACTGTCGCGCGTATTCCGATTGTGGTCGTTTCGGTGCGCAGCATCGACGAAGAAAGCGCGCCGCTGCTGGGTGAGCTGCATATCCGGCGTCCCGCTGGGTTTACGCTGACGGAACTGCTGCAACTGCTCAACGCCGTGCTGCACTGTCTTACACAGCCGGAGGCAGTGTCCCCAGCCAACGCTGCAGCACGGCTACAAGAGCCGCCTGGCTGATGGGCTTTGTCACATAGTCGCTGGCGCCCAACGAGAGGGCCAGACCCGGCTCGTTAAGCACCGAGCAGATCACCACCGGCGTTGTTTGTGTGCTTTCACTTTGCCGCAAACGCTGCAGAATCTCCCAACCGTCCATGTGCGGCAGCATGAGGTCGAGTATGATCAACTGCGGACGCAGCGTCTGCGCCAATTCCAGCGCCTGCACGCCGCCGGCAGCGCCCACCACACACAGATTACGACCCGCTGCATAACGCTGCAAGAGCGCCGTCAGGTCGGCGTTATCGTCCACCACCAGCACGGTTGCGCGCTGCGCTGCCGGCAGCAGGAGCGAGCAGCGCCAAGCGCCATCGGTTTCGCTCAGAGCAGCCTGGCCGCCCATAGCCTCGACCAGTTTCTGCGCCACGATGATACCAATGCCTTCGCGTCTGGCCGCCGCTTCCTCACTGCTGCCTGGCCAGGCAGCCAGTTGCAGAGCCGCTTGCCGCCCTTCCTCACCTAATGTCACCGTCACCTGCCCACCGCGTCCGGCCTGGTCCAGCGCATAGCTGAAAAAGTTGAGCAGCGCCTGGCGCAGGAGCGCACGGTCGGCCACCACCTGCCGGCCGGCAAGCGGCATCTCTTCCGGCAGGACAGCAGGCCGGCTGGATGCGGCCATTTGAATGCAGAACGCGGCGCCGGTGTGCTGCACGCGCGGCGCCAGCAATTCGGCTACATTGTGCACCAGCGCCGCCAGCTCGAACGCTTCCAACTGCAAGGCAGTTGCCAGACGCGCAACCTCCTGGTTGGCCGCACCCAGGCGCGTCGCAGCCGCCGGCGTCTGCGACACAGCAGCGGGCTGTGTGGGCAGTAATTCCCGCAGCAAACTGGCAACTGCCGCCACGCCTGCTGCATACTCACGATAGGCCTGGCGACGGCTCAGCGCCAATTTGGCGGCGATTTCGTTCATTGTCAGGCTATCAACACAGCGATAGGTCAGGATGGCATACGTGCGCATCTCATCGTTGGAGAGCCTGGGCTGCGGGCGCAGGCGTTCGATGGCATCCAACAGCGTGGCGCGCATGCGTTGGGCGCGCGCCACGCCCTCATTTGCACCTTCTCCATACAACCGCCAGGTCAGCGGATGGTTGTGTAGATAGGCATAATCGTACAGGTGGTCGAGCAGCGCACGCACCTCTTCGACAAGAGGGTCAGACGGCGGCAAGGCGGCAGGCGCGGCCAAATCAGCGACCATGGGTGGCAAATTCTGGCACAACGATGGCACAAAAACAGGTGCGCCTTAAAACGTTTTGATCTATCATAGATAACATGCCCCAGCAGGAGAAATCCATCTGTGCCGCTCGATTCTACCATGTCCTGCACATAGTCACAACGCGCCATTCGTTAACCATTTTAACCCGGAGGTAACAACTGATGTCTCGCAATGAATTGTCACGACGTACTTTCCTAAAGTTTACGGGACTCTCATTAAGCGCAGTGGCGTTGGCGGCCTGCGCGCCTGCCGCCGCGCCACAGGGCCAGACGAGTGCGGCCGGCGGGGAAGCCGCTGCCCCAGCGGCGGGCGTCACCGAAATCTCATTTATGGGCTGGGGCAATCCTGGCGAAGATGAGGGCGTGCGCAACGCCATAGCCAAGTTTGAAGAAGAGACACCCAATATCAAGGTCAAGTGGCTGCACACGCCGGAACTCTATGCAGAAAAGTTTCTTGGCCTGGTCGCCGCCGGCACGCCGCCTGACACCGCCTTTATAGGCAGCGACTTCTATCGCACCTATATCAAAGACAAGTTGCTGCTCGACATCACCGACATGTTGGAAGCCGATCCGCTGGTAGGGGCCGAAGGTTATTTTATTGAGCCGCAAGAGACCGAGCGCTGCACACAGGATGGCCGCTGGTACGGGATTGGCTCGTGTTGGGTTGCCCCTCACATCTACTACAACGCCGACACCTTTAAAGAGATGGGTATGGAGCCGCCCACGATGAACCCCGAAGAGGCCTGGAGTTGGGAAACGTTTGTGGAGACGGCGCGACAGATGACCACCGACGTCAACGGCAACCATCCCGGCGACCCCGCATTTGACATCAACAACGTCGAGCGCTGGGGTGTGCATTGGCCGACATTGGGCACTACACTGCATGCCGCTATCGTGGCCAACGGCGGCGATTGGATCGACCCGGAGACCAAGCTGGTTGTGCTCGATACACCGGAAGCGACACAGGCCATCCAGAATATCGCCGACCTGATGCACGTCCACCAGGTTATGCCGATGTCCACCACAATTGACAGCCTGGGCATGACCAACACGCAGATGCTGGAGAGCGGCAAGCTGGCCATGGCCATCGACGGTTCGTGGGCGCTGGACTGGATGAAAGAGATGAAAGCCCCATTAGGCACAGGCGTGCTGCCGAAGATGTCGCAAATCGCCACCAGTATGCAGGCGCATATGCACAGCGCACTGGCTTCGACCAAATCGCCCGACGCGGCCTGGCAGTGGGTGCGCTTCCTGTCCACTCCCTACTATCAGCTTCAGTTCTGCCGCACAGGTCTATGGCTGCCCAGCCAGACGGCGCTGACCACGGAAGCCGGTCTCAAGGAGTGGATCAGCCCCGAGGTGCACCCGGCGGGCTATGAGCAGATGGTCACTACCTATCTGCCCAAGTACGGCCACGTGCTGTACATGCCGGCCGGCTATCCCAAAACGAATGCAGTCATCACGCCGGCGCTGGATGCAATCTTCGTCGGCGATATGACGGCCGAAGAAGCCATGGCGACCGCCGTGGCAGACGCCAATGCCATTCTCGAACAGGAAATGTCGCGCAGTTAACTCTGACGTTACTCTTGGCTGCAATGCGTAGGGATAAGGATTGCCTTGATTTGTGCGCCAGGCACAGGATTTTATCAAGGCAATCCTTTACAGCGGCCACCGATTGTCTACAGGATTGGAGTGCTTGTATGTCCGCCTTTGCCAAGCTTATGCCGCGCACCATAGCCGGGCGGCGCACGCTGACAGGCTATCTTTTTATTATGCCCTTTATTCTGGGCTTTCTGCTCTGGTTTCTGATTCCTTCCCTGACGGCAGTATGGCTGACTTTCCAGCGCTGGAATCTGATCAGCCCACCGGAGTTTGTCGGCTTTGAAAATATTGCGCGGCTGGGCAGTGACAAGCTCTTTTGGCAGTCACTCAAGGTTACAACCAATTTCACGCTAGTCTCCGTCCCCCTGGGGCTTGTACTTGGTTTCCTGCTGGCGCTGCTGATGAACAGCAAAGTGCGCGGCATTACGCTTTTCCGCACTATCTACTATCTTCCCAGCATCGTGCCGGCAGTGGCCTCTGCTGTGCTGTGGGCCTGGATATTAAATACGGAGTTTGGCCTGCTCAACGCCATGCTCAACTATTTTGGCCTGCCTAAGGTGGCCTGGCTGCAAAATCCTGACTGGGCACTGCCGGCGCTGATCCTGATGAGCCTGTGGGGGCTGGGCGGCAGCATGGTTATCTATTTAGCCGGGCTGCAAGGCATTCCGGAAAGCTTTTATGAGGCCGCCAAGATCGATGGCGCAGGCCGCTGGGCGCAATTGCGTTATATCACCGTGCCTCTCATGTCGCCGATCATCTTCTTCAACTTGATCATCGGCATCATCGGCTCTTTTCAAGTCTTTACTGCCGGCTTTCTGATCACCGACGGCGGACCACAAAATTCAACGCTGTTCTACGTGCTCTATCTTTACCGCAATGGCTTTCGCTATCTCGACATGGGATATTCGGCGGCACTGGCCTGGGTGCTCTTTCTGATCATTCTGGTGCTGACGCTGTTGGTGTTTCGCTATGTCGGGCGTGGTGTGCACTACGATGATGGCCAATAAAGAAATGATTCATGTGAAGTTTGCTAACAGTGACGCTCAGTTCATCTCGGCGAGGAGCTGCGAACTATGACGCAAGCCAACAATCCATCGGCGCCCAATCTTACGACCGGCGCACACGTCAGCCCCCGGCCAACTGGTGTACAGCGCAAGGCATTCTGGAGCGGGGATCACACCTGGCGCCTGTTTATCTGGATAGTTTTGATTTTGGGTGCCATCGTCATGGCGCTGCCGTTTGTCTGGCTGGTGAGCAGTTCGCTCAAGCTGGAAAATGATATTTTCCAGTTTCCGCCGCAGTGGATCCCCAACCCGGCGCGCTTTGAGAACTACTCCGATGCGCTGACCTATAAGCCGTTTAACATCTACTTGCTCAATACGTTGATCATCGTGTCACTCAACATGATCGCGATCATTGGCTCCGCCTCGCTCTGTGCCTACGGCTTTGCCCGCATCAAGTTTCCTGGGCGCGATTTTTGGTTCGCCATTGTGCTCTCGACCATGATGGTGCCCTACTTCGTGTTGATGATCCCCCAGTTTGTCATCTTCAGCCGGCTGGGCTGGATCGACACCTTTTTGCCGCTGACGGTGCCCTTCTTCTTTGGCGGCGGGGCGTTCAACATCTTTTTGCTGCGCCAGTTCTTTCGTACGCTGCCCAACGAGCTGTCCGACGCCGCGCGCATCGACGGCTGCACGGAACTAGGCATCTACTGGCGCATCATCATGCCGCTGGCCAAGCCTGCCCTCGCTACCGTGGCGATCTTCACCTTTCTGGCGGGATGGAATGATTTTATCGGCCCGCTGCTCTATCTCAGTTCGCCCGAAAACTTTACTGTAGCCATCGGCCTGGCCACCTTCCGCAGCGTCATGCGTACACGCTGGGATCTTTTGATGGCGGCGTCGACGGCCATGATCGCGCCGGTCGTGCTGCTCTTCTTCTTTGCGCAGCGCTATTTTATCCAGGGTATCGTCATGAGCGGCATCAAGGGCTGACGGGCCGCCACAATTTTTGTCAGAAAGGTATTTACACATGGAGGCCATTCTCTCCACCCTGCCGCCGCGCGATCTCGACAATATAGGCGGCTTTTTGGGAAAGCGTTTTGACGCCAACCGCACCCAGCGGCTCAAAGATCGGCTGCTGTCGGAACAGTTTATCCGCCTGCACGAGCAGAAGAATTATGACGATTGGTTCTGGATGGGAGAACAGATCGGCAAATGGCTGGATGCCGCCGCCTATACCGCCCTGCTGGCGCAGGACGACGAGCTGCTGGCGCGCGTGCGCGAACTGCTCGACCGGCTGGCGGCAGCCCAAGAGCCGGACGGCTATCTGGGCATCACGGCCCACTACCACCGCAATCCCGTGCGCGGCATGGAACTCTACGAAATGTACTATGTGCTGTTGGGGCTGGTGGTCTGCTATGACCTGCTGCAAAGCGAAATCGCGCTGCGCACAGCCGACCGGCTGGCCGCCTATATCGTCACCCATTGGGGCGTCGAGCCGGACCAGTTCCCGCTGGTCGGCCCCTTCCCCGGCAACGGCCATGACGGCGGCGAGGGTACATTGATCCTCGAACCCATCGTGCTGGTCGGCCAGCGCACCGGTAACAGCGCCTACATCGACTGGGCAGAGCAGACGGTCAGCAAATGGGATGAGTGGTGGGCGCAGTATCCGGTCGCCAATCATTCCTGTGGCTATACGGCCATGCGCGAATACGCCGCAGGAACCAAAGATGTGTATGAACTGCGCCGCAATATGCATGCACACACCTACCACATGACGCTGTTGGGCATTGCCGCGCTCTACAACGCCACCGGCAAGCAGGAATACCGCGACGTTGTTGTCGCTTCGGTGGACCGGCTGGCGCAAGAGTGGATTTTTCTGACCGGCGGCATGAGTTCCACCGAACGCTATGTGCCGCGCCGCTACTACAATGCACGCAATCAAATTGAGGTCTGCCCGCAGCATACGTGGATTCTACTGCTGGAGCAGGTGCTGCAATGGACAGGGGAAGCCAAATATGCGGCTGAAATCGAGCGCGACCTGTTCAACCATTTCCTCGCCGCGCAGTTGGCCGATGGCTCCAACTGGAGTTACTTTACTCCACTCAACGGCCACGCCGTCGAACCATCGAGCGCCAACTGCTGCAACGCCGCCGGCCACCGCATTGCGGGGCGCATGCCAGCCTATCTTTATGCACTGCGCGACAACAACCCGGCCGTAGTACTGTATACGGCAAGCGCGGCCACGCTGCGCCCGGCGGGACTGCCGGCCGTGCGGCTGGAACAGCAGACGGATTTCCCCAGCGACGGTCTGGTGACGCTGCATGTGGCGCCGGAGCAGCCTGCCACCTTTGCCCTCCACTTGCGCATCCCACCCTATGCGGAGGGGGCAACCGCGCAAGTCAACGACGAAGCAGCCATCGCCGCGCCGGCAGGCGAATTTCTGGTAATCCAGCGCGACTGGTCGGCAGGCGATATCGTTACACTCCGGCTGCCGCTGCCGCTGCGCGTGCAGGGCAGCGGGCCGACATTGGCCATCAGCCGCGGCCCGCTGGTCTATAGCTACTTCCAGGACGCACAGCCCGACGCCGTGATCTTTGAGGGGCGGCGGGGCCAGTATCCGGAAGACGTTGTTCTGGCGCTGGACGCGGCGCAACCGGCGCACTCATTGGCGGAAGAAGCGGCAGGCGCCGGGCTGCTGGGGCCGGCGCTGCGTGCACCCGCCATCGTGCAAGGTCGCGATCCCCTCTTTGCCCAGGCTGCCGCCAATGCCGGGCTGCCGCAGGTCGAGGAACAGAGCGTTATACTGCTGCCTTTTGCCAACCAAGGAGCGGTACGCGGGGAGTACCGCGTCTTTATGCGCGCAGAAACCAGCATCTAATCTTGTAAACCTATCCTAAGGAGAAAATCGACAAAATGCGCGAATGCTTTCGCCCGCTGGCAGCCAACCAGGTGCGCCTGCTGCCCAGCCCATTTTTACAGCGCTATAACCTGAATCGGCGCTACGTACTGGATTTACACAACGATAACCTGCTGCAGAATTACTATATGGAGGCGGGGCTGTGGGGGCCGCGCGACCGGACGGGGCTGGAAAGCAGTCACGGCGGCTGGGAGATCCCTACCTGTCAACTGCGCGGCCATTTTCTCGGCCACTGGCTGTCGGCGGCGGCGCGCCTCTATGCCGCCACCGGCGACGGTGAGGCCAAAGCCAAGGGAGACGCCATTGTCGCCGAGCTCGCGCGCTGCCAGGCAGAGAATGGCGGCGAGTGGGCCGGCCCCATCCCCACCACCTATCTGGATTGGATCGCGCGCGGCAAGCGTGTGTGGGCGCCGCACTACACCCTGCACAAGCCGCTGATGGGGTTGTATGAAATGTATGCCCTCACTGGCAATGAACAGGCGCTGGAGGTGCTCGTCAACTGGGCGCGTTGGTTCCACCGCTGGACGGGCAGCTTTACGCGCGAGCAATTGGACGATATTCTCGACGTTGAGACCGGCGGTATGCTCGAAGTGTGGGCCGATCTCTACGGCGTCACCGGCGACCCCACCCATTTGGAACTGATGCAGCGTTACGACCGCCCGCGCCTCTTTGACCCAATGCTGGCAGGCGAGGATGTGCTCACCAATATGCACGCCAACACGACCATCCCGGAAGTGCACGGAGCCGCACGCGCCTGGGAGGTGACAGGCGAGCAGCGCTGGCGCGATATCGTCGACGCCTACTGGCGCTCAGCCGTGATCGAGCGCAGTTTCTATGCCACCGGCAGCCAGACCTGCGGCGAAATCTGGACGCCGCCCGGCGAACTGTCGGCGCGGCTGGGCGACAAGAACCAGGAGCACTGCGTCGTCTATAACATGATGCGGCTGGCCGATTACCTGATCCGCTGGACGGGTGACGTAGCCTACGCCGATTACTGGGAGCGCAACCTGTACAACGGCATCCTGGCGCAGCAGCACCCGGACACCGGCATGGTGGCCTACTTCCTGCCGCTGGAAGGCGGCGCCGTCAAGCTCTGGGGATCGCCTACCGAGGATTTCTGGTGCTGTCACGGCACGTTGGTACAGGCGCACGCGATCCACAACCAGGGGGTTTACTACGAAGATGACCAGGGATTGGTCGTCACCCAGTATATTCCCACACAGGCAGCCTGGCAGTGGCAGGGGACAAGCATCACCGTCACACAGACCAGCGACCCGCAGCATGACGCAACACGACGCCCGCGCAGTTGGGCGATTGAGATCAAGATTGAGTGCGAGCAGCCGGTGGAATTTACGCTCAAGCTGCGCCTGCCCTGGTGGGTGGACGGCAGCGCCGAAATTGTGGTCAACGGCGCCGCCCAGCCCGTGGCGCCGGGCGGTGCGCGCTTTGAGGCGCTGCAGCGAACATGGCATCACGACACAATTCAGTTGCTGCTGCCTAAGCAGTTGGCGGCGGTTCCGCTGCCCGACGACGCGCAAATGGTGGCCTTTATGGATGGCCCGGTGGTGCTGGCAGGTCTTATCGATGAAGAACGGGCGCTGGTGGGAGATCCGGCGCAGCCGCAGGCGCTGCTCACGCCCGACAACGAGCGCGAGTGGACTACGTGGCAGCAGAGCTATCGCACACGCGGCCAGGCGCGCAATTTCCGGCTGATCCCGCTGTACGAGGTGAGGGAGCAGCCATACACGGTCTACTTTCCGCTGGTCGGCTGAAGCTAGATACACAACAAATAAAAGCGCCACCCCAGATGGGGTGGCGCTTTTTACAAAACGAGCGGGATGCCTAGGCTTTGGAAAGCGTGCGCAAGCAAGAGTTGCACAGACGCTTGGACACCATCTGGCCGTTCTCCAGCACGTTCACCTTCTGGACATTAACGCTCCAGCGGCGGCGCGTGGCCTTTTTCGACCAAGGCCGGTTATTCCCGTACTGCGGCCCCTTGCCGCACTGCTGACACTTCGCCATGATGCTGTTCTCCTCAACCCTTTTCTATGCTACAACTTCTATATGGCAGCACTTTATACAAACCTGTGGGTGCAGCCGACGCACAATAGGTCACAGCAGCGCACAGCCAATCCACCCAGTCAATTCATCATTTGATTAACAGTGAGAGTGTAGCATAGGGGAGGGAACGTGTCAAAAAAAGTCGTTCATTTGAAACCTATTCCACAGTGTGGTACTACTATCAGTGTATACTGACCCATATATCGACCTGAATCCCTGACCAGCCATTGTGCCAGGCGCGTCTCGATAGATGAGGAGAAGAAGTGTGGACACGGAACAGAAAGCTCCCTTGCAAGACCCGGTATGGCAAGATCATGCGCAAGAAGGGGCAGAACTGCCGATAGGGAATGGGCTGGAGGCGCACGAAGGCGCAGCTGCGGCAGCTGCGCCGGCACAGGACACCACACAACAGATGGCGCTCTTGGATAAGTATCCCGCCGGCCAACCGCTGACTCGGCTGGATGCCACCGACTTGCGTTCGCTGTTCCGCGCCGCCTATGATTGGCTGGCGCACAACTACGAGCAGGTCAACCGGCTGAATGTCTTTCCTGTCCCCGATGGAGACACAGGCACCAACATGCTGCTCACGATCAAGGCAGCCTGGAACAGCATTGCCGGCCGCAGCGATGCCGACACCGTAGGCGCCGTGGCCGAGGCCGCGGCGGAAGGGGCGCATCAGGGTTCGCGCGGCAACTCAGGCGTCATCTTGGGGCAGATTTTGCGCGGCTTCAGCCAGTCTCTGCGCGGCAAGCAGGACATTAACGCCAACGATCTGGCCGATGCCCTGCAGCATGCCGCAGACGCCGCCTACGATGCCGTCCCTGCGCCGGTCGAGGGAACAATTCTCACCGTATCGCGCGAGATCAGCAGCGCCGCCACATTGGCCGCCGAGAACACGACAGATATGCGCGAGATGATGGCGCAGGTGGTTGAAGGTGCCGACCAGGCAGTGCTGCGCACCCCCGACCAACTGGCTGTGCTCAAAAAGGCCGGCGTTGTCGATTCAGGCGGGAAGGGTCTTTTCTTTGTTTTTGAAGGAATGTATCGCGCCTTAACTGGCCAGCAGGTGCGCCACAGCGAGGACGAAACGGAGGACGCTGACGAGGCAAAGCTGAGTCTCAAGGCACGGCGCGAACGCAAAGGCAGCCGCACCCTGCCACCGGTGGAATGGGGTTTTGATGTGCAGTACCTGATCGAGAAACCGAACAAATCCGTACAGGCAATCGCTGCCGACATTGCCGCCATGGGCGATTGTCCGCTGGTGGAGGGTGACGAGAATCTGGTCAAGGTGCACGTGCATGTTTTTGACCCAGGCGTGGTGCTCACGTATGGTGTGACAACCGGCTTCCTCAGCGATGTGGTGATCGAAAACATGGACGATATGGCCGCCGAAAACCAGGCAAGCGGCGCGTTTGAGGGTGTCACCTCAGCGGACCAGCCGTCGTTGGTGCATCTGCATTTGGATGAGACGCATGTAGGGCTGGTGGCTGTTGCGCCGGGCGCCGGCTTTGCCAGAATATTCCGCGACTTCGGCGCGCACGGTGTCGTCGAAGGTGGCCAAAGCATGAATCCCAGTGTGGCCGAACTGGCCGAGGCCGTGCGCCGGCTGCCTTCGCAGCGCGTCGTGCTGCTGCCCAACAACGGCAATATCCTGCTGGCAGCGCAGCAGACGGCGAAGCTGCTAAGCAAAGAAAAGCCGCCGCGCCAGGTCACTGTCATTCCGACCAAGAACATCCCGCAGGGGGTGGCGGCGCTGACTGCCTTTGACCCGCTGGCCTCCGACCTGGACGCGCTCAAGAAATCGATGGAGTCACACATGAGCGAGGTGGAATCGGGCGAGGTGACGCAGGCGGTGCGCACCGCTGAGGTGGATGGCATCAGCGTGCAGCATGGTGACTTTATTGGGCTGCACAACGGCAAGCTGGTTATTTGCGGCGACAGCTTACAAGGGGTCGCACGCGATCTGCTCCACAAAATGGCGGCAGACGAAGGCAGCCTGATTACGCTCTACTACGGCAACTTTGTAGCTGAAGCAGCGGCACAGAATTTTGCCGAAACTGTGCGCGACGAGTATCCTGATCAGGATGTGGAGCTTGCCTATGGGGGCCAGCCCCACTATCATTTTATTGTCTCTGTTGAATAACACGCGAAACAACAATACGCAGGTTGCGCTGTAGGCTATGAGCAAAGTACGCATTATCACGGATAGCAACGCCTATCTGACGCCGGAAGTCTTGAGCAAGTATCAGATTGAAGTGATCCCCCACCGGCTCAAAATCGGGAGCTCCTTTTTTGAGGAGGACAGTGATTTTACGGCGGATGATCTATTTCGTACGCTGAGCGAAGCGCAGCAGGCAGGGTTGAATGCAGTTCCCGAACTGCAGGCGCCGCCTGTAAACACCTTCCTCGACTATTTTCAAGGCAACCATGACGGCCAGCCGATTGCAGCCATTCACATGAGCAGCCAGCTCAGCCCCATGTGGGGGCAGGCGCGCAAAGCGGCTGAAATGCTCAAGGGCCGCTACACGATCCGTGTGCTGGACAGCCAGACAACATCCTACGGCCTCGGCCTGCTGGTGCAACTGGCGGCTGAGGCGGCTGAGGCTGGGGCCGGCGTCCACGATATCGCCCGCATCGTCAACGGCGCTGTTCCTCATCTCTATGCCACCTTCTTTACCGAAAGCCTCGGCTATCTGCAGCGCAGCGCAGGGCTGGGCGGTTCGCAAAGCCTGCTGGGCACGATGCTCGGCATTAAAGCCATGCTGATGATCGAAGATGGGCGGCTGGTCACGCAAGAAAAGGTGCAGACCAGGGAAGAAGTAACGGAAAAATTGCACGAATTTGTAGCCGAATTTGCCTCGCTGCGCGAAATAGGCATCCTCCACCACTCCTACGAGACGCAGTGCAGCGACCTTACCGCACGTCTGCGCGAGACACTGCCTAAGGTGCCCGTGCGCCAGGTGGACTACCCGCCCAGTCTGGCCACCTATATCGGCCCCAACACCCTGGGCGTCGTCGTATTTGAAGGGACGTATTAAGTCGTGAGTACTCCTGCCTTTACTCGTCTGCTGCGGATTCTTGATCTGGAAGAACGGCAGAGTTGGCGCAACCGCAGTGTGATCGGCGGCATGCGTGCCATGGCCGCACGCTGGAGTGAGGACGCGGCCAATGAGGGCGTCGATCCTGGCCGCCTGGCGCGTGCCGTCGCCTTGATGCAGGCCTTTGACGCTGCCAGCCCCGACGAACGCCCTGCCGTCAGCAGCAAGCTGCGGGAACTGCTGGCCGACGATTGGCAGCCGCCGGCTGCACCGGAAGACAGCCCTGCACACGAACCTTTGGTGCGAGAATCGGGAAGTCAAGCCGGCGTAGCGGAAAAAGATACGATTGACGAACTGCCGCTGGAAATCCCGCTGGGTGAAGAGCAGGCCCAGATGCGCTCGGCCAGGCAGGCGGACACTTCACCCGCAGATACGACGGCCGCGGCCGCGGCTGAACAGACGCGACAGGCCGTACCGGCACGCGCTGAGGTGTTTCCAGGTCTGGGCAAAGTCTACGAGGCCACGCCCGACGACGACTATGGGGCGCCGCCGCCCAATCCTGCAGAACGGCCGCGGCGGCCCAGCAGCAGTGCCAAGCGCAGCGCCAAAGATCTGCAGAGCAGCATCACTGTGCTGCCCGGCATCGGCGAGGCTACGGCCGAGCAGTTTGCACGCCTGGGCATCCACACGGTGCTTGATCTGATCTGGCATATTCCGGCGCGCTATGATGACTACAGCCAGATGCGCACGATTGATAAGTTGGAGCCTGGAGAGCAGGCGACCGTGATCGCCAACTTGTGGGAGGTGCGCGAGCGCAAAATCAGCATGAAGCGCACTATTGTACAAGGGATTTTAAGCGATTCTACAGGCAACCTGCGCGCGATTTGGTACAACAAGTGGGTCACCAAACAGTTGAAGCCCAACACCACGATGCGCTTTTCGGGCAAGATTGACCTGTTTCGTGGCCAAAAAACCATTGACAACCCAGTTTTTGAAGAATTAGACGATGAACGCGTCGTCACCGGCCGCCTCTCACCGGTTTACCATCTGACCGAAGGGCTATCCAACAATCGTTTGCGCAATCTCCTGCATGATGTGCTGGACGATTATGTCGGTTTTATTGAAGACCCGCTGCCGGCGCAGGTGCGCAGCACATATGATTTGATGGAACTGCCGGCAGCACTTTATCAGGCGCATTTTCCCGACAGCAATGAACAACTGACCGCGGCACGGCGCAGCCTGGCCTTTGCCGAATTGTTCTACGTCCAGTTGGGTGTGCTGCAGCGCCGGCGCAGTTTGCAGGAGATTGCTGCACCGCCGCTGTATGCAGGGGACGAGCAGTTAGCACAGTATACAAGCGTGCTGCCGTTTGCTATGACCGGAGCCCAAGAACGCGTAACAGGCGAAATCATGCGCGATCTTGCGCGCAGCGTGCCAATGACGCGCTTGGTGCAGGGGGATGTGGGCAGCGGCAAAACGGCCGTCGCCGCCGCCGGCATGTGGGTGGCCGCCCTCAACGGCCTACAAAGCGCAATGCTGGCCCCTACGCAAATTTTGGCCGAGCAGCACCACCGCGGCGTCAGCCGTCTGATGGGACAACTAGCGCGCCCGGATGGACAGCCGGTTTCGGTTGCACTGTTGACTGGACGCGTCAGCGGTGAGGCGCGTGAGCAGGTGCTGGCCGGGCTGGCTGACGGTTCCGTAGACGTGGTGGTGGGCACGACCGCGCTGATCCAGGAGGCGGTAGAGTTTGCCCGCTTAGGATTGGCGATTGTCGATGAACAACACCGGTTCGGTGTGGAGCAGCGCGGTGTGCTGCGCAGCAAGGCGGAAGGCCAGCCACACCTGCTGGTAATGAGCGCCACACCCATCCCGCGCAGCCTGGCGCTTACCGTCTATGGCGACCTGGATATCAGTGCTATCGACGAAATGCCGCCGGGACGCACGCCGATCAAGACCAAGCTCTTTGCGCAGCCCGACCGCCAGCGGCTGTACGGCTTTATCCGCCGTGAGGTGGAAGCCGGCCGCCAGGCCTATGTGGTCTATCCACTCGTCGAAGAGAGCGAGGTGCTCGACGCAGGGGCGGCTACAGCCGAACACAAGCGGCTGCAGGAAGAGATCTTCCCCGACCTGCGCGTGGCGCTGCTGCATGGACGCATGACGGGCGCCGAAAAGGATGCCGTGATGAGCGCCTTTGCCGCCGGTGACTATCAAGTGCTAGTCAGCACCACTGTAATTGAAGTCGGCATCGACGTGCCCAATGCAACTGTCATGCTGGTCGAGGATGCCGACCGTTTTGGGCTGGCGCAGCTCCATCAACTGCGCGGTCGCGTCGGACGCGGCCAGCATCCCGGCTACTGCGCCCTGATTACCAAATCCAGCTCAGTGGCTACGCGCGAGCGGCTGCTGCTGTTGACGGACGAGGAACACGGACGCGACGGCTTTTGGATCGCCCAAAAGGATCTGGAACTGCGCGGGCCGGGCGAATTTTTGGGCACCCGCCAAAGCGGGCTGCCGGGTCTCAAAGTGGCGCAGTTAAGCGATCTGCCGACGCTGCAGCAGGCACGGGAAGCGGCGCAAATGCTCTTTGAGCAGGATGCAGAACTGGCAGGTTTCCCGCAGCTTGCGCATCAGGTGGAACGGTTCTGGCGCGGGCACGGCGATGTGAACTAGAACGAAAAAGGGGGAGGCGAACATTCGCCTCCCCCTTTTTGATTGATTTACCAGCGCTGCTCCAACGGCACATAATCACGCTCATCATAGCCCAAATAGACCTGGCGTGGTCGGGCGATCTTCTGCTCGCTGTCCGTAATCATCTCCAACCACTGTGCCAGCCAGCCAGGAGCGCGACCTAGGGTAAAGAGGACGGTGAACATGTCGGGCGGGAAACGCATAGCCTGATAGATGATGCCGCTGTAAAAGTCCACGTTGGGATACAGCTTGCGGGCGACAAAATACTCGTCGTGCAACGCCACTTCCTCCAGCGCCACAGCCACATCGATCAAGGGGTTGCTGCCTGTCACCTCAAACACATCGTAGGCAACCTTTTTGATGATGCGGGCGCGCGGGTCATAATTCTTATAGACGCGATGACCAAAGCCCATCAACCGGAACTCGCCGCTCTTGACGCGATCGACATAGGTTGGCACATTCTTAGCATCGCCAATCTCCCCCAACATCTTGACCACAGCTTCGTTGGCGCCGCCATGGCGCGGGCCAAAGAGCGCAGCCGCTGCTCCGGCCATGGCGCTGTAGGGGTCGGCATAAGCCGAACCGATTGAGCGCATCACGGAGGTGGAAGCATTTTGTTCGTGGTCAGCATGCAGAATAAACAGCACATCCAGCGCCTTGGCCAGCACGGGGTTAACCGAATAATTTGTCTGGTTCATGTAATCGAGCATGAACAGGAAGTTCTCGGCATAGCCCATGTCAGCATTGGGATAATTAAAGGGGCGGCCAATGCGGTGGCGGTAGCAGAAGGCAGCCACCGTAGGCAGCTTGCCTAGAATGCGCAGCACCTGCTTGTAGCGTAGCCCAGCATCTTCGACCTGCGTGGCGTCCTTGTGCAGCGTGGACATAAAAGCCAGTGCGCTGATCATCATGCCCATCGGATGGGCGTCGTAGCGAAATGCACGGAACAGCTCGCGCATGTTTTCATGCAGGAACGTGTGGTGCATGACCTGATAATCCCAATCAGTCGCCTGCTGTGCAGTAGGCAATTCGCCATGAATCAGCAGATAGGCTACCTCTAGAAAATTGCTCTGCTCAGCCAATTGCTCGATCGGGTAGCCGCAATAGCGCAGAATGCCCTTGTCACCGTCAATATAGGTAATCTTGCTTTTACACGAAGCGGTATTGTCATAACCCGGATCATAGGTCATCATGCCGAACTCTTCCGGGTCGACTTTGATCTTGCGCAGGTCACTCGCCTTGATCGTGCTGTTCTGGATCGGCAGATCATAGCTGCTGCCCGTGCGGTTGTCGACGATGGTAATGGTGTCACTCATGGCTGCTCCTTCGTCCGGCGCGAAATCGATATTTGGCTCACAGTAGCATCAACAGGCAGTTGGCAATCCAACTGTTTCAGGAGTGGATTGGGTTGCCACTTATTATGCACCTTGCGCGGGAAGATCACCAAAACCGGCGCAGGAGCCTATCGGCGCGCCTGAACCGCTGCCATACAGCCCTTATACAGCATGAGGCAGCGGCTTACCCTCCACCCCCGCCAGCAAGTTATCGGCAGCCATCAACGCCATCTGCCGGCGCGTGGCAACCGAAGCGCTGCCGATGTGCGGCAGAATTACGCAGTTGGACAGCATAAACAGCGGGTGGTCGGGCGGCAGCGGCTCCGGCGCAGTCACATCCAGACCCGCCGCAGCAATCTGGCCGCCGGCCAGCGCCTGATGGAGTGCATCCTGATCCACCACAGGGCCGCGGCTGGTGTTGATCAATACACCGTCCCGCTTCATGCGGCCAAAGGCGACAGCGTCAAACAGATGGCGGGTGGCGTCGTTAAGCGGGCAGTGGATGGAAACAAAGTCGCTTGCCGCCAACAAGTCATCAAATGACACATAACTTGCGCCCAGAGGGCCGGCCAACTCAGGATGCGGGCGGGGGCCGCTGTAGAGAAGGCGGCAGCCAAAGCCCGCCAGCCGCCGCGCCACAGCAGCGCCGATGCGGCCCAAGCCGACGATACCCACTGTACTGCCATATACGTCGCGCCCGTTCAGCCATTCAGGCTGCCACGGCCCCCATGTCCCATCCTTAGCCGCACGCCAGCCCTCAGGCAGCCGCCGTGCAGTCGCCAGCAGCAGCGCCAGCGTCAGGTCGGCGGTTGTCTCGGTCAGCACGCCCGGCGTATTGCCCAGCGCCACTCCGTGTGTGCGCAGCGCCGCCACATCCACATGGTCGTAGCCCACCGACATCGTGCTTACCACCTTAAGTTGTGGGCCGGCAGCTTCCAGCAGCGCCGCATCAATACGGTCTGTGATCAGACAGTAGATGCCGTCCATCCCCTGCGCCCATTCGCGCAGGCGAGCCGGCGGGATTGGCTCATCGCTGTCCCACTGGCGTACAGTACAGCGGCTGCGGATGCGCTCAGCGGCGCTTTGCGGAATACGGCGAGTAATCAGGACTTGTGACATAACTGGCAGCTCCTGCACATGGTAGGTTTTATTCGACGCCCTCAGCCTCGTTGTCTTGCGGGTGGCGAAGAGGAGGCAGGCTGGTCGCTGTAGGGATTGGCGCTTGTGCAAGCGTAATCTCTCCGAGTTCGGCTAGATTGCTGCCGTCGGCCGTAAGGAAACGTTGGCCCGTGGCGGGGTCGTAGAGTACGAGCGCCAGCCGATAAGCGCCAGGTGCGGCTGAGCGGGGGATTAGCAGGACAAACTGCTGCGCTTGCTGGCTGACGGCACGATCTTCTTGCGCAATCAAGGCGCCATTTTGATCCAGCAACTGCAGCGAAGCATTGCGTGGCTCAGCACCGATTTCATCCCAACGCAGTTGGACGACCAGCGCGCCGCCGGCGGTCGGCGTTAGCAGCGGGCCGCTGGGTGCGGCGGAGGCAGTCAAAAGCGTAGGCCCCCCCTGCCATGAGTCAGTCGCAAGCGACATGGCGCCACTGTCCATTGTGGAAACAAAAGATATGACGCGCACGCCCCCTGCCCACAATTCCGTGGCAGCAACCAAGTTGGAACGCAGCCACAGTTCGACGATGCTATTGGGATCCACCTGCTCAGCGTTATGGCTCACCAAGAAGATACGGTTGTGAGTGGTGACAAGCTCCTGCAGCCGCTGGACGGTGTCGGTTTCCTGGGCGCCCGGCAGCGGCAGCGGCGCAATGGTCGCCCCGGCGTCGGCAGGCAGTGATAAGCCCAACATATAAATTTGGTCCGGCGAGAGCAGCACGACTGCGTCCCCCGGCCCCAGACGGTCTCCAAAGAGGGCCAGCAATTGCTGATAGTCGGCGGGGGCGACGCCGGGTTCCAGTGCCGCGAAACGGCGGCCATACAGCGTCAACTGTTCACCGCTGGGCAGCGTCCATTGGCGCACGGGGGCAAAAGCCTGGTTGAAAGCGTCAGCGGGGTCATACAAAATGCGCTGCACGGCTGTCTGGCTGTTCTCGTTGGTGCGGAACGTGTGCGTGTCGCTCACCAGCAGATAATCCATATCAAATAACTGGTTGTATGCAGGCTGGTCGCGCCAGTTTCGCGCCAGCTCACGCAGACGCACATGGGGAAAATCCTTGTAGATTGAATACAAGAAGTGTTTCTCGTGCACCTGGTATGAGTTGACCAGCAGACCCAGATTGACGACTTCCTGGCCTGCTGCTCGCCGCTGGTCATCAACATAGGCAAGAACCGCAGGGGCCACCGCATACCCAGGATCCGTGACGCCGCTAGCAGGGTACTGGATTGAAAAACCGCTCGCCAACAGGTTGAGTGAGTGGTCGCCAACACTCACCTGCAAGGGCGAGCGCCAGGCGGCAAGTTCGTCAAAGGAGATCAGCGCGTACTGGGCAATGCCTACAGCCAGCACCAGCGTCACCGCCGCCAGGCGCACCACTCTAGGCCGCCATTGCAGCAGCCCGGCAACCATCCACAGCGCAAAGGGCGGCAGAAAGGGCATGACATAGCGTGAGTGAGCGAGTGTGACGCGAAAGGAGAAAATAAAGTAGGGCACGATCACCCACAACAGCAGCACCCAAGCCGTATCGCTCAGGTGGGCAAAAAGCTGTGGCAGCCGCCTGCGCTCCTGCCACAGCCAGACAACAGCGACGAGCACAAATACCAGGGTGAACCACGGCCCTATCTGCTCGCCGGCCACCTCGCCCAGATACTTGCCAAAGGCGTAGATCGGCTCATCCTCGCGCCCATAGGCGGTAAAGACAAAATAATCGACAAATTCAAGGTTGACCAGGTACCACAAAGCCATCAAAAAGGCGCTAATCACGCCGGCGCCGAGCAGATTGCGCAGCCGTCGACCCCCGGCTTCACTGCCGGCTTCACCCTGGTTCTGGACGGCAAACAGGCTGTAGAAGACGCCGCCCAGCAGAAGGAAAAGCGGCAGCGCCTGCCACCAGCCCAAAGGCAGCGCTTGCACTGCGTCAGCAGCTAACGCAAACCACAGCAGTATCAGAACGCCGGCGCCCGCCAAGGCCGCTGCCAGCCGCACCCAGTTTGGTCGCAGCGTCTGCGGCCGCCGCCAGCCATAGCTCAGGGCCTCGCTGCGCCAGATGACATACAGGAGCGGTGCAGCGATAAAGGCAGCTACAGTCCATTTGAGTAAGAAAGCGGCGCCCAGGGCCAGGCCAAATGTTAATGACAGCCGGCGCCGGCTAAAACGCTCCGCCGCCAACAGCAGCGCCATACACAAAGCCACCATGGCCGTCTGCGCAAAATCGATGTAGAGATAGCGCGACATCGCAAAGATCATGGGGAACAGCCCCAACAGCAGGGCAGCCAGCGCAGCCGCCCACCCCCCGCGCCAGCGCGCAGCGATCCACCAGGTCGATCCCAGCAGAATGGCCAAATATAAGACGTTGACCATAGCGGCAACATCTTCATCGGGGCCAAAAAGAGCGTAGAGGGCGACGATGCCGTAGTGAAAAAGAGGCGGATAGTAGCTGCTGTAGGCAAGCGCCCGCAGCAGCGAAGCAGGCGTCACTTGCTGCAGAATATCGCGGTAGGCCAGACTGGTGATTAGGTGATCGAGGCGATCCCAACCATATGTCACTACATTGGCGGAGAGCCAGTGCCAGTTTACAACCCCAAACAGCGTCGTCAACAACAGAACAAAAGGTCCGCCGAAAAAAGCTGTGCGGCGCGGCGCGCGCTGCGTTTTGAGCGAATCATTCATAGCGCCAGCCATGATACCACGAAAGCCAGAGGCAGGGCTTGCAAGAAGCAGTCGCAACGCAATAGGCACGGCATATGGATACCGTCTGTACAAAACCGATCTTGCGAAGAATAGCATTATCCATGAGAATGGCGACAAAGCTGAAGGGCCGGCCGGCCGGATTGGCAGCGGCCCATTCTTGGTGAGAGACGGAAGCTGTGGCGACAAATCAAGATAGTGAACATTATGTACCGATCCGGCAGGGGCCGCCGATCTTTGTCGTATCGGGCGGTACGGGTGCGACTGGGGAACTGCTGGCGCGCACGGTGATGGCGCAGTTTCCGCACATAAATGTTCCCCTGCATATCGAGACGCATGTCTTGGGCGCGCAGCAGGTTCATCAATTGGTGGCGAAGGCTGCGGGCATTCCGGGCGCCATCATTCTGCACACAATGGTCAACAGCGACTGCCGCCGCTTGTTAACCGTCGAAGCCTCCAAGGCAGGCGTCGTCACCTTTGATTTAGCCGGCCACCTCATAGAGCATCTCAGCCGCGAACTAAATGTAGAGCCGGTTGGCCAGCCAGGGCTGTATCGCCAACTGCACAAATCTTACTTTGACCGGATCGAAGCCATCGAGTTCACCGTAGCGCATGACGACGGCAAGCGTATTGAAGATTTACCCAAAGCCGAAATTATATTGATCGGCGTGTCGCGCGTGGGTAAAACACCGCTGTCGATGTATCTATCGATGCTGGGCTGGAAAACGGCGAATGTGCCCTTTGTGCCCATGGTGCCGATGCCGGAGGAGTTGAAAGAGTGCGACATGCGCCGTGTCGTCGGGTTGATCATCGAGCCTGTGCAGCTTATGGTGCATCGCAAAGTGCGGGCTGAGCGCACCGGCATTCCGGAAGGATCCTACATAGACCGCAACGAAGTGCGGGACGAAATTCGTTCGGCGCAGCACTTCTTTGCGAAACATGGTGTGACCGTGGTGGATACGACCAACAAGCCCATTGAGACAAGTGCAGAAGAAATTGCGTCCATTGTCGCACGGCGCATGGCTGCGCGCTAGCCGGCTTGGTTCAAGCCCGGCTACGGATCGGCAAAGCCTTTCACTTGCAAACGCAGTTCGTATTGGCTTGGGTCATGCTCAAACAGCAGTCCGCCCGACCGCTCTGACTGGTCCGGGACATAGTCAAGGGTTGTTTGAGCGGTTTCTACAGGCTGCGCAGAGTCGCCGGCAGCATAAAGAGAACCTTCGATCAACACGCCGGCTGCGGTCGCCTGCCCGTGATTGGAGGCGTTAATCTGCACAAGATAGCCGCCTTGCTGGCGGACTGTTGACTGCACCTGGGCTACCAGTTCAGGCGCAGTTTGCGGCTGCAGCGCTTCATAGAGCAGTATACCCAACACACTCAGCACCAATAGTAAACCAACCACCCCGACAGCTTTTTCCCAGAACGGCGCCTCTGCGCTTTTGGTTTGCATCTGCGAACACTTCCTTGCCCTACTTTCGAGCTTAAGTTTTTGCGCGCCTGACGCCAGAATAGCACCCTAACGCATACAATACTACTTGTCCTGATATAGGGGCGGGATATAACAGGGGGTAAAGTTTGATTTTATAGAGGTTTGGTAGAAGTTGTGGGCTGCCTTGCAGCTATTTCCCTACTAAAATAGGAGGGTGCCTGTGCAGCAAAGGGTGCTGCTGCCCAATAAGCGCTGAGACAAGAGAGCCGCCTAAACAATGGCGGAACCATAAAGCATCAGGAGTACAAGGTGCTGCACCAGAAACCGTCTCTCCAGTGGAGGAAAGTCCGCTGCTTCCATAGTGATCGGTCAGGACATAGGGGTGATCTGCGCTCAGCACTGCTCCTGGCCGTGCTTGTGCTGTGGCTGCTGGCCGGCAATGGCACGATTGCGTCCGCACAAGAGGTCAGCACTGGCGATGGCTCCTGGGCCTGGCAGAACCCGCTGCCGCAGGGCAATGATCTGCAAGCTGTATGGGGAGCGGACGCAGCCAATGTCTGGGCCGTAGGTGACAGCGGTGCAATCCTCAAGTGGGATGGCGACAAGTGGCACAGCCAAAAGAGCGTTGTCGCGCAGCGCCTCACTTGTGTATGGGGAACGGACGCCGCCAATGTCTGGGCCGTAGGCGACAATGGTGTGATCCTCAAGTGGAATGGCGGCAGTTGGGAGAGCCAAGCCAGTGGGACAGGTGAAGATCTCCACGCCATCTGGGGAACGGACGCAGCCAACGTCTGGGCCGTAGGCGATGGCAGCGCAATCCTCAACTGGAACGGCGGCAGTTGGAACCCCCAGCCCAGCAATATCGAAACAGATATTCACGCCATTTGGGGGACGGACACCGCCAACATTTGGGCCGTGGGCGCTGGCGGCGCAATTCTTAACTGGAACGGCGGCAGTTGGGATCCCCAGCCTAGCGGGACAGAAGCATCTTTGAATGCCGTCTGGGGAACGGATGCCGCCAATGTATTGGCGGTGGGGGACAGCGGCGTCATCCTCAAGTGGAATGGCAGCAGTTGGGTCGCCCAAAACAGTGGTGCTTCGGGTTGGCTCTCCGCCATTTGGGGGATGAACGCCGGCAACGTGTGGGCGGCAGGTGACTATGGCGCCATTCTCAAATGGAACGGCAGCGATTGGAGCAGCCAAAGCAGCGGCACAGCCCAGGATATCCATGCCGTTTGGGGACCGAATGCCGGCAATATTTGGGCCGTGGGTGCGGACGGCATTATCCTCCAATGGGATGGCGACAGTTGGCGCGCCCAAAGCAGCGGCGCATTGAATTGGCTCTTTGCCGTCGGCGGCGTAGATGCAGGCAGTGCGTGGGCAGCCGGTGACGCCGGCGCAGTGCTCAGATGGGACGGAAGCAGTTGGACCGTCCAAAGCAGTGGCACGCCGGACACACTGAACGCCGTATGGGCGGCGGATGCCCACAATGTGTGGGCGGCGGGTGACGGCGGTGCAATCGTCAAGTGGGACGGAAGCAAATGGGGCGCGCAAAGCAGCGACACTTCAAGCAGCCTCTATGCGCTGTGGGGAGCGGACGCCGGCAATGTGTGGGCGGTGGGCGGCAGCGGTGTAATCGTCAAGTGGGGCGGAAGCAAGTGGGGCGTACAGCACAGAGACGAAACGCAAATTCTCTATGCTGCCGGCGGCGCGGACGCAGCCAACGTGTGGGCAGTGGGCGAGGCCGGTGCAATCTTGAAGTGGAACGGCAGCAGTTGGAGCAGCCAAAGCTACAGTGCGTCCCATGATCTTTTTGGTGTGTGGAGCGCTGACGCGGCCAATGTCTGGGTCGTGGGCGATTCAGGAGCAATCTTGAAGTGGAATGGCAGCAGTTGGAATCTCCAACCCAGCGGCACATCCAACAGCCTTTTTGGCGTGTGGGGAGTGGACGCCACCAACGTTTGGGCCGTAGGCGATTCAGGCACAATCTTGAAGTGGAACGGCAGCAGTTGGCGCACCCAACGCAGCGGTACAAAAAAGCGCCTCTTTGCGGTCTGGGGCACGAACAGTGGTGACGTATGGGCGGTGGGCGAGCAGGGCACGGTTCTGCACGCTATACGCCGGCCCCTGCATATTGCGCGTGGAAATGGCAGCATCACGAGCATTCCCGCCGGAATTGACTGTGGGATAACGTGCACGGCTTTTTTTGACGATGGCGAAGTAGTAACTCTCACTCCTTCTCCTGCACCGGGATACAGTTTCAGCGGTTGGAGTGGCGCGTGCAGCAGCGCCGACGGCTGCACGCTGGCGATGGATGCGGCCCAAGAGGTCACGGCCACTTTCACGCTCAACAGCTACCCGCTGAGTATCAGCAAGAGTGGCAGCGGCAAGATTACAAGCAGACCGGCAGGCATCGACTGCGGCGCAACCTGCTCGACCAACTATAATCACGGCGTGGTTGTGACGCTGGCCGCAGCGGCAGACACCGGCTTTCTACTTGCCGGTTGGGGCAAAGAATGCAGCGGTGCGGACGCCTGCACGCTGACAATGGATAGCGCAAAAGAGGTCAGTGCAGCCTTCATGCTGCAAAGCTTCACAGTCACCGTCGACAGCGGCAGTGACGACAGCGGCAGTGGTGGAACTGTCGAAATTGAAGCCATTTTGCCTGGCGCCGACGCTTTCATTACGGGCGAAGCTGGTTATCCGTATGGCAGTGTCCTACATCTCACCGCTGTGCCCAACGACGATTACACCTTTAACAACTGGTCCGGCGACGCCAAAGGTAAAAACAATCCTTTGCAAATCGTTGTGCACAAGGCTATCCACATCAGCGCCAACTTCACCGCCAGGCCGACTGCCGCTATGCAAGCACTTTATTTGCCGCTTTTGACCAAATATGCGCCGGGAAAGCGATAGGCGGCAGAGCAGACGGGAGCTGCCCTAATCCGGGCCGTTGAAGATGCGGCGCTGCTTACCCGAAAAGCCGGTTTTTCCGGCTTACCGAGTTACAAGATCAGGCGTGCCGTAGCCGCGCCCAGAGCGCCTGGAAAGGCCAACACAATCACCATCATGGTAGCGGCCGGCAAGGAAGTTGCGTTCAGACGGCCAAAGGTCCACAGCAGATAGAGGCAGACAAGCAGCACTAAGGCATAGCCAGTGACACTGAAACGCAGAAACAGTGTCCAAAAGCCCATCCCCTGCGGCTGTGTTTTCTGACCCCGAAAGCCCACCTGATAAACAAAAACGTGCATAATCACTAATGACAGCAGCACGACAACGATACCCAACCAGGGTGTCATCTTGTAGCTGATGAGAATCATCTCTTCGGTCGGAGCAACGTTAAAGGCAATAAAGAGCGCACCCACGACCATTGTGAACAATTCCGTAGCATACCGCTGTGCTTCCTCCGGCGGCTCTTCCTCCTCGTCCTCGTCATCATCGCTGCTCTGCCCCAATTGGCTGCGTGCCAGCAGCGCGCCGATTGCACCAGGGATAGCCTGAATGGCAATTTTGCCCATAATTTCGTTCCAAGACATGCCCGGCGTAATAAGTCCCAATAGAGGCAGAATGACGGCCGCCACCACTGTGCCCACCGCATAGCCGACAAAGGCGTCAATCACGCTGGCGCGCCAGGTTATGTTCTTTTCAAAGCCCTGGTCATAGGCGAGACGCACCAGCAGCAGCAGCGTGACGAGTGTAAAAAGTCCCAGGCGCAGCGGCGCCATATAAAAACCAATCCACCACATTTCCATTGTCATCAACATGGAAATGGAAAAAATCAGCGCGCCGGCAAACGCACGCGCCAATCCAACGGCAAAATGGTGGTTGCTACCTTGTTCGGCCATGCGCACCCCTTGTCCAATTTCATAAGCCGGTTCCATAAGCCGGTTCCATAAGCCGGAGCACTATAAGCAGTTTGCATCACGTTAAGTGCACACAGCTTTTAGATTGAGAGTAGCAGCCGGATCAGGTGAGCGCTACGCATCTTGACCTACAGGAGAGATAGAAGATCCGCTTCTAATTGACTCTGTAGTGGTGCAATCGTATCCCGTTGCTCTATCGCTGCCTATAGACCAGATACGGACGCGAGGCTAGAATGAGCAGATGTGTCGGAGAAACCTAGCCCCACTGCGCGACGTTGGTTCAGTTCGCCCGTTTCGCTTCTCGCCCAGCCGGGCAACAGCCGTAGGGACAGCCACAGAACAGCCACAGAACAGCCACAGAAAGGACTTGATAACATTGAATTTTACACCTGCGATCAACCAACTGGATCGCACCTTGGAAGATTCTATCCGCCTGCTGCCGAATGCACTGGTAGGGCTGATCATTTTTCTACTTTTCTATCTGCTCTCCAAATTAGCGGCGAACTCGGTGCAGCGGGTTTCAGACCGCTATGGGCGGCGCAAAAGCCTGGGCATCGTGCTGGGACGGCTGCTGCAGTGGGCAGTGCTGCTAATAGGAGTTCTGATCACAGCCGTAATTATTTTCCCCAACTTTACGCCGTCGCGCATGATCGAATTTCTGGGCATCGGCAGCGTTGCCGTCGGCTTTGCCTTCCGCGATATCCTGCAAAACTTTCTGGCGGGCATCCTGTTGCTCATTACGGAGCCTTTTTATATCGGCGACCAGATTGTGGTCGGCAGCTATGAAGGAACGGTGGAAGATATCCAGACGCGTGCTACCCTGCTCAGAACCTACGATGGGCGGCGCGTGGTGATTCCGAATGCCGATCTGTTTGTTGACTCAGTCATTGTCAACACTGCCTTTAACAAGCGGCGGCTGGAATATGATGTCGGAATCGGGTATGGTGATAATGTTGATGAGGCCAAAAAACTGATCTTTGCTGCGTTGGAGAAATGCCACAGCGTCTTGCCTGAGCCAAAATCCGAAGTACTGTTGACGGACTTAGGCCCCTCCACCGTCAATTTGCGCGTACGCTGGTGGACCACCCCGCCCTTGCGGCGTGACACCTTTGATTCTAAAGATGAGGTGCTGTCGGCTGTTAAGAAAACACTCACGGAGCACGGCATCGACTTGCCTTTCACCACCTATCAGATTCTCTTTCACGACCAGACGGAAGAAACCGACGGTGACCGTTCCCGCCAGCGTGAAGGGTGGCCGGCCGGGAGCGGTGCTGCACCGGCTCCACGTTCCATTGCAGGTGCGCTGGGTCAACTGGTCACAGTGGGCCGCCAAAACAATCACAGTTAGTGAAGAACGATGGGCAAACGCTGAAGCTGAGCTCGCAGGGCATTTTTTGACATCTGCTCGGCAGACCGTATAATTTCGAGAGATTTAATAACAGTGCACCGGAGGAGTACTCGCCAGCCGGCGCCAGAGAGACGGAGCCGCCGGCTGCAAGCTTCGTTCGCTCAGGCAGCGGGGAACGTAGCCGGGAAGGTTGGGAAGGTGAAGCACATGCTATGTGTTAGCCGTCTCCGGGTTGGCCCGTTACAGCATTGAGTGACATAGCTGCGCGTACAAAACAGTGCAGCCGTGTAAACAAGGTGGCACCACGAAGCCTCTTCGTCCTTGTGATGAAGAGGCTTTTTTTATTATCCGGCGACTGTTTTTACGGAACGGTCTGCAAGTCGCAAACGCAGCAGGGTTGAGGGTACGAGGGGGAATGATGAGCGAGCCAATGATGGCCAAGGCGTATAATCCGCACGAAGTGGAGACGACACTGTATGATTGGTGGGAAAAACAGGGCTTTTTTACGCCGGAACAGCAGTTGAATAGTGGTTTGGCTGACCCGGCGCAGCCGCCGTTCGTCATTTCAATGCCGCCCCCCAATGTCACCGGCGCCCTGCACCTGGGCCACGCCATCACCTCCAGCGTGGAAGATATGTTGATCCGCTACCACCGCATGGCGGGCAATCCCACGCTGTGGGTGCCCGGCACTGACCACGCCGGGATCGCCACACAAAATGTGGTGGAACGGCAGCTGGAAAAGCAGGGCATGACGCGCCACACCCTGGGCCGCGAACGTTTTGTGCAAGAGGTGTGGGATTGGAAAGACGAGTACCATGGCCGTATCACCGCGCAGCAGCGACGCTTAGGCATTTCGTGTGACTGGACGCGCGAACGATTTACGCTGGATGAAGGGCTTAGCCAGGCGGTGCTGACAGCATTTGTGCAGATGTACGAAGAAGGGCTGATCTACAAAGGCAACTACCTGGTCAACTGGTGCCCACGCTGTATGAGCGCCATCAGCGACTTGGAAGTGGATTACGAAGAGGTGACCGGTAAATTCTACACATTCCGTTACCCACTGGCTGATGGAGGCTATCTGGAAGTGAGCACGACACGTCCGGAGACCATTCTGGGCGATACTGCCGTGGCCGTGCACCCTGACGACGAGCGCTACCGCCAGGCGGTGGGTAAGACAGCGATCGTGCCTGTGTTGGGACGTGAGATCCCAGTAATCGCCGACGCCTATGTCGATCCGGAATTCGGCACCGGCGCGCTCAAGGTGACGCCCGGCCATGACCCCAACGACTACGAAATTGCCAAGCGTCACAACCTGCCGATGATCAACATTATGAATAAGGACGCAACGCTCAACGAGGCGGCGGGTAAATATGCAGGGCTTGATCGCTATGACGCGCGCAAGGAGTTGTGGGCGGATATGCAGGCTGCCGGCCTGGTAGTGGGCGCCAAAGAGCATACTCACCAGGTGGGGCACTGCCAGCGCTGCAACAGTGTGGTGGAGCCGCTGCTTTCTGAACAATGGTGGGTGAAAATGCAGCCGCTGGCAGAGCCGGCTTTGGAGGCTGTGCGCAGTGGCGCCGTGCAAATTGTGCCGCAGCGTTTTGAGCGCGTCTACAATCACTGGCTGGAAAACATCCGCGACTGGTGCATCAGCCGCCAACTGTGGTGGGGGCACCGTATTCCTGTCTGGTACGGCCCTGACCAGACAGCCTTTGCCGCACACAGCACCGCAGAGGCGCAGGCGAAGGCGCAGGCCCATTTTGGTCGCAGCGTCGAGCTCGTGCAAGATCCCGATGTGCTCGACACCTGGTTCAGCAGTGGGCTGTGGCCTTTCAGCACCTTGGGATGGCCGGCGCAAAGCAAGGATTTTGCGACTTTCTACCCCACCAGTGTACTGGAAACAGGCTACGATATCCTGTTTTTCTGGGTGGCGCGTATGATCATGATGGGCCTGAAGTTCACCGGCCAGCCACCCTTTCACACCGTCTATCTGCATGGGCTGGTGCGCGACGAGCAAGGGCGCAAGATGAGCAAAAGCCTGGGCAACGCTCTCGATCCATTGGATTTGATTGCCCAGTATGGCACCGATGCACTGCGCTTTACCCTGCTGACCGGCGGCACACCCGGCAATGACATCAAGCTAGCTGAAAACCGGGTTGAAGCCAACCGCAACTTCGCCAACAAGATTTGGAACGCAGCCCGCTTTGTGATTATGCGGCTGGAAGATGGGGCGCCTGAGGTGGACGGGAGCGACCCCAACAGTCCCCTCTACTTGCTGCCACCCAACGATTTGCTCAATCTGCCCGATCGCTGGATTTTGAGCCGCTTGGAGGCTGTGCGCCAGGAGACGACCCGCCTAGTCGATAATTGGCAATTGGGCGAGGCGGGCCGCCAATTGTACGAATTTCTATGGAACGAGTATTGCGATTGGTATATCGAAGCAGCCAAGGTGCGGCTCAACGAAGACACTGCCGTTGAGGCGCAGGCCACACGCCAGGTGCTGGCCTTTGTGCTTGAACAGTCACTGCGGCTGCTGCACCCTTTTATGCCTTTTGTGACCGAAGCCATCTGGCAAAATTTACCGGGTGTAGGGCAGGGAGCGCCAGACAACGCGGGCAGTTCACCTGTGGCAGAGGGAGATCGTCCGCAAGCCCGCGCCCTGATAGTCACACGCTGGCCGGCAGCCGGTGAGCGGCGCCAGGAAACGGCTGAGACAGACTTTGGGCGAATTCAGGAAATTGTGCGCGGCATCCGCAATGTACGCAGCGAATACGATGTGCCGGCGCCCAAACGTATTTCGGCTCTCTTTAGCGCCAGCGAAATAAATGATCTACTCACGGAAAATCTGCCGCTGTTAATAGCGCTGGCACGGTTGGATGCCGCCGAAACGCTTGTTGCAGCCGAACTGGTGGCTCCCAGTAAAGCAGCTACACTGGCTGCGGCAGGGGCCACCGTTTATCTGCCGCTCGCCGGGTTGGTGGATCTGGCGGCGGAGCGCAAGCGCATGCAAGGTGAAATCGCCAACATTGATCGCCAGTTAGGACGTATTGAAAGTATGTTGAATAATCCGGGCTTCACCGGCAAGGCCCCTGCTGAGGTGATCGAACGCGAGCAAAGCAAACAGGCTGAACTACAAGGTAGACGGGTGCAGTTGGCGGAGCGGCTGAGCGAGTTATGAGCAGATACTTGAACGTACAAGATTTGCATAACCTTTGAGCTTGTGATATTATACACAAATGCTGCAAAAAAGCGATCCAAAGCGGCCTCAAAATTTGTGATAATTTTGACAAGCAATTGGGCGTGTGCTATATTCGGGCCGGTGTTGCTGCCTCCGGCCAACACATTTCCTCAAACATATTGGCGCTTTTGAAAAGCTGAGATTAGAACCCGGCATTCACCAAGCACAGAGATACGTGTAAGGTGAAAACACCGGTCTCGGTACAGCAGGTGGAGTAAGAAGGAGACCAGATCCAAATGGCAGAAAAACTAGCCGATCTGAGCCCGGAAGAAAAAGAAAAGCGCATCGCTGAGATGAAGGCCAAAATGCAGGCGGCAGCCGCCAAAAGCAAAAAGGCATCCAGCGGTGAAGCGGCAGTGAAGGAAGCGGCAGCACCGGCCAAGCAGGCGCGAGCCGTGCCTGCCGAAGCCTCACCCGCAGTCGCTGCAGCGGCCACGGATAAGCAAGTCAGCGCCCAACCGGCTCCGGCTGTCACTACCTATGGTGCAGGAAGCAACGGTGCAGCGGGCAATGGTGCAGCAAGCAATGGTGTGGCAAGCAATGGTGTGGCAAGCAATGGTGGAGCGGCGGCAGTTTCTGCCCCGCTGCTGGTGGCGCCGCCGCCGGAAATTGCGGTAGAGACACCGGAGCAGCGAGCCAAGAAAGAGATGAACCGCCGCGAATTTCTCACCTATACGTGGGGGGCGGCGTTGGGTCTGCTGGCGCTGCAGTCAGGTGTAGGTATTTTCCAGTTCATGTACCCGCGCTTCAAGGCAGGTGAGTTTGGCGGCGAATTTTTGCTTGGCCCGGTCGCGGCGCTGCCGCCGACTGATGCTGCCCCTGCCCCCAATACGTCGGGCAAGTTCTGGCTTGTCAACACGGTGGACGAAGGCCCCAAAGCCTTGTATATGGTGTGCACCCATCTGGGCTGTCTGTACAAGTGGGCGCAGTCCAACAATCGCTTTGAATGTCCCTGTCACGGTTCAAAGTTTAGCCGTGAGGGGTTTTATATTGAAGGCCCGGCGCCACGCTCGTTAGACACCTTTTTGCTGACGGAGGCGGATGGTGAGATTGCGGTGGACACGGGCAAGAAAACCTTGGGCCAGCCGTCCGCCGATTCGCCGGCGCGCGCCGTCCCTGTCTAAGTGAGTAAATCGATTCGGCTGTTCTGATCCGCTGATTTGAGGAGAAGGAGTCCCATGGCCGTACAACCGGAAGTCAAGAAAAAAAGCTTTTTGCAAACCATTCTTGACGCTGCGGATGATGTCTTTACACGCGTAACAGCCGGCATTTCCGCCGGCGAAGTGCGCCGTATGTTGCGCGGCGAGCCGCCTGGCCGCCCCAACCCTCGTCTGAAACCGCACTCAGAAGCGTTTTTGCTGCACATCAAACCTACGTATTACCACGAAAGCGTGACGCGCTTTACGCACACGTTTCGCCTGGGCTTGCTCTCCACCTATCTATTCTTCGTCGAGACAATCACCGGTCTGATTTTAATGATTTGGTATGCCCCGACGCCTGAGCGCGCCTATACGGACATGATTCGCCTGCTCTCCAATGTGCCGCTGGGCCAGTTGATGCGCGATATGCACCGATTGGGAGCCGAGTTGATGGTGGTGGTGGTAACGCTGCACATGGTGAGAACGTATTTGACCGGCAGCTATAAAGCGCCGCGCCAGTTTACCTGGTTCACCGGCGTACTCCTGCTGGTGCTGACGCTCTTCCTCAGCTTCTCCGGCTATTTGCTGCCTTGGGACCAGTTGGCTTATTGGGCGGTCACCATCGGAACTTCGATGGCAGAGGCCGTGCCGCCGCCTATTGTAGGTGAGACGGTCAACCTGCTGGCGCGTGGCGCGCCCGACATCGGCGCCAATGGGCTTATGCGGTTCTATCTGCTGCACGTACTTTTCCTGCCGCTGGCGCTCTTCCTGTTCTTCTTTGTGCATTACTATAAGGTTGTCCATTTCGGCATCAGCTTGCCTTCGGATGAGGAAGAAGTAGGCCAAGACACTGCCAACAAAGTACCGGCGGACCGGCGTGTTTACTTCCTGCCTGACGTCCTGATCGACGAGAGTGCGCTGCTGATTGCCTTTACAGCGTTAATGGTCTTGGTATCGACCTTCTTCTTTGCTGCGCCGCTGGAATCGATTGCCAACCCACAGTCGACGCCGCTGCACACGGTAGCGCCTTGGTATTTCTACTGGCTCCAAGGTCTGCTCAAGATTGCCGACAAAACCATCGCCGGCGTCTATGTGCCAGGCATTCTGCTGGTGTTGCTGATGGCTATCCCTTACTTAGATCGAAACCCCAGTCGCCGCGGGCGAGACCGCCGCGTGGCCATCATCAGCGGTGTTGTGGCTGGAATCGTGATTATCGTTCTGAGCTGGATGGGCACCCCCTACTACGCTGTGCAGGGCGCCCCCGCCGTCGAAATTGTCCAAGAGTTGATGCCGGAAGAAGGCATGGGGCCGCTGCGGGAAATGGGCTACGCCCATCTACCTCTGGGCGCCTACGACAGCCGTGAGAACGCGACGACGGAAGATGAAGAGTTTAACGTGGTGCTGCATGAGTTCAATGAATCCATCAAAGCCTTTGCAGAGAAGGATCCTTCCTTCAACGAGGCGTATGGCGTCTTGACCATCAGCCAGGAGCAGCCACAGCTCAAACGCATTACCTGGGACATCAACTGGCTCAGCCCGGACGGCAAAGATGAGGCATTTAAACGCATCTTCTTCCTGCATGAGAACGCGCTGTATTGGGAACAGTATGCCGTCAAGGATTTCAGTTTCCTGCGTAATGAGCAGCCGGCAGCGGGCGAATAGGCACGGGCGAAAGAGAAGGATGTAAAGACTTATGAAACGACCGTGGTACCGCTTCCTCTATGTGCGCTCGGCGCTGGCCAAGCTTGGTCTCGCGCTGCTGGCGGTGCTGGGCACAATCGGCATCCTGCTGTTCGTGCTCTTTATCGAAACGCCGCGCATGGAGGCCCAGACCAAGAACTTTGAGGGCCGTTCGATCCAGAATGGGGCCGCCGTTTATGCCAACAATTGCTCGAGCTGTCACGGGCTGGATGGCAAAGGCTTGCAAGGTGTAGCTCCTGCGCTGCATTCACGCTACTTCTTTGAGCAGCGACTCAAGGATTTAGAGTATACTGGCTCATTGCACGATTATGTAAAACTAACTGTGGCTGCCGGCCGCCCCATGAACAAGCAGTCGCAATGGGCGCAGATGATGCCGACCTGGAGTTCGCGCTACGGTGGCCCTCTGCGCGATGATCAAGTGGAAGATGTCACCAGTTTTGTGCTCAACTGGAGAGAAGATGCCGCGCTCCAGACAGCAGAGACCGACCCCTGGCAGCCGTTCCAAAACGCGCCGATGACGGATATTTATACTGGCCAGCAGGTAGAAACTGCGCCGGCTGCCGAAGTGTCCAGCGAACCGCGCCCGCCCCAGCAGTTATTCATGGTGGATATGGGCTGCGTCGGCTGCCACAATATTGACCAGCCGCAGACGGAAACCAACAAGGGGGCAATTGGACCGAACTTGGGCAATTTGTACGAAACGGCCGGCACAAAGGTTCCAGGCGAAGATGCCGCGACATTTGTGCACAACAGCATTATTGAGCCTAACAAGTATGTGGAACCCGGCTATAACCCGGTGATGCCGGCTAACTTTGCCGACCGTATGTCGCCGGAAGAGATTGACAGCCTCGTGCAATGGATTCTGGACCCAAACCGCCAGAAATAGTTGTGCGGTTCCGCAGTGCCGAGACGCGGGGTGGCTGAGCATTCAGCCGCCCCGTTTTTTTGAGAGTTCGGTGTTTTTGCATCACTGGTTTTTGAAGGTCCAGCCGTTTACGCTCCACCTCGCACGAGCGGCAACGTTGAGAAAGACGACGTACATGCAGCAGGAATACCAACTCAGCCGCGACCCCATTTTTTTTGTTACCGCTGGTTTTTTCGCCTTGCTGGTGACGGGGCTGTCGGCAGTCATGGGGCAACTGCGTTTTTTGCCCATTGTGCAGGCGCTGGCGCTGACGATCTTTCTTCTAATCCCGCTGCGCCGCCACGATTTGCGCAGCGCTCTGATTTTGATATTCGTCTGGCTGGCGCTGGCAATGACGATGATTTTTGGCTTGACCTGGTTTAGCGCCGGCTTTATGGAACGTGCGTTTGAAAACGGATTTCTGCACCGAGCAGCCTTTGCGGAATGGTATTACGCCAACAGCCCACTGCCGGCTTCGTTCTCAACGCAGCCGGCAGCCAGCAGCATCGAAATTGTAGGCATTGTGCTGGGCAGCCTGCTGACTGCCGGACTGGTGGGCGCCTGGTTTCTTATGCGGCTTGCCAATCTGGCCGCCTATACCGCAGCTTCCCTGCTGCTGACGCTGCCTAATGGCCTCTGGATTGTGGTAGCGCTGCCATTGTGGAGCGTCCTGCAGGTCATCGGCGGGGGAGGTTTGCTGGCTGTGCTTGCCGAGCCGCTGGCATCCGGCCGATTGATTGCCGGCGTGAAGGCGCTGGGGGCTGGGCGCCGGCTGCCGCTGCTGATCTTTGGGGCAGTATTCGCTTTGGGCCTCATCCTGGAAGTGCTTCTGGCGCCGCTGTGGCATTTTACCCCCCTGCCTTAAGCCGATAAGACTATGCGCATAAACCGCATCTCCATCCACGGATTTAAAACCTTTGCCCGCAGCACTGAGTTTATTTTTGACCCAGGCATTACTGCGGTGGTCGGCCCCAACGGCAGCGGCAAGAGCAACATCGTCGACGCCATGCGCTGGTGCCTGGGCGAACAAAGCTTCAGCCTGCTGCGCTCAAAAAAGACCAGTGATGTAATTTTTGCCGGCAGCGATAAACGCGCCCGCCTGGGGATGGCCGAGGTGACCATCGCCTTGGACAACAGCAACAATGAGATTCCGCTCGACTACAACGAAGTTGAAGTGACGCGGCGGGCCTACCGCGATGGCGACAACGAGTACCTTGTCAATGGACAGCGCGTGCGCCTGCAGGATGTGGTTGACCTGCTGTCACAGACAGGGCTG
>JBBRBX010000031.1:0-48768 GCA_038205395.1 Caldilineales bacterium
CAGCCATTGCTTGTACAGTAACTTCTGCGGCGATTAGCATTTCCACCCTCCTTGGTTTTGATCAACCTGGATTGTGACCTGCTAATCGTCGTTTGTCATTTCTCTACGCACCTTGATGCACTTTTACCGGAAACTAAAGTAAATTCTTATAGCGAACTACTGTGTCCAGGTATGTGGTGCCTGGCTCTTTGGCTTCGTAGTACTGATAATAATTTGGCTGGGTTAGGAGGAACTACTTTTTTCGCAAAGTACACTTTGTCCAGGGTTGCCTCAGCTATGTCAGGCATAACTACTGTTTGCCCTAAAACAATAATATTGTCTGCTGCTGTTGGCTGCAGCAAAACCACCGATGCCAGTGTATCGGTTCTGGCTGTCAGTGTTTTATTTGTGCTATGGGGCATAAAAGCCAGCACAGCCGAAACCATGCAAGCTACTGCCACCAACCCCAGTATACTCATTGCCACTAACCCCAGTACACCCAGCCCCTTCAAATATACGTCAACCCCACTACTCTTTTTCTGCTCCACCACCCACACCGACGGCCCGTGTTGCAGCGGTTCAATCGGTGCCAACAAATCCCGGCCGCAAAATCGACACACCGTTGCAGTTACTCCGAGCGTTTTTCCACAATAGGGGCACACCTTTGCGTCGGTATTCACCGCAGGGGATAGATCACGCATGCTCAACCTTCCTGTCTGTTTTGACAACCTTTATCGTTGTCTTACTCTAGCATGCTGTTCCCCTTCTCATCTACGGTCATTTGTTGGAATTACGTTACTTCGCCGATGCTGAACAAGTGGCGCGAGCAGGCGCAGGCGTTGGTGCAGCCCGGCTTCCAACTCACTGCCAAATCTGCCGCAGACGCAGGAACAGCGGGATAGACGCCAGTTGCAGCAGCATCGACACCACCACCACGGCGGGCAGTGACCAGTCGTAGAGCGCACCCAGTGCCACACTACCCAAAAACCAGCTTAGCCCAAAACCGGCATTGAACAGGCCGTAGGCGCTGCCGCGCCGCTCCACCGGCGCCAACTGACCCACTACGGCGCGCATAATCGACTCCTGCGCACCCATGCCGATGCCCCACAGCGCCACGCCCAGCAAAGCAAGCTGCGAGCCGCCCAAAAAGACCAGCGGCGCAAAGAAAGCCGACAGTGCAGCTGCCCCGGCAAGAATGATGATGCCGGCGCGATCATACAGATAACCGAAACCCAGGGCGGCCAAGGCGTCGACGCCCATCGCCACCGCATAAAAAATCGGGATCCAACTGAGGCCTAACACGCTGCTCTTCTCAAAATGGTAGGCGATCAGGGGGAAGTCCGCATAACCAGCGGCAATCAGGGCGACGGCGGCTAGATAGAGCCAAAAGCGCTTGTCCAAGCCTTGGCTGCTGGGCGTCTGAATCTTGATTTCCAGTTCGCTGGGGCGTGGATAGCGCCAGCGCGCGGCCAGCAGCACGGCCAGCGCCAGCAGCGCCGGCGCCAACAGCACGGCAAAGCCCGCCCGATAGCCGCCGTTGGTGGCGATGACCGCGGCTACTATCAGCGGGCCGAGCACAGCCCCGGTCTGATCCATCGCCTCATGCACGCCAAAGGCACGCCCGCTGCCCACCTCGTTGGCCGCATGGGAAAGCATAGCATCGCGCGCCGGGGTGCGTATCGCCTTGCCGGTGCGTTCCACAATCAGCAGAACAGCCGCAATCTGCCAACTGCCCGCCAGCGCCAGCAGCGGCACCGCCAGCAAATTGACGGCATAGCCGGTGATCGTAATCGCCCAATAGCGCTGCGTGCGGTCGCTGATGATGCCCGACGCCAGGCGCAGCCCGTAGCCGATCAGTTCGCCAAAGCCGGCGATAAAGCCCACCGCCACGGCGCTGGCCCCAAACAGCGCCAGGTATGGCCCTGTGATCGAGCGCGCGCCCTCATAGGTCACGTCGCCGAGCAGACTCACCACGCCCAGCAGCCAGACGAAACGCCAGGCCAACTTGCGTGCGCGTTCGGAAGAGAGTTCAGACGCCGTGCTTGTCATAGATCCTCCCTGGGAATCTTTGTCTGCTCGTGATTATAGCAGCGTTTCGGCAGCAGCAAGAGTAATGAGAGCGCACTCCGCAGTCACTAACGGCCGAGATCAAGGATTTGATCCGCGCTTGCACCAACATGGCCAGACTCCTATTCTTCCGGTTTGTTGGCGACCTTGTCTGAAACCGCTATACTGCCTCTGTTATGGATAGCTCCTTGCTGACTGTGCTCCAGAATGGGGTACGATCAGGGCAAACAGTTGCGGATACATTTCAACAAAGGAAACGCTGATAATGGCTGGAAATTCCAATAATAGTTCGCCTACTCCCGAAGCGGTTATGCAGGCGTTGGCCACGGTGCAGGAACCTGAACTGCACACCGACCTGGTCACGCTCAATATGATTCGCGATCTCACGATCAGCGGCGGCGAGGTGGGCTTCACCATTGTGCTGACCACACCGGCCTGCCCGCTGCGCGCCAAAATGGAACAGGACGCCATCAACGCCGTCAAAATGATCCCTGGCGTGGCCAATGTCAATGTGCGCTTTACTGCCGAAGTGCGCACGGATCACCGCATCATCGGCAAACTCAATATTCCGGTCAAGAATATTATTGCGGTCGCTTCAGGCAAGGGCGGGGTGGGCAAGAGCACCATCTCTACCAACCTGGCCGTGAGTCTGGCGTTGGACGGCGCACGCGTGGGTGTGCTGGATGCCGACATCTATGGCCCCAATATTCCGATCATGTTTGGGTTGACCGGCCGCCCCGCCATCCGCGATGGAAAAATGGTGCCCTACGAGCGCTATGGCGTTGAGGTGATCAGCATGGGTTTTCTCATGCCGGAAGGCGAAGCGGTGGTGTGGCGCGGCCCGATGCTGCACAAAGCCATCCAGCAGCTTTTCACCGATGTTCATTGGGGGGCGCTGGATTATCTGGTTGTGGATCTGCCGCCGGGCACGGGTGATGCCCAGTTGAGTCTGGCGCAGAGTGTCCCGCTCACCGGCGGCATTATTGTCACTGGCCCGCAAAAGGTGGCGGTGGCGGACGCCATGCGCGGAGCCAACGCCTTCAAGCGGCTGGAAGTGCCGATCTTGGGGGTAGTCGAGAACATGTCCGGCGAAATCTTTGGCCAGGGTGGCGGTGAGCGGGCAGCACGCGATCTGCATGTGGACTTCCTGGCGCGCATTCCACTGGACGCCCGTATCCGCAGCGGCGGCGACAGCGGCGACCCGATTGTGGTCATGGCGCCGGAGAGCGACAGCGCCATCGCGCTGCGCCACTTTGCGCGTGTGGTGGCGGCCAAAATCAGTGTTCTGGTAGTGCGCGCTGAGCCGGAACTGCGCATTATTTAGCTGGAAGCTTAGGGTCCAGTTGGAGATGGGTTGCTGCGCGGCGACACGATCATGGCCTGAAACGCAGCAACCCATACCAGCGATTACTCCATAACAGCCGCCGTTTGCGGTTTAAATTGGTGGGTTCATCATATCTGTTTGAATGTTTTCTAGTGGGGCGTGAGATTATGGATTATGCAACTTTGGTTCTGTAAATTGTGGTCTTACGCACCTGGTGTAGCCGAGCAGATTTGAGTAACGGGCGCTCGTAATTGGTTAGCGGCTGTATGGATGCGAAAGCAGCAGGTTATCTACGCTGCGGTAGTGCTTTATGTTCATTGTGCACAGGGTCGCACCTCTGCCCAGCGCAGTTGCAGCTATCAAAGCATCAATTAAACCTAAACCATGTGACAAATGAAGACGCGAAAAAAGAGCCAGGGCCTGCTCGCAATCCGGTGTTGCAGGCCAGATGATAGGTAGCGGTGCAAGCATTTGCTGGACTTGGCGCACCTGTCTGTTATTCTGCGCATCTTGCAGCAATTCCATACAGACAAACCCAGGCACAAATGGAATTTCAGTTAAAGTGGAGAACCACAAAGCTGCATTTGAATTTGCACGCTGCACGTCAATCAAAATGTCAGTGTCAAGCAGAAGCATGGTGGACTACTCATTTGTGATTTGAGTACGGTCTTCGGCGCCGGCGCGAATGAGCCGTGCGTGCTTGGCACTGTCAGCAATATCCGTGCGCATCCCAATGACGCCCAATCTGCGCCAGTAATCCATTAGCTCAGCACCGGTTTCGGGAATGTCACCTGGTTGGGAACGCATTGCCAGCAGCCGGAGCGAATAGTCTTCCAATGACATTCCAGCTTTTTCGGCGGCCCGGCTTAGTTCTTGTTCCAGTTCAGCAGGCAATTCCAGCAGCACCGTCACTATACGCCTCCTCAATTACACCTTCTTGGATCGCACTGCATTTATCCTAGCCGAAAAATCATCTATTACCAAAGAGAGGCGGGCGAAGCAAAATAAACGCCGATGCCACATTCGTCAGGCCATTATGCTGAGAAGCGTGTGAATTTCATATTGAATTCAGTTTAGTGATTTAGACTTCTGATTGCTTATGGTATCGTCAGTGAAGTGTAATATTCATAGATTGAAGAACAGCTACCGCCTTCTGGTAATCTGGCGCTGATGTAGGTTTGATTACAACACCCATAACCCATTTTTCATCCACCGCCAGATAAATATTCTGCACTGGCCACCATTCTCCATTGTCCATGGCAACACTCATGACATCGGTGACGCCGGAATATCCGGCAAGCGTAATCGGCTGTGAATCAGAGATTGGGCGGGGAGGGGATCCATAATCTGGATGCGCTTCAAGCTGCCTTCTGGCAGCAAGCCACTGCTCAAATGTCTGCTCTGGTTCTAGCTCTCCAATTCCGAAATTGACGCTGATGCCTCCTTCTGGTCGCCCTTCCATTGCGCCAAGATCGAAGTTGGCAATAGTTGCCTCACCCTGCAGCAAATTGTCCGGAAAAGAAGCATACCAACCTTTGGGAACCATAACACGAAAAGTCTTGGCCGAATCGCCTGTGACTGTATCTTCTGGGTAAGGGGTAGGTGGGATCCACGGTTCTGGCGTCAGCGACACGGGCGTCATTGCGGATGATTTTATGTTTGCTTCACCCTGGAACGGTTCTTCTGCCGGTGCAGCGGTGGGCGCTACCGTAGGCAGCAAGGGTGAACTGGGGGCGGGGCCTGTGGCGGAAACGGCAAGGCCGGCCCGCGCCTGCGAAGTCTGGCCGGTCCGCTGCGTCAGCAGTAAGGCGACCAGCAGCAGCCCTGCAACGGCAAAGATGCCCACGACAGCAAAGGCGTAGGTGTTTGCTTTTCTCATCTTGTCCCCCCCCGCTTTCGCTTTTGACTTCTTCTTGTAAAATGGGAACCGATAGGGTTTGCCTGCAGTTATAAGTTTATCGCAGCCCCCCAGCCGGATTCAAGCCCTACTCTCTTCAAAATAATATTCACCTGACAAGCCTGCTGCCGCTTACGTATGCGTCGGCTGTACTATTTGATGATTTGTGTACGCAAGTAGCATAAAAACAAAGCAGGTGCAGCCAAAGTGACGTTTGACCTGCTGCACTCGTGTCAGTTGTTAGTGTCCAATTTACCCGTTTCCGTGTAAAATTGCTTCCAATTCATAACCCTCCGGCAACCACTCTGAAACGGGATGGCGGTACACCTTATTGATGAGGCCCTGCTCCTCCCCATCGACGTTTATTATGATATGAAAGGTCCGCCATGTTAACCCTGTTGGAAAAGATCCTTTTTCTCGTTGCAGTCGGCGCGTCTCTTTACTATGGCTATGTCGGCTTCCGCAAGGTGTATGAAGTCGTCATGCGCGGCCCCGGCGACAAACCCAGCTTTGGCCAGATGATGGGCCGGCTTTGGGATGCCGCCATCACCTGGATTACCACCAAGCCCATCTGGAAGACAAGACCGCTGAGCAGTTTCTTTCATATCCTGGTTTCGCTCGGTTTTATCTTCTACTTCCTGGTCAACTTTGGCGATATTGTCGAAGCCCTCTTCCCCATCACCTTTTTAGGGCACAACATCATCGGGGACATTTACCGCTTTTTTGCTGATTTGGCGACGATGAGCGTGCTGATCGGCATTGTTTATTTCATCCTGCGCCGTTTTGCCTTCAACGACCCGGCGCTGGGCTATCGCGACAATATCAAGTTGGTGGAGCGGGTCAAGGACGGGCGCATCCGCCGCGATTCGTTGATTGTGGCGCTCTTTATCCTGTTCCATGTCGGCTTTCGTCTGCTCGGTAACAGCTTCAAGCTCTCGGTCGAAGGGCTGGATGGCTGGCAGCCGTTCTCCAGCGCATTGGCCAATTTGTGGCTTGGCTGGCCGGAATGGGCGCGGGTGACGGGGGAACATCTGGGCTTCTGGATCGCCATCGGTCTGATCCTGGCCTTTATCCCCTACTTCCCCTACACCAAACATTTCCACCTGATCATGGCGGGCGTCAATTTCTTGACCAAGCCCAAGCGCACCTCGTTGGGCACGCTGGAACCGATCAATTTTGAGGATGAATCGATCCAGGAGTTTGGCGTCGCCAAAATTGAGGAACTGCCCTGGACCCACCTGGTCGATGCCTACGCCTGCATCATGTGCAACCGCTGCCAGGATGCCTGCCCGGCTTATGTGACCGGCAAGGAGCTTTCGCCCGCAGCGCTGGAGGTCAACAAGCGGTATCATATCAACGAGCACCTGTCGGAACTGGCGGGCGGCAAAGAATCCGAATTCAGCCTGATCGACTTCGCCATCAGCGAGTCGGCGGTCTGGGCCTGCACAGCCTGCGGCGCCTGCGTCAACATCTGCCCGGTCGGCAACGAGCCGATGTTTGACATCCTGTACATGCGCCGCCATCGTGTGTTGATGGAAAACGACTTCCCCAGCGAACTCAAGCAGGCTTACCGCGGCATGGAGCGCAACGGCAACCCGTGGAACCTCAGCCCGCGCGACCGTATGAAATGGGCCGGCGATCTCGAAGTGCCGACGGTGGAGGACAATCCCGACTTCGATCTGCTCTGGTGGGTGGGCTGTGCGCCTTCCTATGACCCGCGTGCGCAAGAAACTGCCCGCGCCTTTGCCAAAGTGCTCAAAGCCGCCGGCGTCAACTATGCGATTTTAGGCGAAATGGAGCGCTGCACGGGCGATTCGGCCCGCCGTTCGGGCAATGAGGCGCTCTTCTTTGAACTGGCGCAAGGCAATATCGAGGTGCTCAACGAGGCGATCGGCGACAAAAAGCGGCGCATTGTGACCACCTGCCCACACTGTCTGCAAACGCTGGGCAAAGAGTACTACCAGTACGGCGGCCACTACGAGGTCATCCACCACACGCAGCTGCTGGCCGAACTGACGGCAGCCAAAAAGATCAGTGTGCAGCGTTCCAACGATGTGGATATGATCACTTTCCATGACCCCTGTTACCTGGGCCGCCAGAACGATATTCTCGACGAGCCGCGCCAGGCGCTGCTCAGCACCAATGCCTTTATCACCGAGATGCCGCGCCACGGCAAACAGTCCTTCTGCTGCGGCGCCGGCGGCGCGCAGATGTGGAAGGAAGAGGAGCACGGCAGCGCAGCGGTCAACGTCACCCGTTACGCCGAGGCCGCGGCCACCGGCGCCAAAACCATCGCCGTCGGCTGTCCCTTCTGCCTGACCATGCTGACCGACGCCTCCAAAGAGGCGGATCAGGGCGTCAAGGTGCGAGATGTGGTCGAAATCATCGCCGAGCGGCTGGTGATGGCGGACGGCGACTAAACAAGCGCACACCTGCATAATCGGAGAATTGGAGAAACTGAGTCTTTCAAAAAGGCTCAGTTTCTTTTTTTATCCGCCTGAATCGCTTCTTGCCCGAACCTTTGTTGCCGGGACTGCGTACTATAAGGTGAAAGGAGCATATACATGCTACACAAACTCAAGTTTACCCACATTTTTTTGGTCATGGTCGTTTTTCTGGCGGCAGGTTGCCGGCCGGTGCGGCCACTCACGCCGACGCCTCAGTCTCCGTTGGCCCCCCAGGCGCCTGCCTCTTCTGTCGCCGCTCCTGTCGTCACAACGCCTGCTGCTGAGCCGGCGCGCGCTGGTGTGGAGAGCACTTATACGGACCCGCAGGGATTGTACTCCGTCCCAATCCCCACCGGTTGGACGGTCAGCGCACAGGACGGCTATGTCCTGCTGACTGACCCGGATGAGTTGATCAAGGTCTACTTGATGGCAACTGAAAACACAGATGTTGCTAAAGCCATCGAGCAGGCTTGGCAGCAGGTGGAGAGCGAATTTGCCCTGGAGGTGGATCAGGCGCTGACAATCCCGTCGGGCACTGGTATTGAAGAGACGATCGTGGTCACGTACAAAACGCAAGACGCCGACCGCATTGTTCAGGCGGAAGGGCAGTTGAAGGATGGCATCGTCTATATCGCGCTCTATGATGTGCAACTGGCCGGTGCACAGAAGCGCGGCGCCCAGTTGAGTATTGTCAGCTCCGGCTTCAAGATTCTGGCTCAGGAGAAAGTTGACCTCAGCCAGGCGCAGCCGCTGACGGTCACGGCTGCCATCACCGAACCGCTGGAAGCGTTTATCGGCAAGTATATGGCGGCTTTCGGCATTCCGGGCGCGGCTGTCGGTATCGTCCAGAATGGGGAATTGGTTTACGCCCAGGGCTTTGGCATGGCCGACCCAGCGACCGGTGCGCCGGTGAAGCCCGACACGCGCATGATGATCGGCTCGACCGGCAAGAGCCTCACCACCATGATGATGGGGACGTTGGTGGATGACGGGTTGATGAGTTGGGATACGCCGGCAGTGGAATTGTACCCACCGTTCCGCGTCAAAGACCCCGAACTGAGCAAGACGATCACCATGCGCAATTTGGTGTGCGCCTGTACGGGTGTACCGCGCCGAGATATGGAGTGGTTGTTCAACTATAACACGCTGACGCCAACGGATACGGTGGCGGCGCTGGCCGGTTTTGAAATCTACACCAAGTTTGGCGAAGCCTTTCAGTACAGCAACCAGATGGTGGCGACCGCCGGCTACATTGCCGGACAAGTGGCCGAAGACAGCAGCGGTGACCTGGCCGGCGATTATGCGCGGGCGCTGCAGAGCCGTGTGCTCGACCCCATCGGCATGATCTCGACCACACTCTCGTTTGCGCAGGTGCAGCAGGAAGGCAACTATGCCATTCCGCATACGTTGAACCTAGATCAGAGTTACGAGCCTATGTCGCTTGATCTGGAGCGCTCGCTGGAGACGATTGGGCCAGCCGGCGCACACTGGTCAACGCTCAACGACATGGCGCGCTATATGCAGACGCAGTTACGTGAGGGAGTGACGCCTGACGGCACGCGTGTGATTTCAGCGCAGAATTTAAATGTGACGCGCGAGCCGCAGATCGCCATCAACGCCAACACCAGCTATGGGCTGGGGTGGATGGTGACCAGCTATCACGGCCAGCCCGTCATCACCCATGGCGGCAACACGTTGGGTTTCACGTCGGAATTCACCTTTCTGCCGCAGGCGGACTTGGGGGTGATCGTGCTCACCAACGCCCGCGCCAGCAACATCTTCAACGGCAGCATTACATCCAAAGTGTTGGAATTGGTTTTTGAGCAGGAGCCGCAGGTTGAGCAGGAGTTGGACTTTGTTCTTGAGCAGATTGCCACACAGGTAGACAAACTGCAGAGCAAGATCGGCGCTGCTGTGGATGAGACAGCCGTGCAGCCCTTCTTAGGCTCCTACAGCAGTCCGGTTCTCGGTGACGCGGAACTGCTGCTGCAGGACGGCAAACTGCTGCTGGATGTAGGGGAGTTTACGGCTGAACTGCTGCCGTACAACGATCCGGACGTGCAATTTAGCGGCTATATCCAGGTCAACGCGCCGGGGCAGGGTCTCACCTACCGGTTGGTTGAAGATGACGGCGGCCAGCCGCAGATTATCTTTGGGCAAGGTGCTGAGGAGTATACCTTTACCCGCCGCTAGCAAGATGCACCGCTTACAGATTTACCATTTACAGACTTCCCGGAAGCGTCGCTTCCGGGAAGTCTCTTTCTGGACTACTTTTTCAGGCGGTCAAAGTACTGCTTGCGGAACTTGCTCACCTTCGGGGCGACCACGATCTGACAGTAGGACTGGCGCGGATTGTTGGCGTAGTAGTCCTGGTGGTACTCCTCGGCGGGATAGAAAACATCCAGCGGAACAACTTCGGTGACGATCGGTTTGGACCACAGCTTGGCCGCCGTGAGTCCGGCAATGACCTCTTCCGCACCCTGCCGCTGTTCTTCATTATGATAGAAAATGGCCGAGCGATACTGCGTCCCCACATCGGCGCCCTGGCGGTTGAGCGTAGTTGGATCATGGATGGTGAAGAATATCTCCAGCAGATCGCGGTAGCTGACGATGCTGGGGTCGAACGTGACCTGCACCACCTCAGCGTGACCGGTGTTGCCGCCGCAGACGCGTTGATAGCTGGGATTGGGCACGTGGCCGCCTGTATAGCCGGAAACGACCTTGGTCACCCCGCGCAGTTCCACATAGACTGCCTCCAGGCACCAGAAACAGCCGCCGCCCAGGGTAGTCTGTTCCAGATTGGTTGCCGAATTTTCGTTTGTTTGTGACATGATTGGCTGCCTTTTCTCCATTGGCGAAATCGTATAGCTTTTCCATTGTACGCGCAGGCGCGGCCAATTTCTGTAAGCCAGGCAGGGAGACGCAGGGTCGGATGCGGTTACATGGTCGGCGACCACTCGATGAGCGCGCCGGCCACCCAGGTGGGCGGCGGCGCCGCATAGAGGGCGGTGGCGTCGGTGTAGGTGAGATCGAGCACAGCCCCGTTCATAGGGCCGCGCAGAAAGCGCAGCACCTGCCCGGCGTCGCGGGCGTCACTTTTGACGCGCACACAGTGCTGGTTGTAGCCCCAATAGTCACCCACCGCCAGCAGCTCAATGCCTTCTTCGATGCACGCCTGGGCGTAGGCGAGACCGTCTGTGTCCGGCCAACGCGCCTCGCTGGGCGGTGTGCCGTAGCCTAGGCCATGATGAAAGGGATCGGCAGTGGAAACAATGACGGCGTTTTCGGCCTCGGCGGCCAGTTCATCGATGCCCGGCAGTTCCCACGGCTTGCCGGCCGCGAGATAAGGGTAGCGTTCGATCACCTGCGGCCCGCGGATGCCGCGGCGCTTTGTTTCAGCCTCCCACAGATGGCGAAAACTCATCAAGGCATGGTCACTGCGCCACTCATCCCCGCGGCCAAGACCCGGCCCTTGAATGCCCCAGTAGCGAAACTCGCTCGCTTTGGCGCCGGCAGCCACGGCGACGCGTGCCGCTTCCATCTCAGCAGTAAAGGCGTGCAGCACGCTGATCACGAGCACGCGCTCGGCGCCGCTGTCCAGACAGGCGTGCACCGCCGCCGCCACCTGCCCCCCGCAGTCCGCCACCTCTGTATGGGGAAAGACGATCACCCCGCCGGTGGAGAGAGTGCGCGCCAGCTCCCAGCGGCGGCCTTTTTCCAGCAGAGCCAAAGTTCCTGTCTCGCCCAGGGCGGCGTGTTCGGCGGCGTATTGGGCCAAGATTTTGTTTTGCAGTGCGTCACGAGTGGCTGACATGAAGTCTCCCTATAGTTCTCAACCTGCAGTTCTCAAAATGGCTGGCCTGCTGCTATACTACGTCGCATGGCCGTTCAGGTGCAACCGACTCCCAACCCGAATGCGATGAAGTTTGTGCTGGGTCGCACCCTATTTGTGCGCCCGCTGAGTTTTCCCAACGCGCAGGCGGCGGCGGGCCATGATCTGGCCGCACAGATCTTTGCGCTGCCGGGCGTCTACAATGTTTTTATGGTGCAGGATTTTGTGACTGTGAACAAACTGCCCAATGTGGCGTGGGAGCCGCTGATCGCCGCCATGCAATCGATTTTAGCCGATTATCTGCTGTTACAGGAGTTACGCGCCGGATGAACCCTTTGCCCATCATTGTTGCAAGCGAAAACGGCCGTGCCGGTGCGCTGGCCGCCATGGAACTGCTGCGCGCCGGCGGACACGCTTTGGATGCGGTCGAAGCCGCCTGTCGTGTCGTGGAAGACGACCCCGACGACCACAGTGTCGGCTATGGCGGGCTGCCCAACGCGCTGGGTGAGGTGGAACTGGATGCCTCGATTATGGATGGGCGCACGTTGGCAGCCGGCGCTGTCGCCGCCTTGCACGGCTATGGCCGTGCCATTACCCTGGCGCGGCGCGTGTTGGAAGAGACGCCGCACGTGCTGATTGTGGGGCGCGGCGCCGAACGGCTGGCCGCCGAGATCGGGGAACAGCCGGCGGACCAGCGCACAGACGAATCGCTGCGGCGCTGGCGCGAACGGTTTGAAGAGCGCGATCTGACGCCGGGCGACGCCACCAATCTGCGGGCAGTGGCCGATCTGCTGACGCGCCCAATCAATCTGCAAGACAAGCTGTATCAGGCGGCGCGGGTGGATACTCTGGGCACCGTCAACTTTCTGGTGCTCGACCAGTATGGTGATCTGGCTTCGGCAGTCAGCACCAGCGGCTTAGGCTGGAAGTATCCCGGCCGTGTCGGCGACAGCCCGTTGATTGGCCCCGGCAACTATTGTGACAACCGCTATGGCGCAGCCGCCTGCACCGGTATGGGCGAGTTGGCTATTCGCGCGGGCACGGCGCACAGCGTAGTGCTGTATGTGAAGATGGGTCTCTCCCTGGCGGAAGCCGGTTTGGAGGCGCTGCGCGATCTGCAGGGGCTGGCCTCCCGGCAAGAGCAGTATATGAACATTGTGGCGCTGACGCCGCAGGGCGACCACGGCGGCTTCACGACTGTCGCCGGCAAAAAGTATTTGTTTATGACCGCGGCTATGGCCGCTCCCGAACTGGTGGACCGCACCAGTCTCCCCGGCGTCTGAATTGGCTGGCGGCGCCTGTCCGGCTGTTTTTGTCTGGCTGTTTTTGTCTGATTGTACGCACGGTTGGCTGTACGTATTGGAGAGTTTGCGCCGGAGCACGGTGCAGCGAGGCCACTATGTCCACAATTGTGAGAATGCCCCAACTCGGCGAAAGTGTTGTCGAGGGCACCGTTGCTCGCTGGCTCAAGTCACCGGGCGAGCACATCGCCAAAAATGAGGCGCTGCTCGAAATTTCCACCGACAAGATCGACACGGAGGTGCCCGCTCCGACGGAGGGGGTGCTGCTGGAGATTCGCGCGGCGGCGGGGTCCACGGTGCGGGCAGGCGCTGCTTTGGCCGCCATCGGCAGTGAGGCGGAGTACAGCGCCGCACAACAGGCAGAGACGCAAGTCGGCGCTCCAACCGATCCGGCAAGCAGCGGACCAAACGGCAATGCGTTAAGCAGGGGTGAATCAAGCGGTGAGGGTAGTAAAAATGCATCTGCAGGTGGGCAACCGGCGGCAGATGCACTTGCTGCATCTGCCGTCGCAGAGGGCGCGCCGCCTGTGGACGCAGCGCCAGGCGGCCGTGCATTTGTCAGCCCGGTGGTGGCGCGCATGGCCGCTGAACACCAAATTGACCTGACGGCCATTGCCGGCAGCGGCCTGGGCGGGCGGGTGACCAAAAAGGATGTCGAAGCTTATCTGCAGCAGCCCGGTCACCGCAGCGAGAGTTTTGCGGGACGGGAGCCTGGTGACGAATCGTCAACTGCGGAGAGGGATAGTGTAGCAGCAGAGAGCACGGCGGAAGTGGATGCCGGTGCGACGGGGCAGACGGCTGTCGCCCCGCTCGGCCCGGACGAGGTGTTGACGCCGCTGACTACGATGCGCCGTGCGATCGCCCAGCATATGGTGATGAGCAAGCGCACCAGCCCGCATGTGACTACAATTTTTGAAGCGGATATGACTGCGGTAATTCGACACCGCGAAGCCCATAAACGGGTGTACGCGGCCAAAGGCATTGCCCTCACCTATACCCCCTACTTTATTGCCGCCATTGTGGCGGGGCTGCGCGTTGTGCCGCAAGCCAACAGCCGTTTCACAGAAGCCGGCATTGCCGTTAACAAGCGTATGCATATCGGTCTGGCGGTGGCGCTGACGCACGGGCTGGTGGTGCCGGTCGTCTGTGATGCCGATGAAAAGAACCTGCAAGGGCTGGCGCGCCTGATCAACGAACTGGTGGATCGCACGCGCCGCAATACGCTGCGGCCTGAAGATGTGCAGGGCGGCACCTTTACGCTGACCAATCACGGCACAGGCGGCAGCTTGCTGGCGACGCCGATTATCAACCAGCCGCAGACCGGCATTTTGGGAACGGGTGCGGTTGTGAAACGGCCTGTCGTGCGCAGCTCCAGCCCTTCGCTGCTGCCGAATGCAGATGACAGCATTGTCATCCGTCCTATGTGCTATCTCAGCTTTACCTTTGACCACCGCGTGCTGGACGGCGCGCAGGGCGATGAGTTCTTGACAGCAGTCAAGCAACGGTTGGAGAATTGGCAATAGATTTACCAGTAGATTTACCAGGTGCGTTTTTAAATTTTGCAGTGATCAAAGCAGTTGATTGGAGAAAATAATGGCTGATCAAAGCTATCAATATGATGTCATCGTCGTCGGCAGCGGGCCGGGCGGCTATGTATGCGCTATCCGTGCGGCGCAGTTGGGGTTGAAGACGGCGATCGTGGAGCGCGAGAGCCTGGGCGGTGTCTGTCTCAACTGGGGCTGCATCCCCACCAAGGCGCTGATCCACAACGCTGAAGTGCTGGAGACGCTGCACGAGGCCGCCGACTACGGCTTCACCTTCGACAACCTGCGCGTCAACTTCGGCGCCGCCATCAAGCGCAGCCGCGATGTTGTGAGCCGGCAGACCAAAGGCGTCGCCTTTCTGATGAAGAAGAACAAGATTGATGTTATCCAGGGCAACGCCACCTTTGTCGATGCGCACACGCTGCAAATGACCCCTTCGGAATTTATTCCGGACGCTAAAGAGCAGCAGGTCACCAGCGCCAATTTTATCATTGCCGTCGGCGCGCGTGCGCGTTCCCTGCCCGGCGCTGCTATCGACGGCAAGCGCGTGATCCAGTACCGCGACGCCGTCGTGCTTGACGAAGTGCCGAAAAAGATGATCGTAGTCGGTTCGGGCGCCATTGGGATGGAATTCAGCTACATCTACAGCACCTACGGCGCGGAAGTGACCGTAATCGAGATGCTGGATCAGATACTGCCGCTGGAAGACGCTGAGGTGGCTGCCGAGGTGGCCAAGGTCTTTAGTAAGCGCGGGGTCAAGTTGCTCACCAGCACCCGCACCGAGAAGGTGGAGGTTGGCGATGATGGCGTGACGGTGACGGTCAAGAATTTGAAGACCGATGCGGTAGAGACGCTGAGCGCCGACAAGGTTTTGATGGCTGTCGGCGTACAGCCTAATACGGACAATGTCGGGCTGGAGGCTGCCGGCGTCAAGCTGGATAAGCGTGGCTTTATCGAGGTGGATGAGCGGATGCGCACCAATGTGCCCAACGTCTATGCCATCGGCGATTGCACCGGCAAGCTGCTGCTGGCGCACGTGGCCAGTGCCATGGGCATCGTTGCCGCCGAGACTATCGCCGGCGTAGAGACATTGCCCATTCCTGAAGAGCGCTACATCTTTATGCCGCGCTGCACCTACTGCTCGCCGCAGGTGGCCAGTCTCGGCTACACCGAAGCGCAGGCCAAGGAAAAGGGATTTGATGTCAAGGTTGGCAAGTTCCCGTTTATGCCCAACGGCAAAGCACAGGGGATGAATGTCAAGGTCGGCTTTGTCAAGATCATCGCCGATGCCAAGTATGGCGAGATATTGGGCGCGCACCTCGTTGGGCCGGAAGTGACGGAAATGCTGCCCGAACTGAGCCTGGCGCAGTTTATGGAAATTACACCCGCCGAAATTGCACGCACGGTGCATGCGCACCCGACGTTGAGCGAAGTCATCATGGAGGCCGCCCACGCCGTGGAAGGCCAACCCATTCATATGTAGGTGGACAAATGGAATTCTCCCGGGAATTTTCCGGCGAACTTGAACAAGCCGGCGCCCACCTTGAACTGCCGGTGCGTTTTGTAGAGACCGACGGCATGGGTGTGGTGCACCACAGCAACTATCTGGTCTGGTTTGAAGCGGCGCGCATCCATTGGCTGGACGTGGCCGGTATGCCTTATTTCGAAGTGGCGGCGGGCGGCCATCATTTTGCCGTCACCGCCGCCTGTGTGCAATATCGCGCAGCCGCTCGCTTTGGTGATACGGTGCGGGTGACGGCAGCGTTGACGCACTTGCGCAGCCGGCAGGTGCGCTTTGACTACAACGTGCAGAACGTAGCTGACGGCATACTGCTGGCCACGGGGTACACGGAACATATTTGCGTCGATCTGGCAGGGCGCATGGCCAAGATTCCGCAGACAGTCATGGCGCGCCTGGCCGGCGGTGTGGAGCGGATGGCGCAGCATCAGGTGCAGGAAGCGGGGCAGCAACTGTTCGTGGGAGGATAAGCGCAGCGTGCGCCATCCGCAGGTCGAGTCTCACAGGAGACGCAGTATGATTGATGTAGAAGCAATATGGCTCGGTGCAAGCAATCCGGATGGCACGCTCTCTGTTTGGTCGCCCCCTCTACTGGACGGCGGCGTATTGGGTGGATGGTCTGTTGATTGACACCGGCCCTGCCTGTACGGCGGAGCAACTGGTGCGCCTGCTGGCAAACAGCCCCGTGCGCCAGATCGCAATTACACACGCGCATGAGGATCATATCGGCGGCCTCGCGCTTTTGCTGCGCCACTATCCCACGGCGACCGTCTATGCGCCTCGCCAGGCGATCCCCTTGATTGCAGAGCCGGAGCGGATTGCAATGCAGCCCTACCGGCGGCTGTTTTGGGGAACGCCGGCTGCGGTCAGCGGCGTCTATTCTCTGGATGATGTGAACGATCAGCTCACGACCGGCCAGTTTACGTTGCGCGCAGTCGAGACGCCTGGCCACAGCCGCGACCACGTCAGCTATTTTGAGCCGCGCTATCGCTGGTTGTTTTGTGGCGATGCTTTTATCGGCGGGCGAGATGTTGCTTGGGCGCACGAGTTTGATCTGTTCGGTGTTGTCAGCAGTTTGCGCACCCTTGCCAACCTGCGCCCGGAGCGGCTCTTTCCCGGCAGCGGCTCGGTGCGGCGCACGCCTCTGCCGGACTTGCATGGAAAGATCGGCGCTTTGCTGCAGTTGGCCCAGGAGGTCGATAAGCTGGAGCGCAGCGGCTGCACAACTGCGCAGATGGTGACCATGCTGTTCCAGGGCGAGCCGCGCATCAAGTTTTGGACGATGGGTCATTTTTCGGCTGCCAATCTGGTGGAAGCCTGCCGCAGCTATAATGCTCTTGTCGCGCCTGTAAACGCCACAGAGGCCGGCTCGATCTACAAAACGGATTCCGCCGGTCGCAGCGATCTGACGGATTCTTCGGCCCGGCACTCGTCTGATCCCGGAGATGTGCGGCGGTAGGGGGATCTGCTGCCGGTGGTATAGCCGGTGGTATACTGCGCATAAGAGTTCCCCCGTGCCTGACCTGCAGCGGCGGCCAGGCGTTTTGTTGTTAGGAGTGTTGGTGATTTGTTATGCGCATTCTTGTTACGGGTGGCGCTGGTTTTATCGGTGCACAGTTGGCCAACCGGCTGCACGCAGAAGGCCATTATGTTCGTGTGCTGGACAACTTGAGCAGCGGCGACCCCGCCGTGCTCGACCCCGGCATCAATTTTACGCGCGGCGACGTGCGCGATGTTCCCAAGCTGTGGTCGCTGCTGCAGGGGGTTACGGTAGTCTATCACCTGGCGGCGCTTGTCAGTGTGCCTGCCTCTGTACTGTACCCGCGCGAGTACAATGATGTGAATGTGGGCGGAACGGTGGCGTTGCTCGAAGCTTGCCGTGATGTGGGCGTCAAGCGTGTGATCTTTGCCAGCAGTGCTACGGTCTACGGCGATCAGAAAGTCAAGCCGGTGACGGAGGAGTTGGCGCCTAATCCGGCTGTGCCCTATGCCGTCAGCAAACTGGCTGCTGAGCGCTACCTGTTTACGATTGGCCGCTTGGAAGGCTTTGAAACGGTGGCGCTGCGCATTTTTAACGCCTATGGCCCTCACCAGCCGCTGCCGCCTGCGCATGCGCCGGTAGTTCCGCTCTTTTTACACCAGATTCTGGGCGGTGGTTCGGTTGTGGTTTTTGGTGATGGCCGCCAGACGCGCGACTTTGTCTACATTGATGATGTTGTGGATGCATTGGTGAGCGCAGCCGGCGCCGCCAACGTCGACCAGCAGGTGCTGAACGTGGGCAGCGGCGAGGAAACATCTATGCAGCAGCTGATCAGCCATATCAACGCAACCCTGCATGCCAAGGCTGATGTGATCTACAACCACGAGAAGGCCAGCGGCATCGTTAGTCTGGTGGCTGATGTGACCAAGGCCAGACATCTACTGAAGTATCGCCCGCACACCAGCCTCGAGGAAGGTCTGCGCAAACTTTACGAACAAGATCCGCGTTTTGCGCGCCGCGGCGACCGCCGCCTGGCGCGCGTTTCATGAAGGGGGAGCATTTGTTGCCGATTTTTTCCCGTGCCCAACGACTGCAGCGTCATTGGGCGCCTATGCTTTTGCTGTTCGCTGCTGCACTTCTGTTGGTGGGCTGTTCGCGGCTGGGCCAGCCGGGCATGCGCATGTATCTTGACCGCAACAGCGCCGCATTGGACCAATCCGCCAGCAGTTACAGCCGTCCTGTCCACTTTACCATTGCGCCCGGCATGGCGGCGCGCAGCATTGGTCAGGAACTGCAGCGTTTTGGTTTGATTCGCGACCCGGAATTGTTTGAAGCCTATGTGCGGCTCAATGATCTAGACGCCAAAATTCAAGCAGGCGTATATGTGCTAGATCCATCGATGACACTGCGTGAAGTCGTGGCCGCCATTCAGCACGCCGACAACGAGTCGGTCAGCGTCACGGTGCTGGAAGGCTGGCGCTTTGAGCAGACTGCGGATTATCTCACCAAAGCGGATGTTTTATCGGACCCAGCCAGGGGCGAAGCCTATCGCAGCCTGGCCGCATCTGCGGTGATCGATCCGCAGCGCTATCCTTTTCTCAATGATCGCCCGCGCGGCGCCAGCCTGGAAGGCTATCTGTTTCCGGACACCTATCAGATTCCCGCCCAGAATGCGACGGCGATCGACGTGATTACACGGCAGTTGGACACCTTTGCCGAGCGGATTGTGCCTCGCTATGAGGAAGCGCGCCGCCGAGGGACGACCGACCTCAGCTTGTATGAGGTGCTGACGCTGGCCAGCATTGTTGAACGCGAAGCTGTAGTGGCGGAAGAACGGCCTACGATTGCCGGCGTCTATCTCAATCGCCTCGCAAGCGGCATCAAGCTGGATGCGGACCCCACCGTGCAGTATGCGATGGGCTATCAGGCGGCAAAAGGGCAGTGGTGGAAGACGCCGGTGTCGCTGGAGGAGTATGACACGGTCGACAGCCCTTATAATACCTATCTCAATGCTGGGCTGCCCCCGGGGCCAATTGCCGCTTCCAGTCTCAGCAGCATTGAGGCTGTGCTCAACTCCGAAAAGCACAACTACCTCTATTTTGTGGCAATTCCGGACGGTCAAGGCCGGCATGTGTTTGCGTCCACTTACGAAGAGCAGGTGCAGAACGTGGCCAAATATATGGGGCAGTAACCAAATCGAAAATCTTTTAGGTAAGAAGAGGGCCGGTTCCGTTATGAAACCGGCCCTCTTCTTGTAGAGCAGTGCCTGTGCAGCGGCGTCAACTTGCTGAATTACTTAGCCGCATCCACCGCTTCCTGCAGCACCTGCTGAAAAGTTTCAAGCGGCAGTGCGCCGGGGATAATCTGGCCCCCGCCATTGGAGAGCACAATAAAAGTCGGCGTGCCTTGCACATAAGGCGCACCATCTTGCATATCGCTGGCTACGCGGTCGGCGGCTTCACCGTCTGCCAGACAAGCGTTGAACGCATCTGCATCCAAGCCAAGTTCAGCAGCGAGATCTTTGAAGATCGGTTCAGGGTCCGAAACGCCCCACTTGTCCTGGTTGGCAAATAGAGCGGCGTGCATCTCCCAGAACTTCCCTTGGTCGCCTGCACACTCGGCAGCCGCGCCTGCCGCCGGCGCCTGCGGATGGATGCTCAGTGGGAAGTGCTTGAAGATCCACAAAACCTCGCCGCTGTCGACAAACTGCTCATCAAGGGCAGGTTGTGTTTCCTCGCTGTGCTGGCGGCAGAAGGGGCACTGGAAGTCGGAGAACTCAACCACCGTCACTTTGGCGTTGAGGTCGCCGCGGTAGGCGTCGCCGGCCATATTATAGCCAGGTCGCTCCGGGTCCGGCTGCCAGCCTTCGGCTGTCGCCCAGACAGGAATCTGCTGGTCGCCTTGGGTTTCTTCCTGCTGCGGCACCGGCGGTTTTTCGCCGGTTAACAGAGAATCAATATACAAGACAAACTGATCAAACGGCTGCGCACCGACGAGCAGATACGGTTCGCCGTCAGCGCCGGAGAAGACAAAGCTAGGCGTGCCGTTGACCCCAACTGCCTGGCCGGCGGCCAAACCGGCATCGAGAATGGGCTGCTTGGCATCGGCTTCCATGCACGCTGTATACGCCGCAACATCGGCATTGGCTTCACCTGCCAGCCGCTCAAAGACAGGAAGTGGGTCGACGGAATTGCTCCATTCGGCTTGGGTCTGGAACAGCTTGCTGTGCATCTGCCAGTAGAGTTCCGCCCCCTGCTCCGCCACACAGAGGCTGGCCTTGTGGGCAGCCGGTGCATTGGGGTGCAGTTCCACCAGCGGAAAATCACGGAAGATGACGCGCAGTTTGCCTGTACGCACGTACTTGTCATTCAGCGCCGGCTCGGTCTGCACAAAATAACGTGCACAGAATGGGCACTGGAAGTCGCTGTACTCGATCATGGTGATGGGGGCATTGGGATCGCCGCGGAAGGGATCGCCCTCGGCGGTAAAGCCCACCGGCATCCCGTCCCACTCGCTGCTGGCGACGGCTGCGATTGTGGCAGTCGCCGCCGCTGCTGCGCTTTCGCTGGTGGCGCTGTCTGCGGCAGCCTCAGTGGCTGTTGTGGTGGCGTCTGCAGCGGTTTCCGCCGCAGCGTCGGAACCGGCCGGAGCAACCGGCAAAACGGGTTGTGTGCAGGCCGCCACCAGCGCAGCACTCAAGATCAGCGCTGCCATGACGGCAAGCAGATGCCAAGGGCGGGTACGTAAAGAATGTCTCATTTGCAAATATCCTTTTCCCAACGGGTGCCGGGGGCCGTTTCAAACACGGCCGCCAAATAGTAGGAGACAAGAAAGCCACGCCAGCCACTATAGCATATAGTGAGTATTGGTAGAAGTTGCCGGAGCATACAAAAAATGGGGGCGGCTGCGTAGTGACCGCCCGTAATGGACTTATACGCTTAGGTGTCAGGCCATGTGCCGTTCGCGGCGCGTGCTCTTGCCCTCTTGCGTCTGGATGATCTGGCGGATCGTTTCAACGCTGATACAGTCAACAATCTCATGGTCTACTAAATAGCGGCGCAGCCGCTGCAGTGACCAGCGTGAGAAGTGCAACCCCAACACTTTTGGGTTGGTGCGCGCGACTTGCATAATCTGCGCACGTTGTTCCTCATTAAATACTGGTGGCCGCCCTGGGGATTTGCCGCTGCGCAGCCCATCCACACCGTTTTCATTGAAACGATGAATCCACTTGCGAACGTTGATGGGATGGAGGTGTACTTCTTCGCTGATCTCCGGCACGCGCTTGCCCGCCGCCGACAGCATAATGATCTGCAGACGATGGGTTGGGAGGTCTTCTTCGGGCATATTCAGATGTGCTTCCAGCGTCTTGCGTTCTTGTTGTCTCAATTTACGTGTATAAAGTGCCATGAAACTTACCCTTTCGTTGATAATGCCGGGAGAGTAGACGCGATCTGCGCCAGACTCTGGCCTGCCTGCATTAAGCGTAAGGGAAGGGCTGAAAAAATAGATCGGATAAATAGTGTATTTTCAGTAATGCAAGTGTCGTTTCATTGGCCTGAACAACGGGCTTTTGCTGCATAAAGCGAAGAGAGGGGCAGCGGGCAACTGTCTCCAAGGCGGAAAGTATTGTGCAGCGGGAGGAGGTGCAGCAGGAAGGGTAGCCGTGCGCTAAGCGAACTTAGGCGAAGCGTAGGGGTGAGATCGCCATCGGCGCATGAGGGCCTTGCAGTGGGCTACGATGACGGAACTGGACAAATGCAGTGAAATCACGGCGTCCGCACCGGCGGCAATTGCATCGAACGCTTGCTCGGCCGGGTCATCGGTGACCAGAACAACCACAGGCGCAAGGCTGCCGACGCGGATCCACTTGAGCATCTGGCGCTGCCGCATGTTGGTGCGGGCGGCGCAGTCTATCAGGATGAGGTCGCAGTCGGCGACAGCTTCACACAAAGATTCACTGGCGGAATCTAAATTGACGGCTATCGTTTCATCGGCAATGTGATTGACGATGTGTTGGATTTTGCGCCGACGAGAGCGGCCTTGGTACAACAACGCAACCCGAGTTGACTGTTCGAGATCCATATGGAAAGTTAGCACCCTGTTGACGTCTGACTCGACGCTGCCGTTATAAATAAAAGAGCATTGCTGGGAAGGAGTATAAGCGACAGCAATAGCCACTTTCAAGCGTATCGCCTTACTCTTTGCTGACAAAGCACCAGGGGTAACGCGTTTGTACACCAGGGGAAAAATAACACTTTTCCTAGCAATCCAGCCTTGTCGCCAGGAACTGTAGGGACGGTCTGGGCGTTACTAGCAAAGAGCAAGGGTAGGACATTCAGGCGGCGCGCAACCGGCGCCATGCTAAAGCTGAAAGTTGCGCCCGTTGTCCGCTACGACTTTTTGACGATAGTTGTTGACGTAGGTGAGCAGCTTCTCGTGCAGCTTCTTCCAGCCCGCGCTCTGCAGAATGTCCGCCAGCTTGTCTTTGCTCTCAACTGCGCCCAGGGTCAACATTTGCGGCCCTTCACCGTACATGGTATACAGGACTTCGCTTGGCTCAATACCAAGCTGCATCAGGCGAGGCGCAAATTCACGCACGACGAACTCGGAAAAGTCCTGTTCGCGCCCCATTTTGATGTCCCATTGCATCAGAAGTCGAACCATGAACAGGCCGGACCTTTCCGTATGCCGAATACTCTCTATTTTACGCAGAATCGTATAACGTATTTCCATGCCACAATACCAGAAGCATAGGAGAAACGCAACTTCACAGCCGTTTTCCGTTTGGTGCGCTGCACGCCTGTGGCTGCCGCTGCTTCTGATTGCCCTGTTGGTTCTGGGAATGGCTCCGCCTGTGTTGGCCGCTTCTCCACGCCAGGCCGGCGTGCCTGCTGCAGACGTGTTGCTGCCCGTGTTGACGCCTCTAAGCGCAAATGGGGTGTCACTGCACACCCATACGGTTGACCTGGCCTTAGATGCGGGAGACGGCCTGGCGCTGTCAATAGCGTTGCGTGCTGTCTACCGGTTGCACAATGACGGCAGTGCTGCGGCGACCATCACCGTGCGTGTGCCGGGCAGCGATGACGGCAGCCTGCTGTTGACGGTTGACGATGTCCCCTTGGCGCCTGTTGCCCAAGCGGATGGCGGGCTGGGCGCTGCGTTGACCGTTCTGCCCGACCAGCCGGTGGAACTCGTGCTGACCTATTCTACTGTCATTCAAGACCGGCGCCTGCCGCTCATTCGTTATCCCACCGTTGACTTAGATCAATGGCTGGGACAGGTCAGTCTGCGCATGGATATACGTCCTTCCGCAGCCATGCCGCCGGCTAGCTGGCTGCGCGCTGAACCGGAGAGTTGGGCCTATGCCCCGCCAGGCGTATCTCCGGACCCGGCTCTGGAATGGCTTTATGATGGAGACCCGCCAGAGACAATCATATTTCAAGCCATTCATCCGGCTGTCTGGCAGCAGATTCAATCTGCCGAACAAGCGGCTCTTCCCGGCGCAGGGGCAGCGGCCTTTGTGCAGTTGGGCGACCTATACGCAACCTTGGCCCAGGCGGTGGCCGCCGAAGGCAGTGCGGCAGCGGGCGAACGTTTTTACGCCCAGGCGGTGGCCGCCTACAGCGACGGGATTCGCCAAGGTGAGGCGGCCGGCGTGCCGGCCCAAGAGTTGGTGGCGCTGCACACCGGATTAGGCGCTCTCTATCGTAGCCGTGTGGTGGGGGCGGATGGCGCTTCCAGCCCGCTCTATGCGGAGTTGATGACCGCCGAAGCCGCCGCCGCCGTCCAGGGTCTCGACGCCGCCGACGGTCGCCGGCTGGAGCTGGAGCGCTGGCAGGCGGAAGGGCTGCGCCTGCTGCTGACTGACGCCCGCCGCCGCGGCGATGTCACCACCGCCCTGGCGTTGATCGACCGTTTGACCAATTCCAGCGCCGGCGCCGGTGCGGCTGATTTTTTGGCCGCTGAACGCAAGGCGCTCGTCGTGCAGCAGGCGCTGGAACTGCTGGAGCGCGGCGACCGCGCGGCGGCTTTGGCGTTGGCCGGCGACTCTATTGCCGACCCTGCTTTGCAGCCACCCGACGAACTGCGCAGCTTATTTCGTGGCTGGGCGTCGACGGCTGCCATGTCTGAGGCGGGCATCACGCTGGATATAGACGCTATCCCCGCTGCCGAACGCTTTGCTGCAGCGCAGACAGCGCTGCAGGAGATCGTACAGCGCTGGCAGTCCGGCGCAACGACACGCAGCGTCAGCGTCGAACTGCAGGAAAAAGGAGCCGCAGATCAGACCGGCTCTGAAACCGAGACTGAGCCGCGTTTGCACCTGCGCTTGCGTCTGCCCGCCGGCGCAACCGGCGTCGCATTGGCCGATGCGCTGCCGGGCACAGCCGATTGGGCGCTGCTGCGCTCGCTGCTGGCGCAGCTTGGCCCCAAGCTGGACAGCAGTGTTGATGGGCTGCGCCAGCAGGTGCATGTCTCACAGCCGGTGGACATCCGCACTGCCGGCCAGCAGTGGGCGGCTATGGTGCAGAATCTGACCGACCAGGCTGCGCTGCTGGATGCGCAGGCCTCTTCCACGGCACAAGGTGAAGCGACCACAATGGATGCCTCCCTTCAGGCGCGCATCCGCGCTGCCAACTATCGCCATGCCGCAGACGGCTGGCGCAATTTGCGCCGTGACAGTTACGTAGAACTCTCGTTGGCTGCCAACGGCAGCTTAGGCAACAGCGCGCGGACTTGGTTGGTCACTGTGGACAGCCCGCCGCAGATGCTGGACGTCCAGGTGGATTCGCTGAACACAGGGCGCGTAGCGCTGGCCGCTGCCGGCCTGTCTCTGCTGCTCTTGGCGGCAGCGGCTCTCCTCTGGCGTTTGCTTGTATAGGATCTGGTAAAATTTGCATGGCTGTACAAAGTCAATCTCAATCCGCCGGCGCACAACACTCCGCACTGCGTCCGTTCCATTATGCCGACAGTGTTTATTTTCGAGATGGCCAGTGGCTTATGGGGCTGCTCGCCGCCACGCTGTATCTGATCCTGGCTGCTGCGCTGGATGCTGCCGGCCATGTCAGCAACTTATCGGTTGTGATACCAGTCACGGCCGGCGCCTTTGTTTTGGGCATCCTGATGTCCTACAGCCGCTTTGACGGTTTTTTCGCCCTGTCGCACAGCATGTTTGTGGGGCTGGCCTGGATCTTGTTTATGATGGCGAGCGCCGTTCCGGCCGGCGATATCGCGCCTTTTTTAGATACAGGCGTTGGGGAACTGCAGGCTCGTGTCTATTTCGTGCTGCTGCGTCTGCTCGACTGGGTTGATGCCGCCTTTAGTGGGGCTGCCAGCGGCGACAACTATGTCTTTATCTTTGAAATATGTTTTCTGATGTGGTGGTTGACCTATCTGGGGGCATGGGCTATTTTTCGGCACGGCTACACCTGGCGCGCCATTGTGCCCGCGGGTGTGGTTCTGCTGATCAACACCTACTTTGCTCCTCAGCCCACGACCGGTTTTTTGATTGCTTTTGTCATCATCGCGCTGCTGCTGCTGGTGCGCACCAATCTTTCCGAACAGCAGTTGCGCTGGCGCGAACAGAGCGTCTATTTCAACTCCGACATTGTCTGGGATTTTCTGCGCAACGGCATCTCGTTTACCGCAGCCATTGTGATTCTGGCTTGGGTGCTGCCCGGTCTGGGGCGCAATCCACAGGTGCGCGAGATTTTGGCGCCGGTTAACCAGGGGTGGGAAGACACAGCACAAAATGTACAGCGGCTCTACCAGGGGCTGAATCGCCAAGAGCAGGAGGGTGGCGCCAATTTCGGCAATAGCCTGACGCTGGGCGGTGAGCGCAATGTGGGTGACTCGCTGGTCTTTGAGGCGCAGGCGCTGCGCGCCCGCTACTGGCGGGCGGTGGTGTTCGATACCTTTGACGGGCGGCAGTGGCTGAACACGGCTGACGCCGAGGCCAACTATGACGCAGGCCAAATTGTGCCGGTGGCCAGTTGGCGTGCGCGCGAGCCGATCAGCCAGACGATCAAACTGTTGGCCCCGATGGGGAATGTGCTGCTGGGGGTGGCCGATGTGGCGCAGGCCAACCTGCGTATGCGCGCCACCGTGCGCCCGCAAAGCGGGGTGGCGCCGATCCCGGCTGCACAGGCTGCGGAAGGTGTGCTGCCGGTCGAGTTCACCCGTGTGCGCGCAGTGCGGGAACTGGACAGGGGCGACTCTTACAGCTTTGTCAGCGCTGCGACAACTGCCACGATCCAAGACCTGGAAAATGCCGGCGTCGATTATCCTGCGGCTGAGGTGGACAAATTTATTCAGATTCCCCCTGAGTTCTCGCCGCGCGTGGCAGAACTGGCGCAGCGGCTGACGGCCAATGCGGTCACGCCCTACGAAAAAGCCAAAGCGGTGGAGAGCTATCTGCGCACAATCCCCTACGATGACAGCATTGCTGCGCCGCCGGCGGGCGTAGATCCGTTGGAGTATTTTCTGTTCGATATTCAGCGGGGTTACTGCGACTATTATGCCACGTCCATGGCCATGATGCTGCGCGTGGTGGGCGTGCCGGCGCGTACGGCCAGCGGCTATGCCGAAGGCATCTTTGACGAGGAGAGCCAATCCTATTTTATCACCCAGCGTGACGCGCACACCTGGGTGGAGGTCTACTTTCCGGAATACGGCTGGATTGAGTTTGAGCCGACGGCCGGGGAAAGCCCGCTTGACCGCCCGCAAAATGAGGCGGATCAGATGGCGGCCACGCAGCAGGAAGAGCAGCAGCCAGAAAGCCCATTGGCGCCCACGCCGCCGGCGCAGCGTAACCCAGATGATCTGCCGCCGCAGTTTACAGGTGAAGAACTTTTGCAGTCACAGGCGGAAAGCGGCGGCGCCCTGCCCTGGTGGGTATGGGCGCTGGCCTTGCTGCTGGTGCTGCCTGCAGGCGCACTGCTGATCTGGCGCGCGCGCAGCAGTGGGCCTACCTCCTTTAGCGCCGATCTGCCGCTGCTGCTGTATGAGCGCTTGCAGCAGTGGACACAGCGGCTGGGGCTGGGTCACTCAGCGCATCAAACCCCTTACGAGCACACGCGCCAGTTGGTTGCTGCCCTGCCGGAGACACAACCCTATGTCGAGCCGCTGACTGAGGAATATGTGCGCTATCGCTTTGCGCGTGGGACTGCCGAGACGCAGACAACCAGCGACCCTGAACTGCTCCAGACTTGGAAATCGACGGAGCCGCTGCTGTGGAAGGCCTGGCTGCGCAAGCTGCGCAGCCGTCTCTTCCGCCCGCAAAAGGATGTATATACGCTGGTGGATAAACCGGATCAGGAGTGAACGCCGGGCGCAGGTGGAGCAAAAAAGGTGGCGACCCTAGGTCGCCACCTTCAAAATGACTACTTGCGTCTCTTCCGGCAAATTGGATTTCGTAATTTTGATCATTTCGACTGCTTCGGGAACAGCAACGCCAAGTTCTTTGAGAAACTTCTCGACCGGCTCCAGTTGTTCGGCGATGGCGTCGTTCAGACCGGCGTGGCGGTAGTGCATGGGGATCACCAGCTTTGGCTCAAACATGCCTACAATTTCCACCGCCCGTGTGGGGTCAAGCGTCTGGCCGCCGCCCACCGGCACCAGCAGGACATCCACCTCACCGATATTTAATTCCTCAATCTCCGACTGCGACGGCACTTCCCCAATGTCGCCCAGGTGGCCGACCGTCAGGTCGCCGAACTCAAAGAAAAAGGCGACATTGCGCTCAGGCGTTTCGCCCTTGTTTTTGCGGTGATGGGTGGCCAGTCCGGTGGTGAAGACGTTCTTTACTTCATACTCGCCCGGCCCGCGCAGCACTTTGGGTTCACCGGTCACACGGTCGGCCGCATTGTGCCCAGGGCGGTCGTGGCTTAGTGTCACAATGTCGGCGCGCAACTTTGGCAGTGTCAGCCCAACTGCTTTATCGTAGGGATCGCATACAATCGTAATACCGCTTTCACGGATGCGAAAGCAGGAAAGGCCGTACCAGGTAATGTCCATAATTATCATGTCCTCGTTTGGAACATTTGTTTCCATCTACTATACCGCAATCGGCGTTTCTGGCCAAAAAAAAGGGCGCACTCTGACCATCAGTGCCTACAACCATTTGGCGGGCGTCCATCAGCTTCAAAGTAAGGATTTGTTATCATGCATTTTGATCAAAGCGATGTAGATGTTGTGATCGACGTAGCGCGCCAGGCGGGTGAACTTGTGCGCCATATGCAGGACGCTGGGCTGCGCAATATCAAGAGCAAGAGCAGCGCCGGCGATCTCGTCACCGAGGCGGATGTGGCCAGCGAACGGTTGATCCGCGCTGCGTTGGGCCAACTCTACCCGAATGTGGGTCTGTGGGGCGAAGAGTCCAACACGATGCCCGACACGGACTACTTTTGGTTGGTGGACCCAATCGACGGCACGACAAACTATGCGTTTGGCCTCGACTACAATGCGGTGAATATCGCCTTGCAGCACGGCAAGCAGACGCTGCTGGGTGTGACGCATCAGATCCACAGCGGGCGGGTCTATTATGCGCGCGCCGGCGAGGGGGTGATCCGCCGCGAGTCCCACGGGATTGAGAGCCGTCTCCAGGTGAATGCTGTCGATGAACTAAGCCGCGCGCTGGTGGCCACCGGTTTTCCCTATCACAGCGGCGAATCGGTTGACAACAACACTGCCGAGTTTGTGCATGTTACTGCGCTGTGCGGTGGCCTGCGCTGTCTGGGCGCAGCAGCGCTTGATCTGGCGCACGTGGCGGGCGGCGCACTGTGCGCTTTTTGGGAGGGCTGGCTCAATGCCTGGGATGCTGCGCCCGGCGTCTTGTTTGTGCGCGAGGCCGGCGGGCGCGTCACTGACTATGCCGGTGCGGAATGGGCTATCGACAGCGGTGCGTTGATCGCCAGCAACGGCAGAGCCGGCGTGCATGATGCCTTGCTGGCCGCCATCAGCACTGCACGCGCCCAACTGCCGGAATCCCGGCTGGGAAAGTGATTGTCCTTTATGATTGCAGCGGATGAAGTCAAAGCGCGTTTGGGCTGGTCAGCCCGCTAAGCACCTGACCCTTTGCCCGCAGTCGTTGTCCAATGGCAGGCGTGGTGTATACTGTTGGCCAAACAGTGCCTGTTTATCGACCAACCACGATGCCGTTGGAGGACTTGATGAGCGATATTCGATTTGGAACCGACGGCTGGCGCGGGCGCATTGGCGACGATTATACCTATGCCAATGTGCGCCGTGCAGCCCAAGGCTATGCGACCTACCTGCTGGCCGAAAACCCGCTGGGGCCAGTGATCGTAGGCTATGATCGCCGCTTCTCCGCCGAACATTTTGCCGCCACTGCCTGCGAGGTGCTGGCGGGCAACGGGCTCCGTGTGCTGTTGACGCCTACGGCCACCCCTACGCCTGTCATCTCTTACAGCGTCAAAGTCAATCATGCCATTGCCGCGCTGAACATTACGGCCAGCCACAACCCGCCTGAAGATTGCGGCTTCAAAGTGCGCGATTCCGGTGGCGGCGCAATTGCGCCGGATGGGCTAAAGCGTATCGAGGCCGCCATCCCAGCCGCGGGCGATGCGGCTGCCATCCGTTCGGTTAAATTTGATGATGCTTTGGCGGAAGGGCAAATCACCTACTTTGACCCGAAGCCGGCTTACCTAGCCCATTTGGCCGATTTAATCGACGTCACGCCCATCCGCAATGCCGGGCTGAAGATTGTGGTGGACAACATGTGGGGCAACGGCGCCGGATGGCTGAGCGAAATCTTGGGCGGCGGTAGCACGGAGATCATTGAGGTGCACGCGGCGCGCAATCCGCTTTTCCCCGAAATGTTGCGCCCGGAGCCGATTCCACCGAATGTCGATGCGGGTCTGGCTGTTGGCAGGCGTGTGGGTGCAGATTGTGTCTGTATTCTGGATGGCGACGCCGACCGCTGTGGGTTTGGGGATGAGAACGGCGCCTTTGTCGACCAACTGCGCGTTTTTGGCCTCTTGGCGTACTACTTTCTTGAACTGCGTGGCGAGCGCGGCGCAATCGTTAAAACGCTGAGCACAACTTCAATGCTGGATAAGCTAGGCAAGCGCTATGGTGTGCCGGTGATCAATACGGGTGTCGGCTTCAAGTTTGTTGCGCCTGCCATGGTCGCCAATGACGCCATGATCGGTGGGGAAGAGAGCGGCGGTTATGCTTTTCGTCACCACGTTCCCGAACGCGATGGCATTCTTTCCAACCTGTATCTGCTCGACTTTATGGTGCGCACCGGCAAGCGGCCTACCGAATTGCTGCAGATGCTCTTTGCACAGGTAGGCGAACATTTCTATGATCGGATCGATATCCGCCTTACCGATATGGCTCTGCGCCATGCCGCTCAGGCGCGGCTGGATGCGCTGAATATTGATGGCTTGACGCTGGGCGGCCATTCGGTGACGGAGCTTGTCACCCTAGACGGCTATAAGTTTGTGATGGATGACGGCGGCTGGCTGCTCATCCGCTTTTCCGGCACCGAGCCACTGCTGCGCATTTATACCGAAACGACCGACTCAGCGGCGGTCGCCGGTATTCTTGCCGACGGTAAAAAGATTGCACTTGGCTAGACGACCGCAGGGGGTGGTGGCTACTTGTATGCTGCCATCCCCGTCACCGCTTTGTTCCTTTCCCCTGTACTGCTGCCTGCTATACTGTGGCCACCCGGCCGCCGGCGCGTGGGCGCAAGTGGGCGGGCATAGTGAAATGAACCCTACGTTGTTTGCCGTCCGTCTGTGATAAAATGAACAAGCGGTTAGTTATAGGGTTTGACGGCTTAATGTATAGGGTTTGTTTATTGTATGTCTGACACTGCGCTTTTCCTGATCGATTCCCATTGCCATCTTGATTTGGAACAATTTGATCCGGATCGGGATATAGTTCTGGCGCGTGCGCGATCTGCTGGGGTGGCCAACATTGTGCTGCCTGGCATTGACCTGGCGCAAAACCGTCAGGCGTTGGCATTTGCCGAACAGGCGGCCGGTGTCTTTGTCGCTGTGGGTGTACATCCCAACAGCGCATCTGACTTCGACGAAGATATAGTGGCTGCGCTGCGCGAGTTGGCTGCCCATCGGAAAGTTGTAGCCATCGGCGAAATTGGACTAGACTACTACTGGGACAAGGTCGCACCGGAACAGCAGCGCCGGGTGTTTGTCCGTCAACTGGATTTGGCCGCCGAGTTGGGTTTACCGGTGATCATTCACAGCCGTGAAGCCAATCAAGATGTGGCTGAGCTGCTGCGCGCATGGGTGAGCAGCGCTCTGTTTCGGGCGTCGCCGTTGGCGGCTCGACCCTTTGCCGGTGTTTTGCATGCCTTTTCCGGTGATTTGGCCTTGGCCGAGGAAGCCTACGGCTGGGGCTTTGTTTTGAGTCTGGGTGGTCCTGTCACATTCCGCAATGCACATACTTTGCATGAGCTGGCGCCGCAGCTGCGGATAGATCGTCTGATGTTGGAGACGGATGCTCCTTACCTGACGCCTCATCCTTGGCGGGGACAGCGTAACGAGCCTGCCTATCTTGTTGTGGTTGCCGAGCAGTTGGCGCGCCTGTACGGGATAACGCCTGACGAGGTGGCTGCCGCCACGACGGCTGTTGCGCAGCGTTTTTTTTCAATTGGAGGAGCGGTTCGGTGCTGATGTCACAGAGCGTAACGCAAGTACCCGTGTCTAAACGGTTATATGAAGGTGGGCTGCCGGTGAGTCTCGCTGCTGCCGCCGAAAATGGCACAGGGCAAAATGGTGCTGCCGACGTTCGCCCGTTATTTGCACCCGTGCGTATGGGGCTGAAACAGGTGGAGGCAAAGCTCAAGACGGTCGACAACTCTTTGTTTGGCCCGCTCGCCAACGCCTTTGTCAATCTAATCGGCAGCGGTGGTAAGCGCTTGCGCCCCGCGCTGGCTTTGCTGGCGGCAGAGTTCGGCGAATCCTGGCTTGACCGGCCTGGGTACAACCGTGTGATTGCCCTGGCTGCTTCCATCGAGATGCTGCACACCGCTACGCTGGTGCATGATGATGTCATCGATGGGGCGCTGCTGCGCCGCGGCGCACCGACGCTCAACGCCACCTGGAGCGGGGCTTCGACTGTTCTGGCCGGCAATTACATGTTTGGCACCGCCGCGCGCTTTTCAGCGGAGACGCAGGAGATGCGCGTCATTCACCTGTTTAGTGATACGCTGCGCACGATTGTCGATGGGGAACTGCATCAGCTCCAGGATCGCTTCAACTATGGTCAGGATAAGGCGAATTATTATGACCGCATCTTTGCCAAGACGGCGAGCCTCTTCTGCGCGGCGACCGAGGGGGCGGGCGTGCTGTCCGGGCTGCCGGAAGAGCGCGTGCAGGATTTGCACGACTATGGCTACAACTTAGGCATGGCCTTTCAAATCGTTGACGATATTTTGGATTTTACCGGTGATGAGGCCTCTTTGGGCAAGCCGGCCGGCAGTGACCTGCTGCAGGGCACGCTCACGCTGCCCTTCTTCTATTTTGTGCAGATGCAGCCTGATCCTAATTTGCTGTTTGCCCGCCTGGATGATGCGCAGCTGTATGCCGACCACGGCGATGCGGAGGCCTGGGCCAGTGAAGTGCGCCAGTTGGTGAGTGAACTGCGCAGCAGTGGGGCAATTGAAGCGGCCCGCGGCGAGGCGCGCTCTTTTCTCGCCCGCGCCGTACACAATCTGGCTGCTCTGCCCGATAATGCACAGCGGCGTTCGATGCACAGCCTGTGCGATTTTGTTGTACAAAGGACCAATTAACCGGCCCCTACTTCTTTTTTGTTTCCGTTTTTGGGGCTTCTGGTTTGGACTTTGCCCGGCTGCCTGTGTCGCTCGGCTTGCTTTTGCCGGATTGCGCCGCCTGTCCCTTGGTTACGCTGGTGACTGCATCCAGCTTGCCGCTGTCTTGTCTGTCGCTTGCGCCAGATTTACTGGGAACTGGTTTACTGGGAACTGGTTTGCTGGCAGTTGAGCGACTGGTCTGCGTCTCTGCTTCCTCGCCAAAATCAAAGCGCGGGTTGACGGCGGCCTGACCGCCAGGCGCAGCCCCGCGCGTGCCGCGCGCGATTTCAGCCGGAGTGGGTTTGGTAGATGGTTTGCGTTTCTTGGCCGGTTCAGCCGGTTGGAGTGCAGCTTTCTGTGCCGGCGCGGGCTGCGGCGCCGGCTGCGGCGCCGGCTGCGTTTCCGCCTGGGCGCGGACTGCTTCCTTGGCTGGCTGAGGTGCTGCCGAACTGCTCTTTGTGGCTGCACTCACCTGCTTGAGTGGCAGCGGCCTGGCTGCGGCAGGCACCGCCACAGGCCGGCGCGCCGGCGCTGCCGCCGGCGGCTCCTCCAGCAGTTCCACCTGTTCTGATGGTACGCTCTTTTTAGGCGCTGGTCTGGGGGACTGTCTGGGGGACTGTCTGGGCGGTGCAGCAGGTGCAGCCTGTCGGGGAGATGCAGCGCCTGCACCCGTAGCGCCGTCACTGTCACCTGCTTCGTCACCGTCGCCGGGACTCATTTCACCTTCAATATACCAGGCGGCATTAACCACATCTTTTTCGGCCAGGGTGAGAATCTGCTTGCCCGACGCCGGGCGCCCCATACGGGGAATGTCGTCCACATTCAGCGGTTTCGCCACACCCTTGCTGCTGACGAGAATCAGCTTGCCGGTTTCGGCGTGCGGCGGCAGCACCAGCCCGGCGGCCAGCTTGCCTGTGCGCTCCACTAGCTTGTGCGCCAGGATGCCGCCGCCGTTGCGACCCTGGCTGCTGTATTCGGCCAGAGCCGTGCGTTTGGCAAAGCCCTGCGCACTGATTGTTATCAATTCACCCTCGGCGTTGACGACTGCCGCATGAATGAGCCGATCCTTGCCGCGCAGCTTTATGCCGCCTACGCCGCCCGCAGGCAGACCCATGGCGCGCACATCCTCTTCATTAAAACGAATGGATTGGCCTTCCGCACTCAACAGGATAACCTCCTGCCCTCCCGGCGTGTGCAGCGCCCAGCCCAAGCGATCTCCTTCATCCACATTGAAGACGGTGAACTCGTCTGCGGTGTTGGCCTGTACGTCCGCCACACTCACTCGTTTAACGGTTCCGCGTTCGCTGACCAGAAAAAAGTAGCCGGCCTCGCCTTCGCCGCGCTCGCGCGGCAGCGCCACCAGGGCCGCCGTGCCCTCTCTGCCCTTAAAGCCTGTGAAATCGGCCAGCGACCGCGTCGTCTCGTCAGCGGGGATGTTGTGCACATCCATGCGCGCACAGCGTCCGTCGCGCGCAAACACAACCAACTGGTCGCGTGTGTTGGCCGGCAGCAGCGCAATCTGGCTGTCTCTGCCCACCTGGCGCAGCGTAGCGATGCTGGGCTGCGCCGTCAGCGGTTGGCGGCGGATGTCGCCGTTTTTGCTGACGCTGACCCATACCATCTGATCGGGCAGCAGATCGTGGGTAGTCAACGCGCCGCGCGTGCGGTCGACAATCTGGCTGCGCCGGGGGTCGGCATATTCTTGACGGATGGCCAGCAGTTCGTCACGGATGACACCTAAAATTTTCTGCGGGTGCGCCAGCAAATCTTCCAAGTAGACAATACGCTTTTTAAGTTCGGCATACTCTTCCTGCAGCTTTTTGCGTTCGAGCGCCGCCAGACGGCGCAACTGCATGTCCAGGATGGCCTGTGCCTGGACTTCGCTGAACTGGAAGTTGGCGATTAGATTCTTGCGCGCCGTATCCACCGTCTGGCTGCGGCGGATGGTCTGGATGACTTCATCCAAAATATCCAGCGCGCGCAGCAATCCCTCGACGATATGCGCCCGATCGCGCGCCTGTTTTAGTTCAAATTCGGAGCGGCGGCGAATAATTTCCTGGCGATGCTGAACAAAGTATTGGAGCATCCGCTTGAGGCTGAGCAGCCGCGGCTGGCCGTCGACCAGCGCCAGAAGCTGCATGCCAAAGGTCTGCTGCAGGGGAGTGTACTTGTACAGGCTGGCCAGTATACCCTTTGGCTCCACCGTGCGCGAAAGCTCGATGACAATGCGCATGCCTGTGCGGTCGCTCTCGTCGCGCAAGTCGCTGATGCCTTCAATTTTGCCGTCACGCACCAGGTCGGCGATACGTTCCAGCAGCGCCGTCTTGTTGGTCTGGTAGGGCAGTTCGGTGATGACAATGCGTGTGCGCCCGCGGCTGATCTCTTCAAAATGCGCCTTGGCCTGCACGATCAGCCGCGATTTACCCAGCGAATACCCCTGTGCAATGGCATCGGCGTCTTCTTCGCCTTTACTCTCCTCGCGATAACGATAAATGATGCCGCCCGTAGGGAAATCCGGCCCCTTGATAAACTGCATCAACTGCTCGGTTGTGATATCGTCCAGCGCGTCAAAACGGTCGATCAGAAAAACCAGTGCGTCCACTACCTCGCCCAAGTTATGCGGCGGAATGTTGGTGGCCATACCCACGGCGATGCCTGATGAGCCATTGATCAGCAGATTGGGCAGCGCCGCCGGCACAATGTCCGGCTCGCGCAGCGTGTTATCAAAGTTGGGATGCCAGCCGACCGTCTCTTTTTCCAGGTCTTCCAACATCAGATTGGTGATGCGGGCGAGGCGGGCCTCCGTGTAGCGCATGGCGGCGGCATTGTCGCCGTCAATGGAGCCGAAGTTGCCTTGCCCATCCACCAACGGGTAGCGCAGGCTGAAGTCCTGCGCCATGCGCACCATGGCGTCATAGACTGCCGTATCGCCATGCGGATGATACTTACCCAGCACTTCACCGACGATACGGGCGCTCTTCTTGTGCGACTTGTCATGAGTCAGCGACAGATCGTGCCACATGGCATACAGGATGCGCCGGTGCACCGGCTTCAGCCCGTCGCGCACGTCGGGCAGGGCGCGCGCAACAATGACACTCATGGCGTAGTCCAGATACGCCACCTGCATTTCCTGCGTAATATCGGCCGGGCGCACGATGCCCATGGCGCCGTCATGCCCGTCGCCGCCGTTGTTTTGCGGCTTGCCGTTGGTAGACTTACTGTTCAATGGCTTTTCATTCCTGGCTGGTTTATCTGCTCGCTGCTGCCGTTCCCGCTGCTGCCGCGTGCTTATTGGGGCAGAACTTTATGTTCCACCTGGATGCGGCGCAGCTCCATCAACTGGTCGCGCAGCAGGGCGGCGCGTTCAAACTCAAGTGACTTGGCCGCTTCTTTCATTTCCTTCTCAATTTGGCGCACCAGTTCGTCCAGCTTATCCGGCGGCAGAAGTTCCGGGTCCAGCGACAACGGGCCGCCTTTATGGCCGTTGGTTTCATAATCAGGCCGTGTTTCAGCAATAATTTTGACGCGATCAGTCAGGTCGCGGATGCTCTTGACGATGCCGCGCGGCTCGATATTGTGCTCTTGGTTGTAAGTTTCCTGGATGGCACGACGGCGGTTGGTTTCGTCGAGCGCCATAGTCATCGAATCGGTCATCTTGTCGGCGTAGAGAATGGCCTTGCCCTCAATGTGGCGTGCGGCGCGGCCAATCGTCTGGATCAGCGCGTTGCCGCTGCGCAGAAAACCTTCCTTATCGGCATCCAGCACGGCCACCAATGATACTTCGGGCAGATCCAGCCCCTCACGCAGCAGGTTGATGCCGACCACCACATCATACACGCCCATACGCAGGTCGCGCAGGATTTCGACGCGCTCGATGGTCTGGATGTCTGAGTGCAGATAGTGCACCTTGACATTTAACTCCGCCAGATATTCGGTCAAATCCTCCGCCATGCGCTTGGTAAGGGTGGTCACCAGCACGCGCTGGTTCACGCTGGTGCGCTGTTTGATCTCCTTGAATAGATCGTCTATCTGCCCTGTGGTCGGGCGCACCTCCACCACCGGGTCCAGCAGGCCAGTGGGACGGATCACCTGTTCCACAATCTGGCCGGCATGTTCGCGTTCGTAGGGAGCTGGCGTGGCGCTGACATAGACCGCCTGGGTGATGTGGTCGTCAAACTCTTCAAAGGTCAGCGGGCGGTTGTCGAGTGCACTGGGCAGGCGGAAGCCGAAATTGACCAGCACTTCCTTGCGTGCACGGTCGCCGTTGTACATCCCGCGCACCTGCGGCAGAGTCATGTGACTTTCGTCCACGATCAGCAGCCAATCGGCGGGAAAGTAGTCGAGCAGCGTCCAGGGCGTGCTGCCCGGCGGGCGCCCGGCCAGAGGCCGGCTGTAGTTTTCAATGCCGTTGCAGTAACCTACTTCGCGCAGCATTTCAATGTCGTAGTTGGTGCGTTGGCGGATGCGCTGCGCCTCCAACAGCTTGCCCTGTCCCTCAAAGAGCGCCACTTGTTCTTCCAGTTCCTTCTGGATCTCTTCGATGGCAATGCCCATGCGATCCTGGGGCGTTACGAAGTGCTTGGCCGGATAGATATCCACTTCTTGACGTTCCGCCAGCACCTCGCCCGTCAGCGGGTTGATCTCGGTGATTCGCTCGATTTCGTCGCCCCACAGGCTAAGACGGTAAGCCGTTTCTTTGTCGGCAGGCTGGATTTCCAACATGTCGCCGCGCACGCGAAAGCGGCCGCGCTGCAAGAAGTTGTCGTTACGGTCGTAATAGATTTCCACCAGGTGGCGCAGGATGTTGTTGCGCCGCACCATTTCCCCCATCGTCAGCCGCAGCACAACCCGGCCATAATCCTGCGGGCTGCCCAGGCCGTAGATGCACGAGACCGACGACACGATCACGACATCGCGGCGGCTGAGCAGGGCGCTGGTTGCGGCCAGGCGCAGCCGGTCGATCTCCTGGTTGATCTGCATCTCTTTTTCAATGTACGTGTCGGTGCGCGGGACGTAAGCCTCCGGCTGGTAGTAGTCGTAGTAAGAGACAAAATACTCCACTGCGTTGTTGGGCAGAAACTCGCGCATTTCGGCGTAGAGCTGCGCCGCCAGCGTTTTATTGTGGGCTAGGATCAACGCCGGTCTCTGCACCTGTTCCACAACTTTCGCCATGGTAAAGGTCTTGCCGCTGCCCGTGACGCCCAGCAGCACTTGCTCGCGCATCCCATCGCGTATCCCTTGCGTCAGGCGCTCTATCGCCTGCGGCTGGTCGCCGGTCGGTTGAAATTCACTGACAACTTGAATGGGCGGCATTGATTTTCCTCTCTCGCCTGATGGCTCCACCGCTGCCCTGGGCAAGCATCCTACACGAGTAACCGAACAAAGGTTCTATCTTGTACAGTATAGTCGAGGGGAGGGGATTTGTCCAACAGATAAGCTTCTTTTCCGGCTTCTTTTGCGGACTGTTTTGACCGTCTGCGGGCGCGTCTATCCCAGGCGCGGCACAGCCAAAGCCAAACAATGGCTTGTTTATTGCCCGTTTAACCTGGCCTGTGTTAGCTGGGCTGCAGCTTGACCACTGCCGCCGCCCAAGTCATGCCGGCGCCAAAAGAAACCAGCAGGAGCGTACCTGTCTTGGCCATACAGCCGTTGTTCAGGCTTTCGGCCAACGCCAAGGGAATGGAGGCGGCAGAGGTGTTGGCATAGCGGTCAATGTTGATGACAAAGCGCTCCATGGGAAGCTTCATCTCACGCGCTGCCGCCTGGATGATGCGCAGGTTTGCCTGATGCGGAACGATCCAGTCAATGTCGTCCATCGTCATGCCGGCGCTCTGCAGCGCCTGGTCACAGGCCGGCCCCATCACGCGTGTCGCAAATTTGAAGACTTCGCGGCCATTCATGCGCAGGTATTGGCTGCCGTCCGCCAGCACACTGGCATTAAAAGGGCGGGCCGAACCGCCGGCAGGCATGATGATGTGCTGGCCGTTGGCCCCGTCGGAGCCAAGCACAAAGCCCAGCACGCCGCAGGGCTGTGTATCCGCCTGCATCACGACAGCGCCTGCCGCGTCGCCAAATAGCACACACATCGAGCGGTCGGTCCAGTCCAGAAAGCGGCTGAGCAATTCTACGCCAACGATCAGAATGTTGCGATAGGCGCCGGAGGCAATAAACTGCTGGGCGACAACCAGCGAATAGACAAAGCCCGTGCAGCCGGTCACGACGACAAACGCCGGCACATTGGTTGCGCCCAATGCCGCCTGCAGTTGGCTTGACATGGGGGGTGTTAAGTAGTCGGGGGACGAGGTGGCGACAATAATGAGGTCAAGTTCTGTGGAAGGCAGATTGGCGCTGGCCAGGGCTGCCCAGCTTGCTTCCAACGCCATGCTGCAGGTAGTCTCGGTGGCATCAGCGATATGCCGTTCGCGAATCCCCGTGCGCTGAACGATCCAGTCATCGCTCGTATCAAGCGATTTGCCCAGTTCGTGGTTGGTGACGATACGGTGCGGCGCATAGGCGCCCCAGCCGGCAATACGGCCATACAAATTTGCCATACAAAAGCTCCAGGAATGGATTATGGTTGCGGACTATCCTGCGCCTCCGGTTGCGCAGGCCGCAGACGGATCTCCCCCTGGCGCTCAGGATGGCTGCCTTGAGCACCTGCATAGTGGCGGCGAATGATATCCATATCAGCCTCAATATCGCCGCTGGGTACAAAATTGGCGCCATAAAAAATCATTTTTTTGGCGAAATCAATGGTGGCCATAACAACCGGTACATTGGCCGCCATTGCCATGTAATAGAAGCCACTCTTCCAGTACTTAGTTTTGCTGCGCGTGCCCTCCGGTGTGACCGCTAGTACAAATTCCGACTGGCGCTTGAACTCCGCCGCCACCTGCTCGACAACGTTTGTACTCTTGCTGCGGTCCACTGGAATCCCGCCTGCCCAACGCGCGATCGGCCCCATGATTCCCTTGAAGGAAGAGTGTTTGGCCAGAAAATGCGGGCGGGGCAGTGCAAAGGCACGGCTGAAGATGAAGCCGATCAAGAAATCGTAGTTGGAAGTATGCGGCCAGACAATAATGATATATTTTGACGATCCTGGTTCTTGGTAGTCTGCACTCCAGCCCAGTGCTCTAAAAAGCCTGAACCAAAGCTTTTGTATAAAATTGCGCTGCAGTCCAACTTCGGCGGTCATCTGTCGCTCCTTGTCGACGCAGCCTGGCCGGCCAGGACGACTGCATCCAAAATTTTTCGATAGCCTGTACAGCGGCATAGGTTGCCGGTAAATGCCTCTTGCGCCTCGCCTGCAGTGGGCTGGGCGCGCTCTTCCAGCAGCTTGACGGCGCTCATCACAAAACCCGGCGTACAATATCCACACTGGACGCCGCCCGTTTGCACCAAGGCGGCCTGGATCGGGTGCAGCGCCGCAGAACTGCCGACCCCTTCTACGGTGACGACCTCGCTGCCCCATGCCCGCTCTGCCGGGACAAGACAAGCCATCACGGCCATGCCGTCCAAAAAGACGGTGCAGGCCCCACATTCGCCTTCGGCGCAGCCTTCCTTTACGCCGGCGTAGCCCGCTTCTCGCAGGCTGTCGAGCAGCGTTATCCCTCCCTGCAAATGGACTGGCCGGCCATTGACGACGGCGGTGGCCGGCTCCTGTGCAACCATGTTGTGGGAGGACGGCGCCACCGGCCAGCAGCCGTCGCTGCCGCCCCACAACAGCACCGGATTCTCCGGCCAGCCGGCACGCGCGCGGCCGGAAGCAATCTGCTGCAAGGCACGCGTCACCAGTGCCTCCACCATCGCCACACGGTACTCCGCCGTGGCGCGCACATCGCCGATGGGATCACAGGCGGAGCGCGCCAGGTGCGCCGCATCGGCAATCCCTTCTTCCAGGGGACGACCCACCAGCGCCACCTCCGCCGCCGTGGCGCGCACAACCATGGGCGCCACCGATCCCAGGGTGATCGCCGCCTTTGTCACCGGCGCAGACGGACCCTTGCGCTCGATAATGGCTGCTACATTGACGACACTGATCGCCTGGGCGCGCCGCAGCCCCAGCTTGATAAAGACGCCTTCTTGCTCCGGCTGCAGCGCCGGAAAGGCAATCTGTACAAGCAGCTCATCTTCCGCCAGATCGACGCGCCGAAAGCCGCGCAAGAACTCCTGGATAGGCAGGGTGCGCTGCCCGCGTGCGGCGCTCTGCAGCGTCACCACGGCGTTTAATGCCAGCAGCGGCGCGATGGTGTCGTTGGCGGGGCTGGCCGTGATCAGGTTGCCGGCCAGCGTGGCACGGTTGCGGATTTGCGGCGCCCCCACTTCCCAACAGGCACGCGCCAGAGGAAAGGCTTTTTGCACAATCAAAGCACTCGCCACGCACTGGTTATGCGTCACCAGTGCGCCCAGGACAATGGCGCCATTCTTCTCTTCTATCGCAGCCAGGCCCGGCACACGAGTCAGATCAATGACGCCTAACTCGCCTCCCAGCGGCGCCTTGCGCACCCCGCGCTCCAACTCCAACAGCAGATCGGTGCCGCCCGCAAGGATGCGGGCCTCGGCGCCGTAGTGCGCCTTGAGCGTCAGCGCCTCCTCGAGCGAGGTGGGCGATTCATAGAAGCGGTACATGTTTATCTGCTTTCCATGCCGAGGCGCCGGCGCAGGGCGCCGGCCTCAGCGCCGGTCATCCGTCGCGCCATAGAAGTAAAAGCCGAAGCCGGCGCCGATGGCCAGCAGCAAGCTGAGAAATGTCTGCCAGAAACGCAGCCCCAGCAGGCGCGACAAGAGCCAATGACCGGCCAATACACCCATTCCCCCCAACAGCACTGCCGGCGGTATAGGCGACTCGGCCCCTGGTGTGCCGTGTACGGCCTGCTGCATTTTATCGATCTGCGACTCTGCCTCATCGCGGCTCCACTTCAGATAGAAGGGAAGGGCGAGTGCAGTCACAAATGTGCTGAGTAATAGACGAAACAAGAGTCAGTTCCTTTAATAACCGTCGGCGAAGGTGTCGATCATCAACTTGACGTCACCCAATGGGTAGAGGATGGGGCAGGTTGCGCCGTAGCGAACATATTCGCGCACTTTTGTCTTCACCTCGTCCGGCGTACCGCTGGCTGTGATGCGCTGCACCAACTCGTCGGAAACGTACTTCATGGCGGCGCGCACCTGCTCCTTGGTCGCCGGCCAGCCCAAAGTCGACTGTATCTGCTGCACTACCTCCGGTTTGACGCCGCTGGCCTTAGCGATATGCGGCTGCTGCGCCAGATACTGCGTCAGCAGCTCGCGTGCGCCATCCAGCGCCGTCTGCCGATCCTCGTGCACCGAGCAGACGATCAACTGCGGGCGGTCTATTTCTGCCAGCGAGCGTCCTGCACGCGCCGCGCCGCGGGTTAACTGCTCCATCGCTTCGATGTTGTATTCGGGCGGCACACAGTAGTTAAGTACGGCGCCATCGGCGATCTCACCGGTCATCTCCATCATTTGCGGGCCGGTGGCGCCGATCATAATTTTGACATTGCGTGGCTCGCGTCGTCCATGGATTACATCCAGTTCGATGTTGTCTACATGGTGAAATTCGCCATGAAAGGTGACTCGTTCCATCGCCAACAGGCGGCGCATCACTTCAATCGTCTCGCGCATTGCCACCAGCGGTTTGCGCCGTTCAATGCCCACGTTCTTCGCCAACGGATCCCACCAGGCGCCGATGCCGCATATCACGCGGTCGGGCGCCAGATCATCCAGCGTCAGAAAGGTGGCCGCCAACAGCCCAATGTTGCGTGTCCAGTTATTAATAACGCCCGAACCGATTTGGATATGGTCGGTGACTGCTGCAAAAGCGGCCATGGGCACAATGGCATCGCGCACCAGCCGGCTCTCCGCCTGCCATACGGCTTCAAACCCACGCGCCTCGGCATAACGGGCATACTCCATGCCGTCCCGAATGGGATGTTTGTCTTGCAGATATAGAGCAACGCGCTTGGAGTCTTGCTGGGCAACCATAACAATCCTTATTCGTTCGGCTTGGCGGACAAGAGGAGGTATTGATAGCTGTACTCTACACTGAAGGAGGCAGATCGTCAAAGCGGGGCGGGATTCCCATCGGCATCCGTGCCACTGTCCCGTGTCTTTTGCCCTGGGTTTTTTCCCTTGGTGTTTTCTGCCTTCGTGGTATAATCGCACACGCAGCGGGTAATGGGCTGCGAAAGCATCGAATGGGTATGACAGCCTCAGGCGAGTTAAACGCCGAATTGAACAGTGCACCATCGGCAGACGCTCCTGAAGGGCTGTCGTCTGCTTTCTGGCGCCTTGTGCATAGGCGGCGTTCCATTCGTCGCTATCAGCCACAGCCAGTGCCTCAGGCGCTTGTGCTCTCCTTGTTGGAGGCGGCGCGCTGGGCGCCTTCGGCACACAACCGCCAGCCGTGGCGCTTTTGTGTCGTCACTACCGCGGCTGTCAAGGGGGAATTGAGCCGGCGGATGAGCGAGCGTTGGCAGCAAGACCTCGGCGCCGACGGGGCCGGCCAGGAACAGATTGCCCGCCGCATTGCCATCAGCCACGCACGTCTCACGTCGTCGCCGGTTTTGATTGTGCCCTCTTTGACGATGGAAGAGATGGATGTCTATACTGATCCAGCACGGTCTCAAGCGGAATTTGTGATGGCCGTGCAGAGTGTGGCGTTGGCCTGTCAGAATTTGCTGCTGGCTGCACACGATGCCGGATTGGGTTCGTCATGGCTGTGCGCCCCTTTGTTTGTGCCTGATTTGGTGCGGCAGGTGCTCAGTCTGCCGGATCACTGGCAGCCGCAGGCTATTTTGACGGTAGGCTACCCGGCTGAACAAAAGGAAAAGGAGCGCGCTGCATTGGCTGGACAGGTGGTATGGAGGTAGATGGGATGATTGGACCTCGGGTTGTGGCGCTGGCGGGCGGTGTGGGCGGGGCCAAACTGGCCGCCGGTCTGCAAGAGATCTTGCCGCGCGGTGCGCTCACCGTCATCGTCAACACCGGTGATGATTTTGAACATTGGGGCCTCACGATCTGTCCCGATATTGATACCGTGCTGTATAACCTGGCCGGCATCCACAATCCTGTCACCGGTTGGGGGCGCGCAGGCGATACATCTGCCGTACTGGGGGCCATGGAAGCAATTGGCGGCGAAGATTGGTTTCGACTCGGCGATCTGGATTTAGCCATGCATCTGCGCCGCAGCGAGTGGCTGCACCAAGGCATCACGCTCAGCGATGTCACCGACCGCCTGCGCCGCAGCCTCGGCATTCCTTCGCTGGTGACGCCGATGAGCGACCAGCCTGTACGCACTTTGGTGCATACGGACGAGGGCGATTTGCCCTTCCAACATTATTTTGTCCGCCGCCGCTGTGAACCCTGTGTTATCGATCTGACCTATGTGGGGGCGAGTGAAGCGAACTTAAGCGAGTTTGCACTCTCCGCTCTTCAGCATGCCGACATTGTTGTGTTTTGCCCCAGCAACCCCTATTTGAGCATCGACCCCATCCTCAGCATTGCGGGCGTGCGCCGCTTTATCCGCAAACTGCCCGTGCCCAAGATTGCGGTAACGCCGATTGTGGGCGGTCATGCGCTCAAGGGGCCGGCGGCCAAGATGATGTTGGAGATGGGCAAAGAGGTCAGTGCGCGCACGGTGGCGGATCATTTTGACGGTGTTCTGACGGCTTTTGTGGTTGATGCTGCTGATTCTGCTCTGGCTGACGATTTACCCATGCCGGCCATTGCTGTCGATACGTTGATGACTGATCTGGCGTCAAAGACGCGCCTGGCGCGCACTGTATTGGATTTTGCACTCGCCCAGCGCACCGGCCATCGCCAGCCGCTGCCGGATCGGCCGCTGCCAGATCGACCACTGTCTCCGCCTGCTTTATGAACCGCTGGCTGTTGGCCCCGGTCAAACCGCTGGCCGAGGCCAAGAGCCGTTTGGCCCCCGTTCTGGCTGTGGGAGAACGGGCTGCCGTCATGCGCAACCTGCTGGGGCGCACCCTGTCGCTGGCAGCGCAAAGCGCCCTGTTCTCCACCCTGCTGGTCGTCACGCGCGACCCGGCTGTCGGCGAACTGGCGCACAGATCTGGTGTGTTGGTTTTGCATGAAGATGGGCATGATCTCAATCTCGCCCTCGTGCAAGGACGCGAGTATGCCCAGCAGGCGGGCGCTCAGTCGTTGCTGATTCTGCCGGCTGACCTGCCGCTCTTGACAATAGTAGATTTGCAGACGTTGTGTGCGCTCAGTGAAGGCGAAGATGGGCTGGTCATCAGCCCGGCCCAGGACGGCGGCACCAATGCACTCCATCTGCGCCTGCCATCTGCACTGCCTTTTTGCTTTGGTGAAAACAGCTATGCCGCCCATTTGGCGGCGGCTGCCGCCGCTGGGTTGACCCCCCGCATTTACGACTCGCCGACGGTGCGCTTCGATCTGGATTGGCCGGCCGATTTGGCGCTGCTGCCTTCAGCCGTTCAGCACAGTTTGCAGCAGTGCTGATAGATCGCGCAGGTTGAACGGCTTCTGGATCCAGTGGCGAACCCCGTAGCGTAAGAGCCGTTCGTACTCTTCTTCCAACGGATAGCCGCTCATAATAATACAGCGCAGCGCCGGTCGCACCTGCTTCAGCCGGACAAAGAGTTCCAGGCCATTCATTTGGGGCAGCAGGAGATCGCTGATTACCAGATCGACAGCGTCCGGCTGTGTTTGAAATAACGTAATGGCTGTGTCCGGATCGGCGGCGCTGAGCGTCTTATAGCCTAAGGCACCCAGCAGCGCCTCCAGCGCCAGACGCGCCGATGCGTTGTCCTCTACCACCAAGATCGTTGCGCCTGTGCCTGTAAGATTGAGCGTCGCATTCATAGCGGATTCCTGCGTTGCTTGCGGCGATAGTTGCCAAGTTGGTCTCCATGCAGCCTGCATTGTACATGCGCTGTTTGCCGGGCGGATGTTTTAAATAGGTTCTGCCAGGGCGCCGGCGCCACAGCTTTGCAGATAGCCGCAGCGCCGGCAGCGAATAGCTTCATTGTGGCTGCGCACCACGTTGGCAGCAGTGCGTGCCTGGCGAATCTCTGCTGCGCTGTGCAAAACGGCAGTGCGCAGTTCGTCCGTATAGGGAATTGTGAGTGTGGCATCTGCGTAGCGCAGATAGCCGTGCGGCGGGCGCTGGCCGTATACATCTTCCACCAGGAGACAGTAGGTCGCCAATTGCAGCAGATGGCCGGCATGGGCCGCCGCTGGGCGTTTGCCGCTCTTGACTTCGAGCGGCACGATCAGCCGCCGGCCGGCGCCGGCCACCTCAACCAGATAGTCCGGTTTGCCCACCAGGCCGTAACGGCGCGAGAGAAGCGGCTTCAGCACTGTCTGTTCCTGGCCAGTGTCGCTGTAAACCACTGTGCCTTGCGGCAGCCCAGTCGCCTTCTGTGTGCGTCTGCTTTGCCAATACAGGCCAAGCCCAAGCGCCAGCAGGACAAAGACAAGCCCCAAAAGCAACAGTGTCACGCCGGCTGCCCCTTGCAGAGAACATTCCAGACGCCACGATTCACCGTTTCACTGCGCTGGTTGAGCACTTCCATCTTGAAACGCACCAGGCCGCCGTCCAAGCGCGGCATCGGCTTGATCTCTTCCACTGCGACGCGCAGGCGAATGGTGTCGCCGGCAAAGACCGGCGCCGTAAATTTCCATTCCAGCCCGCGGAAAGCAATGATTGTATCCTCCATAAAGCCAAGCCGCACGGCCATGCCGCTGGCAATGCTGAGCACCAGCAGACCGTGCGCCACCCGTTGGCCAAACACCTGGCTTTTGCTGTATTCGGCATCCGTGTGGATCAAGTTGTAATCGCCTGACAACCCGGCAAAGAGGACAATGTCGGCCTCCGTAACGGTGCGGCCCACACTTTCGACTGTGTCGCCCACGACAAATTCTTCAAAGTACAGGCCGCGCGGCCGCGCCATCTTTCCGCTTGTCATCATGTTTCCTTGCAGATCTGAAACGGCTGGAATCTGGTTGCTAAGGCTGGTTGTCATCATACAATGACAGTTTATAATCGAGCAATCAGCCCGCGGCGCCATGCGCTGCCAAGAGGCGATGCCTCCCGTCTTTCGTCGCACCAATTGGTGTCTCTGCAGTTTGGCGCTAAAATAAAGAGCCTTTTTTGATTAACGCAATTCCTTACTAGTAAGCAGGAGATGAAACGCAATGCAGACGGATTTACGCGGCCGCGATTTGATCGGCGACCTGGATTTCTCCAAGGAAGAGGTCGAGACTGTCATCAACGTGGCTCTGAAACTAAAGCAGGATCGCGCCCTTGGCGTACCCCACGCGCTGCTGCGCGACCGTGTTCTTGCTTTGCTCTTCTTTTTCACCAGCACGCGCACCCGTTCCAGTTTCGAGGCGGGTATGGCGCAGTTGGGTGGCCACGCCGCTTTTATCGACTCGGATACAACCCAGATCAGCCACGGCGACACGGCCAAGGAAATCGGCGAAATCTATGGGCGTTACTATGACGGCATCGCCATTCGCCAGTGCGATTGGGGGGTGGGCAACCAGTATATCAATGAAGTGGCCCAGGCCTCACGTGTACCTGTGCTGAACATGCAATGCGATGTGTATCATCCTTTCCAAATCCTGGCGGACTTGCTCACGATTATTGAAAAAGTGGTCGACCCGCGCGGCAAGACCATCAACGTAAGTTGGGCCTACGCCAGCAGCTATCAAAAACCGATTTCCGTGCCGCAAAGCCTGATCCTGCAGATGACCCGTTTCGGCATGAACGTGCGTCTCACGCACCCGCCAGAGTACAAGCTGATGCCCGACATTGTGCAGCAAGCCAAGGACAATGTGCGCAGCTTTGGCGGCAGTTTTGAACAGTTGGATGATTTTGACGCCGGTTTTCAGGATGCCGACATTGTTTACCCCAAAAGCTGGGGCGCACTGCTCACCACATCCGATAACGCCGAAAGCGCCAAGATCGGTAAGAAATACACTGACTGGATTACCGACGAGCGGCGGATGGGTATGGCGAAACCGAATGCGCTGTATATGCACTGCCTGCCTGCCGATCGCAACATCGAAGTGACGGATGGCGTCATTGACGGCCCCAACTCAATCGTCTATGACGAGGCGGAAAACCGTTTGCATGTGCAGAAGGCAGTCATGGCGCTGACGATGCGCTAGCTTCCTCTCTCCCCGCACAAGTCGTTTTTCTGCACGATGACACTTTACGCGACACTCCACGGCTCAGCCGTGGAGTGTTTTTCTTACCAGAAATGTCAGCAATCTGTAATCATTGGCGGTGGGCGTGGTGTGTAGACTGATAGCTAGGTACAGCCTATTTGCCTTCATTGGCGCATGGTGCGCCGCAGTCGGTACACGTCTTTTTGCTATGGTAGCATCACTTTCGACCAACAGCGCATCCATTTCTCATGATTTGCCCCAGCACATCGCGTGGAGCCGCTCCAACTTGACTTTGAGCCAGCGGCTGCTCTGGCAAGAGCAGCGCCGCTGTTCCACGGGTCTGTCGGCATCTCTGCCGGCATCTCTGTCGGCTGTGCTTCATCTGCACGGCAGCAT